>NZ_JBFOFP010000003.1:0-380573 GCF_040887305.1 Enterococcus sp. C57 | reverse complement strand
ACCCCATAAGTTTATCTTATGTGTGTGTTCGTTGTAAAAAACGAACAAGGTGATTCCGGCATAGCTCAGTTGGTAGTAGCGCATGACTGTTAATCATGATGTCGTAGGTTCGAGTCCTACTGCCGGAGTATTTAGACACGATAGAATTTCTATCGTGTTTTTTTGTCTTTATATATTTTGGGCACAGTATAAGACTAGTTAATTTATTAGTGCGATTGAACAATAGGTTTTTCTTAATGGATGCGATTAGTCTGGTATTTCAAAAGATAACTTTTAATAAAAGGAATGGTTTAGGCGGGAACTGAGCAGATGGTTCGCTTCATAGAAAGAAACGTGCTAGCATCGTAAGGTAATGAAAGTTGGAGGTGGAAGGTAATATGTATTTAAAAATATCTGAAAAAGCGCAGGAAAGATTAGAAAAGTATATCCAAGAAGGTGCCACCATCATTCTTGACCTAGATGATGGTGTGGGTAAGTATTCTAAGATGGGTGTGTGTTCGTTAGATACGAGCTTCCGTCTATTGTTATTAGCTAGCAAACAAGAGAAAACAGACTATCCAATGAAGATTGACAGTGATATGGGAGCCATTTATATCAAAGACTATTCAAAAATGTACATGGATGAAACGATGACGTTAACTTTAGACCCCCGTTTAAATAGTTTTAAACTTGAATCCCCTAGTGGAACTTTGGATAACCAAGTCCCTCTAGTTGATTTACGCCCTTAAAGACATGCAGTTGTGACAGCAGTGTTTAGCACTGAGAAATAAGCTGGAGAATCCAAAAATAGTTCTTCTTATTTTTTGGATTCTCCAGCTTATTTTCGATACTACTTGGAACATCGTAGATCAGAGGATGCGAAAAGAGCGTTTTGATCTGAGCGCTCACTAAGTAGAAACTGCGATGAGTAATTGCAGGGCCAATAAGGATGGGGATCTTGAAACAGCTTCTCATATTATGAAAAATTATTCAGGCTTATTGCAAGGAGTGGTTGATTGAACACTGTTTACTCGTTATTAGAGTAAACGTAAGATTTATATCTAAGGCACTAGTCCTTTACGTTTATTTACAACTAGCTATTCATTACAGCTTAGTTTTATTAGCTATAAAATCATATAGTATTTAAAAAAATGAAGATAAAAAAACAACGTAACCTTATTGTTAAAACAACAGGTTACGTTATCTAAGTAAGCCACTTGCCGGGCTTGAACCGGCGACCTCTTCCTTACCATGGAAGCGCTCTACCAACTGAGCTAAAGCGGCATGATTTCTTAATACAAGTAATAGAATAACGAAAATAATCAATTTTGTCAATATCTAAAACAAAAAAAATTCGGTTTCATAGGATGATCATTCTAAATTGTATAAATAACAAATTTTGTGCAGTGATTTTTGTGAAAAAACAAAAAAATATGTAAAAAAAGTATTGCGTTATTTAAGATAAATTGATATTATATACATGTACTTGATTCCGGCATAGCTCAGTTGGTAGTAGCGCATGACTGTTAATCATGATGTCGTAGGTTCGAGTCCTACTGCCGGAGTACTTCAACCACAGCTTAGAGGCTGTGGTTTTTTTGTTATTCTCAAAAACTTTTGAGAATAACAAAAAAGGGTTGTCGTGAGGGGGATTCAGTCGATTTGTTGTAACGATTAAAAGTGAGTCGTTGTATTTCAAACCACTTAAGGGTAGAATTAAAGATATATTTTTGATTGGAAGGATGATTGGATGAAAGCTATTACACCTGAAATGACGAAAAAATTTGCAAAAGGTTTTGAAGAAAACAACAAGCAACAAGCTCTACAAAGAGCGGTAGTAAAAAATGGGATCACCGCTTCTGCTGAAAATGTGGCTGCCCATGTGTCTAATACACCGGTTTTTTCAATTGATTTATCAACGGGAAAGGTTTCAAATCAGAAACAATCTGGCCGTTGCTGGATGTTTGCAGCATTAAATACTTTCCGACATAAATTGCTCAATCAATTCCATTTGAAAGAATTTGAATTATCACAAAACTATACGTTTTTCTGGGACAAATATGAAAAAGCTAATTATTTTTATGAAAATATTATCGCAACAGGGAATGATGCCTTAGATAGCCGAAAAGTAGCCTTTTTATTAACAACCCCACAACAAGATGGCGGACAATGGGATATGATCGTTTCCCTCTTCCAGAAATATGGTGTAGTTCCTAAATCTGTTATGCCAGAAAGTGCAAATAGTTCAAATTCACGAGATTTAAATAATTACTTGAATAAATTGTTGCGTAAAGATGCGACGGTCTTACGTGAAATGATTGCCGGTGGTGAAACTGCTGAAGCGATTCAAGCAAAAAAAGAGGAAATGCTAGAAGGAATCTATCAATTTTTAGCCATCTCCTTAGGAACACCACCAAAAGAATTTGATTTTGAATACCGTGACGAAGAAAACAATTATCATATTGACCAACAGCTTACACCTCAACTCTTTTATGATAAATATATTGGTGTAAAACTAGATGATTACGTTAGCATCATCAATGCACCGACAAAAGACAAACCTTTTGATCGTTCTTACACTGTAGAAATGTTAGGTAATGTGGTTGGCGGGAAAGAAGTTCGTTATTTGAACGTAGATATGTCAACGTTTAAACAGTTGGCTGTTGCCCAACTGAAACAAGGAGAGTCTGTTTGGTTTGGTTGTGATGTCGGACAATCTTCAACTAGAGATAGTGGGATCATGGCACTGGATGTTTACGACATGGATGACTTATTCGATGTAGATTTTACGATGACTAAAGCACAACGTTTAGATTATGGTGAAAGCTTAATGACCCACGCGATGGTATTGACGGGAGTCGATCTTGTTGATGGGAAATCAACGAAATGGAAAGTGGAAAATAGCTGGGGTGAAAAAGTTGGCAATAAAGGCTTTTTTGTTATGAGTGACGATTGGATGAACGAATATACGTATCAAATCGTTGTTCGCAAAGATTTGTTGTCGAAAGAGCAACTCCAAGCCTTCAATGAAGAACCAATCGTTTTAGCTCCTTGGGATCCAATGGGCGCATTGGCTTAAAAAACTGATTCTACTCAAAGTATGAAGAAAATAGACGAATTGGTGTCTCAGATTACTGAAAAAGAAAGTAAATGAGGGATTGAAAGAAAGACGAGGTTAGTCTTCGAAATTAGTAGGATTGCTAATTTTGAAAGAAGCCTCTCTTTTTTTGTCTATAAATATGAGCAATGGACTTTTACTGTTGAACAAAGAGTTACTAGACTCATTTTCTTTGTTTTAGATTCTCTGTGATATAATGATAGCTAACAAATAGGTTGGAAAAGCATGTAAGGAGGAGTAGAGATGAATATTCAGTCGGTGTTAGCAGAAATCCAATTAGAAGGCAAAGTGATACCTATCACTGGTGGGGACGTTAATCAAACGTATCGAATTGAAGAGCAAAATAAATCATATTTCTTAAAGCTTCATCCTAATATTGGAAAGTCTTTTTTTGAAGCGGAAGTGGATGGGTTAAAAGAACTAGCTCCCTACGTTCGAGTACCTGAAACTTACATGCTGGGTGAACAAAAAGATGGTGCCTATCTTTTGATGGAATGGATCGAACCTGGCAAAGGAGATCAAAAAGATCTAGCCGTTTCTTTGGCGAAATTGCACAAGGTAACCGCTCCTCAATTTGGGTATCGAAAGGAAAACTATTTAGGGACCGTTCCGCAATTCAATCATGTGGAAGAAGATTGGTGGCTTTTCTTCTTCAAAAATCGTCTAGAAAGTCAAATTGCTTTGGCACAAAAAAACAACCATTGGAATCAAAACCGCCAAGAAACATTTATTTCTTTTAAGCAATACGTGTTAGAAAACTTTAGTGATAAAAAGATTGTCCCTAGCCTCTTGCATGGCGACTTGTGGAGTGGTAATGTGTTCTTTGATCAGCAAGGAGAACCAGTCTTCGTTGATCCAGCCGTTTCTTACGGTGATCGTGAGCAGGACATAGCTATGAGCCAGCTGTTTGGTGGGTTTCGTCCAGAGTTTTTACAAAGTTATCAAATGGTCTATCCTTTGGAAAAAAATTGGGAAAAACGATTGCCGATTTACCAGTTATATTATTTGTTAGCCCATCTAAATATGTTTGGGGAAAGTTATGGTTCACAAGTGGATCAATTATTAGCGAAAAGATAAGAGGAGGGTGTTTTTTTGGCAAAGAGATATACAAAAAAACATGAAGTTTCATATTATGAATGTGACATTAATCAGACCATGACATTTCCATCAATGTTAGGAATCGTGATCAAGACATCGGAAGATCAAAGTGATGCGCTTGATCGTGGTAGTAAATTTGTCAATAGTTTTGGACTGACTTGGGTCATTACCAATTATTCAATGACAATCACTCGTTTGCCAAAAGTAGGAGAGACGATTTCTATAACAACACAAGCCATGGAGTACAATAAATTCTTTTGTTATCGTAATTTTTGGATTCATGATGAAGAAGGTACAGAACTGGTAAAAATAGAATCAGTTTTTGTATTAATGGATTTTGTGAATCGGAAAATGAGTAGTGTCAATGAGGAAATTATTGCGCCGTTTGAAAGCGAAAAAATCAAAAAAATCAAACGGCAAGAAAAAATAGAAAAGATCGAATCGGGCATGATGTTACCTTATCGCGTGCGTTTCTATGATATCGATAGTAACCAACATGTGAACAATGCCATGTATTTCAACTGGATTATTGATGTCTTAGGCTATGATTTCTTGACGACACATGTACCAGAAAAAGTTTTGATCCGTTTTGACAAAGAAGTGGAATATGGAAATGAAATTGAAAGTCATTATGAACAAGTAGAGATGGAACATGGTGTGAAAACAAGACATGAAATCAGAATGCAAGAACAACTCTATTGTGAAGCAAATATCAATTGGAAAAATAAATAAACTGCTAATAGCAAACGTTGTTCCAATCGGAAAGAGGTTGTCGCAGAAGTGTCTAGCTCTGGGAAATAAGCAGGAACAACAAGGGAAAAAAGCTCAAAACAAAACTGTTTTGAGCTTTTTTGATTGATTGCCGAAGTGCTAAATAACAAAGAATTCTTTAGGTGTTCATACTTTTGGACATTCTAACATGGAAATAAGACTTTTGGATATCCAGTAATAGGTAAGGATCGATAACCTTCAATGATTGAAAAAAGAATGCGTAAAATTGGTTCAATTGCTAAACGAACTCTGGATTTTTTTTAGAACGGAATTTTAATGTCAGGAATTTTCGTATGTGATTTAGCTATAACTTATTGAGTAATAAACGAAATCAATGATTGATCTTTTAACCCGTGATTCAAGGCAATCAGTAGTTTGATGCGAGCTTTTTGGCTATTGATGCTATTACAAAAAATAATCCCCATATTTGCTAGTTCTTTTCCGCCACCCTCGTAGTCATAAACAGGTTCTGCTATCCCATTAAAACACCGGGAAACTAAGACCACTGGGATTTTTTGTACTAATAATTTTTTCAAAGCTGTTACAGCTTGTGGTGGTAAATTGCCAGCTCCTAAAGCTTCGATCACTAGGCCATCTACTTTGGTATGGGCGATAGCTTCTAATAGGTCACCTTGCATCCCTGCATAAGCCTTAACGATTGGGATCGTACCATTGACTGAAGTGATATCTAAGCGTGTAGTTTCTAGTAATTCTTGCATAAATAAGATCCGATGTTTTGTTACTAGACCAATTGGACCTAATGTGGGTGTACGAAAAGTGGCAACATTTGTCGTGTGGGTTTTGGTCACGTAACGTGCGGAGTGGATCTCATCGTTCATTACGACCAATACACCTTTTCCATTTGCTTCCTTACAACTAGCGACTCGAATAGCACTCTCGAAATTGTACAGCCCATCGCTCCCTAATTCGTTGCTGGATCGCATAGCGCCAGTTAGTACGATCGGCAGTTTATCTCCAATCGTCGTGTCTAAGAAAAAGGCGGTTTCTTCTAACGTATCTGTTCCATGAGTGATTACAACACCGTCAAACCCCAAATGATAGGCTTCATTAATCCGATTTTTTAAAATCAACATATGTTTAGGCATGATATGAGGTGAAGGAAGATTAAAGATATCTTCTATTACTAAATCAACATCTTCTGGAATTTCAATTTCAGCATCTAGCAAAGGATTCACAACATCAGGACTCACTCCACCAGTTAAAAGATTTTCTCTCATGGCAATCGTTCCGCCAGTGTGTAAAATTAGAATTTTTTTCATTTTTTTTCGGACTTCCTTACATATAATTTTGCATAGGCTTTAACGCTTATTGTATACTATATGAAAGAGTTTTGCTATCCGTGGCATTGAGCAATGAGTAGTAAATCTCACTATACATAGTTGATTTTTGGATGGAAAAGCAAAGGTGGCTTGAAATGATACGAATCGGATTAACCTCATTTAAAGAACATGATAAATTGACTGGAAAAAAGAATAACACACTTTATGAGTATGCTAGATATTTACCATTAGTGGAGCTTGATACAGCTTACTATGGAATCCCAAGACGAACTTCGGTAGAAAAATGGGTGCAAGAGGTTCCAAATGATTTTCGTTTTGTTGTTAAGGCGTATCAAGGGATTAGTGGTCAAGGAGACTGGGAAAAATATTATCAAACAGAAGAAGAAATGATTGCTAAATTTCTGGAAGTAATGAAACCAATGAGTGATGCGAACAAGCTTTTTTGTTTTTTAGTCCAATTTCCAGCTTCCTTTAAATGCACCAAGGAAAGTGTACAATACCTACGTAAGCTTCGAAAATGGTTTGCTGGCTATCCGGTAGCAATCGAACTTCGGGACTTTTCGTGGTACAGTGAGGAATTCGTTGAGCGCACGAGAAGCTTCATGACTCGAGCAGAATTTTCTTTGGCAGTAATTGATGAACCACAGTTGTTAAACACAACAGTTCCTTTTGACCCATTCATCACGAATCCAGACTTTGCTCTTTTCAGGTTTCACGGAAGAAATGCTCAAGGTTGGCAGGCCAATGATAAAGATTGGCGTAAAAAAAGAACTCTTTATCGCTATTCTGAGCAGGAACTGAGAGAACTAGCAACTGCTATTGACTCTGTTAGCTCAAAAACGAAAGAAATCGGAGTTATCTTTAACAACAATTCTGGTGGAGATGCTGCAGAAAATGCGTTAGCTTTACAAAAAATATTAAAAATAAAACCGGAAGGCTTAAACCCACAACAAATGGATTTATTTTAGAGAGGGAGCGTTGAATGATCAAAGCAATTTTTTTTGATATTGATGGCACATTAGTCAACGACCGTTCAAAAGCACTTGCTTCGACTAAACGTGCGATTAGCTATGCTAGAAAAAATGGGATATTGTGTGGTGTAGCAACTGGGCGGAGTCCAGTTAAAATCAAAGAAGTGATTGATGAATTGGAATTAGATATGTATGTTGTCTATAATGGACAATTGGTATTTACTGCCGAACGAACGATTGTAGATCAACCATTTGATCAAGTCGTTTTAAGTAAGATCGTGGAATATGCTGATAAGAACCATCGCCAGATCATTTTTGGTGGAAGAGATCAACTAGCTGGTTCGACCACGATGCTATTAGGACAGTCGATTTTAATCAAACGTTTAGTTAGTTTATTACCAAAAAAATTTCCCGTTCGATTGATGAAAAAAGGACTGCAAATTTTTAGCCCACATCGGCAGAAAAAGCGATATGAAGCACTGGAGATTCTTGATGAGCCAATTTACCAATGTATTTTATTGAGTCAGGAATCAGAACAAGAAAAATTAGAAGAGCGGTTTCCGGAGTGCAGCTTTCAACGGTCCAATGCGTATACCGTTGATATCATTCCAAAAGGTGGCTCAAAGCTTTCAGGAATTGCAGCCTTTGCCAAAGACATGGGGATCGAAATGACCGAGATCATGGCATTTGGTGATCATTATAACGACATTGAGATGCTGGAAGGTGTCGGAATCGGGGTTGCTATGGGGAATGCTCAAAAAGAAGTTAAGCAAGCTGCTGATTATGTGACGGATACCAATGAAAAAGACGGAATTTATCAAGGACTGAAGCATTATGGTTTAATTTACTAAAACAGTTGATAGACTAGACTTCAGTAAAAATGTTAAGAGAAGTAAGAAAAGAAGGTAGAAAAAGATGTCTGAGAAAACACCCTTTCAACAAGTAGAAGAGTTTCATAAAATTTTTGATCCTCGTTCACCTGATGTACCGACTGCATTTTCGAAACAAGCAGCCATTTATCGTGCAGAATTTAAAATTGAAGAATTAGTCGAATTGATTGCGGCCAATTGTCAGGGAGATCAGGAACAATTACACGAAGGAGTAACAGCTCTTCACGAAGCATTAGAGAAAGCAGAACAAAAAATGTTGACTAAAAAAGAATGGGGACAAGCACCTTTGATCGAGCAAGTCGATGCTTTAACCGATCTTTTATATTTTACTTATGGTTCTTTTTCATTATTGGGTGTTGATCCTACGAAGATATTTGAGATCGTTCACCAAGCAAACATGGGGAAATTATTCCCAGATGGTAAACCACATTATCATCCGGTCACGAATAAGGTATTAAAACCTGATAACTGGGAAGAGCAGTGTGCCCCTGAACCTAAGATCGCCAAAGAAATTCAACGGCAAATCGCCCAAGCGACTCGAAAGAAACAGTCTTGAATAGACGAAACAAACCAAAATAAACCGGCGTTTCATACTGGTTATGCTATTTTCTAGGTAGGAATAAAAGATTTTCGATGAAGTTAGTGAATGCTTAAAAATTGTGTGTTATAATTTACAATAGATGTCTTTTGCACGGAAGACGTATTTATTGTTTTATGCACACAAATTATTTAACTAAGCATAAAAAATAGATGCATATTGAAAACGGAGGTACCTTAAATGGGAAATAATGTTATCATCGGAATCGTCATAGCAATCATTATAGTCGCCCTAGTCGTCTTTTTGGTTAGTTACTATATGAAGAAAAAAAACCAAGATCGATTGGACGCCTTGGAAAAGCGCAAGGAAGAATTATTCGACTTGCCTGTGATTGAAGAAGTCGATGATGTTAAAAAAATGCATCTGGTGGGGCAAAGCCAAAATACCTTTCGTGAATGGAGTCAAAAATGGAATGACATATCCACTTCCTCGTTTGCTGAGTTAGAAAGTCAAATTTTTGAAGTAGAAAATCTTAATGAGAGTTTCCGATTTTTAAAAGGTAAAAAAGCTGTGATCGAAGCAGAAAAAACCATGGACCAAATGGAAAAGAAAGTTTCTGAGATTCGTGATGGACTAAAAGAGTTACGTGAAACAGAAGAACGTAATTCACTAGCGGTTCAGCAAGCTTTGGATGTCTATGAAGAACTGAAAGAAACAATCAGAGAAGATGAGCAAGAATACGGTCCTGCGTTTCCTGAATTGCAAAAGCAAGTCAAGATGATCGAAAATGAATTCACGCAATTTGTTGCATTGAATACTTCAGGTGATCCTGTTGAAGCTCGAGAAGTTTTGGATAAAGCAGAAAAACATACGTATGAAGTTGAAGCTTTGATGAAAAAAGTTCCGCCGCTATTTGAAGATTTGAACACTACTTTCCCAGAACAACTGGAAGAAATCCAGCAAACTTATGAAAAATTGATGCAGGAACAATATGTTTTCCCAGAAGAAGATCTTGTTGGTGAGATTGAAAAAGTAAGCCATCGTATTGAAAGTTCATTAGCAAATCTTGAAAAAACAGAAGTTGAAACGGTTGAATTCGAGAATCGTGAAACTGCTAGTATGATTGATTCGCTCTATGACATTCTAGAGCGGGAAATGGAAGCCCAAAATTATGTCACAACCAATCAAGCAACCATTGAACAATACATCAAACATGCCACAAAAAACAATCGTCAATTATTGATTGAGTTAGATCATACTGCTCAAAGTTATGCGTTGAATCATAATGAAATTGGTCGAGTACGCGGATTCCAAACAGAAGTGGAAGAAATCGAACGTCAAAACGAACAGATGAAACCACAAATCCAGCAACACTTGTTACCATATTCTGAAGTACGGACTTTCTATAAAAAAGTATTCAAAGTTTTAGAAGATATCGAAAACCAACAAGTTGAAATCGATGACTCACTACACGAGTTAAGAAAAGGTGAAAAAGAAGCGCAAGAAAAAATCGATACTTTCGAATTTAAATTGCGTAATTTGAAACGTTTTGTAGAACAACAACGTTTGCCTGGTCTACCAAATGATTATTTAGAATTTTTCTTTGTGGCAACTGATCGGATTGAAGAGCTAAGTATCGTGCTAAATAAAATCAGAGTCAATATGGAAGAAGTCAATCGCTTAGTTACGTTATGTGAAGAAGATTTAGACTTACTTGATAAGAAAACGCATGATTTAGTGGATGCTGCAGCACTGACAGAACAAATGCTACAGTATGCAAATCGTTATCGCCACACACATGAAGAAATCAGAGAAGCAATTGATAAAAGTTATTACTTATTCAATAAGGAACATCATTATCAAGAAGCTCTGGATGAGATCGGTACAGCACTCGAACGTGTTGAACCTGGTGCTTTCAAGCGAATTGAAGATTTTTATTTTAAGAATCCTGATTTAGTTTAATAAAACTAACTAAAAAGGCAACACTGGTCAATCCACCAAGTGTTGTCTTTTTTCGTGTTCAATTACACGAAACTTTCTGAAAAAACAACCTCCTCTTGAAAGCAATTGGGACAACCGTTATAATAGTAAAGAATTTCAAAAAAGAGGGGTTTCTTATGATATATTTTGATAATAGTGCGACAACCCCAATCTTTCCGCAAAGTTTAGATGCCTATATAAAGACAAGTCAGCGGATTATTGGGAATCCGTCAAGTTTGCATGATTTAGGCAATCAAGCAAACCGTTTGTTACAACAAGCTAGAAAACAAATTGCTGAGCTGATCACTGTTACTCCAGATGAAATTTATTTTACTTCTGGTGGGACAGAAGGCGATAATTGGGTACTTAAAGGGACGATGATTGAAAAACGTGAATATGGAAACCACATGATCATCTCTGGGATAGAACATCCTGCTGTAAGTGAAACAGCTGAACAACTTAAATCTCTAGGGGTAGAAGTTAGTATAGCGCCAGTAAATAATCAAGGATTTGTCATTGTTGATGAATTGAAGAAACTAATTCGTAAAGACACGGTATTGGTTTCAATCATGGCAGTCAATAACGAAATTGGATCAATCCAACCAATTTTAGAAATCAGTGAGTTGCTAAAAGAATACCCTAAAATCCATTTTCATGTGGATGCTGTGCAAGCAATCGGAAAAGTTTCTTTATCTGAATGGCTGACCGAAAGAGTTGATTTTGCGACGTTTTCAGCTCATAAATTTCATGGACCACGTGGTATAGGTTTTATTTATTGGAAGAAGGGACGACGTTTAGCACCGCTTCTTAATGGTGGTGGCCAAGAAAAAAATCAACGAAGTGGAACAGAAAATGTTCCTGCGATTGTCGCAATGGCGAAAGCCTTACGAATTGCACTGGATCGAAAACTTCAAAAGCCAGATCACACCAAACATTTAAAAGAGGCATTGATCAACGCTTTGAAAGCCTATGAAAAAGTGACTATTTTTTCAGAGGGAGAAGATTATGCACCACATATCTTATGTTTTTCACTCAAAGGGATTCGAGGAGAAGTCCTTGTTCATGCGTTAGAAGAAAAACAAATATTTATTTCTACAACCAGTGCTTGTTCTTCTCGTAAACATCTTGCAAGTAGCACGTTGCATGCCATGCGTGTGCCTGATGATTTAGCTACGTCAGCTGTCCGCATTAGTTTAGATGAAAGTAATTCTATGGCAGAAGTAGAACAATTTATGATCATTTTTAAACAATTATATAAGAAATTTTCAACCATCAATTAATCAATAAGGAGTGTTTTTGTGAAATATAGTGAAATCATGGTCCGCTATGGTGAACTGTCAACAAAAGGAAAAAACCGTAAAAGTTTTATTATGCAACTTGCTCAAAATGTTCGTCAAGCATTGAGTGATTTTCCCGAAATCAAGATCCATGCTGATCGTGACCGGATGCACCTACTGTTAAATGGTGCTGATAGTGCGTTAGTTATACCTAAATTGGCTAAAATTTTCGGTATCCAAAATTTCTCACCAAGTATTCGAATCGAAAAAGATGTTCAAAAGTTAAAAGATGCAGTTCAAGCTATCATGAAAGAAGTCTATACAGGAAAAGAAACCTTTAAAATTATTGCGAAACGTAGTGACCACGACTTTGAATTAACAAGTAATGAATTAAATCAAACGTTAGGAAATGCGGTGGTAGATATCTTCCCTGATATAGAAGCACAAATGCGTAAACCAGATATTCCACTACGGGTAGAAATCCGTCGAGATGCTGCTTACCTATCCTATGAAACGATTAAAGGAGCAGGCGGGTTGCCTGTGGGAACGAGTGGTAAAGGCATGTTGATGTTGTCTGGTGGAATCGATTCACCTGTGGCTGGTTATTTTGCCATGAAGCGTGGTGTCGAAATTGAAGCGGTCCACTTTGCTAGTCCACCTTACACGAGTGAGCAGGCATTACAAAAAGCAAAAGATTTAACAGCAAAATTGACTCCTTATGTCGGCAAAATTGAGTTTATCGAGGTACCGTTTACTGAGATCCAAGAAGAAATCAAGAAAAACATTCCGCAAGGTTACTGGATGACGATTACTCGACGGATGATGCTGCGATTAACGGATGAGATCCGCCGATTACGCCATGGGTTGATTATCCTTAATGGGGAGTCTTTAGGACAAGTAGCTTCGCAGACCTTACAAAGCATGGTTGCTATCAATGAAGTAACGAATACGCCTATCATTCGTCCAGTTGCTACGATGGATAAATTAGAAATCATTGAAGTAGCTGAACAAATCGATACCTTTGAGCTTTCAGTCCAACCATTTGAAGATTGCTGTACGATTTTTGCCCCACCTCAACCAAAGACTCGACCACGCCTTGATAAAGTTCATCAATACGAAGAACGTTTACCAATCGAAGAAATGATTGAACGAGCTCTTTCTGGTTTAAAAATGGAAACGATCCATACAGCTACCGAAGCTGAACAAGTAGAAGAATTTGCTGATTTGTTATAAGAGTCTTGAAATTATCGTGGAGCTTTAACAAGAATAAGAAAGTAGATTGAACCGTTTTTTTATGTTTAATAAAACATACTTTAAAAACATTACTTTTTATTTGTTCTTACACTTATTTAAGAGTCTGGAGTCAATCCCAGACTCTTTTTTATATTCCCTACTGTTGCTCTAAGAGAGGATAAATGATAAACTGACTATGTGAAGAAATTAACAAAGGAGTTTGAAGATGGGAGAAAAAATAGCGGTTTTACCAAAAGCAACAGCTAAAAGACTACCTTTATATTTACGTTATTTAAAAATGCTCAATGATTCAGGTGTGAAGCGGATTAAATCAAATGAATTTAGTCAAATCACCCAAGTACCTTCTGCGTCGATCCGTAGAGATTTTTCATATTTAGGGGAGTTGGGGCGCAGTGGCTATGGTTATGAAGTGCCTTATCTGATCGAAGTATTTGATCGGATCTTAAAGACGGAAGAGGAAAAACGAATTGCCTTAGTTGGGTATGGAAATCTAGGGAAAGCTTTAAAGCACAATAATTTTAGAAGAAATGAGAATTTGAATATCGTCTGTGTATTTGACAATGACCCTAAAATCGTCAACCAAGAAATCGATGGTCAATTCATTTATCCAATCGAACAGTTTGGCGAAATCGTCAAAAAAGAAAAAGTAACAGTTGCGATTTCAACGGTTCCAAGTAAACACTCCCAGTCAGCAATCGATGAAATCGTGAAAGGTGGCGTATCAGCGATCTTAAACTTTGCTCCTGACCGAGTGATCGTACCCAAGCATGTGAATATTCAATACATTGATTTGACGACAGAATTGCAAACGCTTATATTTTTTAACGAGAAATATTCAGAAGTTTTTTTATGACAATCCATAGTTTTAGCGCTTAGAGCCAATGTTTCTAAGCGTTTTTTTATAACGCATGTTTATATCTATTTTTGTTTGTTTACAATCATAATACTGATATAATAGCTTTCAGTTCATTGTATCATCGTGTGCAGGGGTTATAAAATAACTGTTTTTTTGAAAGAAGAAACCTTTTTTTAGTAGTGAATGACAGTAATAAAGATGAATGCAATGGATAGAATCACTGTTGTAAGAAAAAAGTTAACCTGAAGGAGGCGGTTATGAAACAAGTTGGAGTAAAAAATACTAATGAAGTTTAAGATTTGATTGAATGTACATAAAAGTAACAATCCTTAATTCTTATGATTTAGGCTAGATATGAATGTCTAGCAAAACAGACAAGCCACGGATGCCATAACGAAAAAAATGTAAAGGATGGTAAAAATGAATCAAGAGAAGGTAAAAAATACAATTCTTATGGAAATGGAACGGTTTTCGGACAAAACAAGTGAAGGATACCACCAAATGAAAGCAGTGCTGAATAAATTCCCTTACAAAATAACTGCAGACTATCAGCAATTACTGGATACATTAAGGGGGGGGGACGGTAATTAACAGATTTGACACTCTTGATGAGCTGATAATAATGCTGCAACAAGAGAGAGTAATAACGAGAGAGATCGTGGAATCTTGTCTCTATTTTCAACAAAATTCTGATAATGTAATAAATCAGATTCATCTTTTTGATCTTCTAATGGTTCCAACTAGAAATCTGACAGAACAGCTAAACTTATTAAAATCTTTAACTAATAGTTTATCTATGGATGGTGAGAAATTTTTTCATCATAAAGTTTTGATTAGGATTAATAAAATGGAATTATTGACAGATGTAATCGAGAAACAAATTAAAGAGATATGTATAGAATTACAATATGGCATGGACTCAGCTAAAGTCAAAGAGGATATTTTAGCTCGTACATTTGAACTATTAAACGAGGGCAGTGTAAAATATCAACAATTAGTCAATATGGAGCTAGATTATGAAGAAGGATGTAGAGAAATCGTAATTGATGGATTTTTTGAAACGATGAATAGATCTCCTAAGAATAATGAGTATAAATGGTTTTTTGACTTTTTGAGAGAAGATAAAATAATTTCTAAACTTCTCCAAAGAAAGAATTTATCAGAAGCTGAAAAAAAAACATATATTTCTATAGCTACAAATCATAGTGATTCGCCGTTTATTGGTAATAGCATTCCATATTTTAAAAAAATAAATATAAAAGAAAGTACCATAATCACAAAAAAAAGACTTCTTGATCAAGAGCTCGTTTATTTGATTGCTAAAGAAGTAACCCCAGAGTTGGCTGTAAAGTATGATGAAATATTAAGAGGAGAAGAACAAGGAACAGTTGAGTTGATGACACAAATTTATGTTGAGGCTCAGTCCACATTAGTAAAAGAGTCTGTTAGACAACATGTCAATACTTCCTTCAAAGAAACGGACCGTTTAGAATTTTATAAAAAAAGTATCATCGAAAAACTAAAAAAAGAAAATCGATCAGATTTAGGGGATAAATTAGAAGATTTATTGAATGGTGGGGCAAAAATAGACCGATTTGATAGATCCTATAGATTATTGAATTCTCCAGAGTCGAAAAAACAGTTATCCTATTTAGGGAGACTTGTTTTTGGTGAAAATCAATGGCACAAATTTGAAACAGTTCAGGCATTTAAAGAAGAATTAAAGGAGACAGAAGCAAAAAAAAATAGTTCCTTATCGGAAATGATGAAAAAAGATCTGAGTGAAATCGAAAATCAGCGACACATGAATGGACTTCGATCAATTGATAATAAACTGGAGAACAATGACTATCTCAAACAATTAAAACCCGAGCAGATCGCAACGATTATGCTTCAGTTAAAAGTTAATTACCCAAACTGGACGGAAAAAAACTTTGAACAAGTCAATAATCAATTAAGCACTTATTTAAATGAAGAGGATAAGATTCAAACAAACAAAATTTTGAATGAAAAAGAAGTGATCTTAAGAATATCCGCAATAAGCATGAAAATGGGAGAAAAAGCACAAACTATAATACTTGCCCCTACTGATAAAATAAAAGGTCTTGATATAGTGGGGGAAGTAAGAAAAGATTTAAAAAAACAAAAAGTAGATTACCTTTTTCCTATAATACTGGAAACGATTAATCATACACTAAGTGAAGAAGGAATTGATTGTTCGAATCGTTCGGATAGGGAAAAAGCATTAAATCTATTACAAGATTATCAGACAAAAAAAGAACTACTTCCAAAAATCGAAGAAGCACTCCAGCAAAAAAAGGAGGGAGAGACTTTATCAACAGTCATTTATTCTGTAATGAGTAGAGAATGGGGAAATTCAAGTGATGTAACTGATTTAAAAAAAAGGTTTGGGGATGACGGAGAAGGACTATTAAAGGAAACCAAGGACCTTTCACAAGCTGAGTCTCTCCTTCAATCAATTAAAGAAGCACTTCGTTCACGAAATATTAATTTTACTGAATCGGATGTCATCAATTGGACGGAAAAATGTTTATCAATGGATGAAAAAAAGCGGCAAAGGGAATCCCAAGTTGTAATAAATAAGATTAAAAATAGTTTATTGAAGATAAAAAATAAAAAAAATACAAAACAAGTGAGAGTCAATAAAGTAATTGAGACGTTTCAAAAAGATTTAAATAATAAAAAAGAAGAAATTAAAAAACAAATAAAATATAGTGTGATTGAGGTGTACGAATTTAGAGATGATCGACTTAGTATAGAGGAGCAATTTTCAAATATCCTTAATCAAAAAAAAGAGATACAACATTTTATACATACATATCCCAAATTAAAAAGTGTCATTGACGAGTGTAGCAAACAAATTCCTTTAGTTTCTGTTGATCTTAAGATGGTAACGACTAAAGAAGTTGAGAGTAACAATAATAAATATTTTAACAATCTTAATAAGGTGCTGACTCCATTCGAAAGGGAGTGGTGGCAACAGGAAATCGATAAGATTAAGCAGTTTATAAATACTTACGTAAGTCCGAAAAACCTATTAGTGTCTGATGTGAATCGACAGATTGAAGAATTACTAATCAAGGATGAGCATTGTTGTTCTCAGGTTGTTTTGTCTTTCTTGGTATATTCATCTGGTGTATCTAAAAATTTAAATCCTAAATACACGGCAGGGTATCTTAATAAAGACTCAGAACACCAACAGAATCGAGGGAAAATTAAAAGATTAGTTGAGAGTTTCGAGGAATTACACTCACATAGACAGGAAATGAAGCAACTTAAAGAACTGAATATAGATGTTGAAGCAACTCCAATGCCCCAGGGAACAAGTAATCAATCTCTAATAAGTAATTCAGTAAAGGAACCAGAGAGAAAAAAGGAGCAACCTAAAGAAAAGTCTGAAGGTATTGAACCAACATTAACACCTCTCGGAATCAGTAATCACTCTCTAACAGATAAACAAACCAAAACGCCCCTTGTAATAAAAAATCAAACATTCGAGGAGCAAATGAATCAGTCTACAAATGTGGCTGATAGTCTAAATCAAGAGAAGTCCGCTGGTATTCAACCAACACCAATTCCCAAGGAAATCAGGGATCAATCTCTAACAAGTAAATCACCTCAAACGGCTAATAGTCACCCTGTAATAAAAATTCAAACACTAGAGGAGCGAATGAATCAGTCTACAAATAAGGCTAATAATCTAAATGAAATGAAGGAAGCAGGAAAAAATCAGCCTTCTGTAAGAAATTTAAAAAATTTCTTTGAACAGTCACGTTCTGAATAAGCAAACATTGTCACTACTGCTTATTGTTTAGTTAATTATTTATAATAGGCGAATCATAAGCCTGAAGAGGTACTATTTAGGGAAATACGATTCTTACCGTCTTTTATTGACTTTAAAATTGAACCATTGTAAAATGAGGCATGACGTTGATCAAGAGGAGTAACTAGTTACAGCCTTTTAGAGAGAGAACGAGATGGTGAGACGTTCTTAGGAGAGACTAGTGAAGGTAGCTTGGGAGTTTTTATCTTGAACCCTTTATCGTGTACAGCAAACCGATAAAACCTAGAGATAAACGAGTCGTGATCGTTAACTCACATGAGAGGTAGTAGGAAACTGCTACAAATTAGGTGGTACCGCGTAAATCAATACGTCCTAAAATACGAAAGTATTTTAGGACTTTTTTTATTTTTAAGGAGGACATCAGTATGACGGAAGAAAAAAATCTATCAACAAAATACAATCCGCAAGAAGTTGAAGCTGGCCGTTATGAAAAATGGTTGGAACAAGATTTGTTCAAACCAAGTGGCGATCAGAAAGCAAAACCCTATTCAATCGTAATCCCCCCACCAAATGTTACAGGAAAACTTCACTTAGGACATGCCTGGGATACGACTTTACAAGACATGCTGATTCGTCAAAAACGGATGCAAGGCTTTGATACCTTGTGGTTACCTGGAATGGACCATGCAGGGATCGCTACACAGGCAAAAGTAGAAGAAAAGCTTCGTCAACAAGGAATTTCGCGTTATGACTTAGGACGTGAAAAATTTGTGGATCAAGTATGGGAATGGAAAGAAGAGTATGCAAGCCATATCCGTGAACAATGGGCAAAAATGGGCTTGTCTCTCGATTATAGTCGTGAACGTTTTACACTAGACGATGGCTTGTCAGAAGCTGTTCGTAAAGTATTCGTGACACTTTATGAAAAAGGCTTGATTTACCGTGGTGAATACATCATTAACTGGGACCCACAAGCACGCACTGCTTTATCGGATATCGAAGTGATCCACAAAGAGATTGAAGGTGCTTTCTACCACATGAGCTATGAACTGGCTGATGGTTCGGGTGTAGTGGAAATTGCAACGACTCGTCCAGAAACTATGCTAGGTGACACAGCGATTGCTGTACACCCAGAAGACGAGCGTTATCAAGCGTTGATCGGCAAAAAAGTAATTTTACCATTAGTAAATAAAGAAATTCCGATTATTGCAGATACGTATGTTGATATGGAATTTGGAACAGGCGTAGTGAAAATTACACCTGCGCATGATCCAAATGACTTTGAGGTAGGTAACCGTCATGATCTGCCACGTGTAAATGTGATGAACGAAAATGGAACGATGAATGACTTAGCTGGAAAATATGCAGGTATGGATCGTTTCGAAGCACGTAAAGCGATTGTCTCTGATTTGAAGGAAATCGGACGATTAATTAAAATTGAAAAAATGATCCATAATGTTGGGCATTCAGAACGTACGGGAGTAGTCATTGAACCACGCTTGTCCACACAATGGTTTGTTAAAATGGCTCCATTAGCTGAGAAAGCAATGAAAAATCAAGAGACTGATGATGCAGTTGAATTTTTCCCACCACGTTTTAATCAAACATTTTTACGTTGGATGGAAAATGTTCACGATTGGGTTATCTCTCGTCAATTGTGGTGGGGACACCAAATCCCGGCTTGGTACCATAAAGAAACGGGTGAAATGTATGTAGGGATGGAAGCTCCAGAAAATAGTGAAGAGTGGGTACAAGATCCAGATGTATTAGATACTTGGTTTAGTTCAGCATTATGGCCTTTTTCAACGATGGGATGGCCAGATGAAAATAGTGCTGATTATCAACGCTATTTCCCAACAAGCACATTAGTAACTGGCTACGACATTATCTTCTTCTGGGTTAGTCGAATGATTTTCCAAAGCTTAGAATTTACAGATCGTCGTCCGTTTGAAAATGTTTTGATTCATGGGTTGATTCGGGACGAACAAGGACGTAAGATGAGTAAATCTCTTGGAAACGGCATTGATCCAATGGAAGTGATTGAAAAATATGGCGCTGATGCCTTACGTTGGTTCTTATCAAACGGTTCAGCACCTGGTCAAGATGTCCGTTTCAGCTATGAAAAAATGGATGCAGCTTGGAATTTCATTAATAAAATTTGGAATGCTTCACGTTTTGTTATTATGAACAGTGAAGGCATGACAGTTGAAGATATTACGCTAACTGGCGAGAAAACTGTGGCAGACCGCTGGATCTTGACACGTCTAAATGAAACGATCGCTAAAGTTACTGAACTCTTTGATCATTTTGAATTTGGGGAAGCTGGGCGTCAGTTGTATAACTTTATTTGGGATGATTTTTGTGACTGGTATATCGAGATGAGTAAAGAAGTCTTGTATGGTGATGATGCTGTCTCAAAACAAACAACACAAAGTATTTTGGTGCATACGTTAGATCAAATTTTACGTCTATTGCATCCAATTATGCCATTTGTTACTGAAGAAATTTGGCAACACATCCCACATCAAGGTACTTCTTTAGTAGTTGCTGATTATCCGGTGGTTCATCCGGAATTTAATGATGAAACAGCTTCAAAAGGGATGGAAGTACTCAAAGAACTAATTCGTTCCGTACGTAATATTCGTTCTGAAGTGAATACACCATTATCCAAACCAATTACATTAATGATTAAGATCAATGATCCGAAAATCGGTCAATTCTTAACAGAAAATACCAGCTATATCGAGCGTTTCTGTAATCCAGAAGAGCTAACGATCTCAAGTGAAATCGTTGCGCCTGATCTAGCAATGTCAGCTGTATTGACAGGTGCAGAAATTTTCTTACCATTAGCAGGTTTGATCAATATCGAAGAAGAAATCAAACGGTTAGAAAAAGAACTAGCGAAATGGACAGATGAAGTGAAACGAGTACAAGGAAAATTAGGCAATGAACGCTTTGTTGCCAATGCGCCAGCAGAAGTGGTTGAAGCAGAGCGGGCAAAAGAAAAAGATTATTTGGACAAACAAGCAGCAGTTACAGAAAGAATCCGCAGCTTAAGAACCATCCAGTAATCTGACATTCGAACAATCGTACAAATGCAAAAGAGAGCGGAAAGTGGTTGAAAAACATTTCCGCTCTTTTTTTAAGTAAAAAGCAAGACGTCAGCACAAATAAGTAGAATCAGAATTGGCTATTCAGTATCTCTTCTTCTTTTACATATACTACGTCTTTTTCTGTGATTCCGCTTGCTTTTTGCTATAATAAATATGGAATGGGGGAAACGTTGATGAAAATAGAAGAAGCAATCGCATGGATCCATAGCCGCTTGCCATTTGGCTCTCGTCCGGGACTAGATCGAGTGGAGGCATTATTAGAGATAGTCGGGCATCCTGAAAAACAGGTAAAAACGATCCATATCGCAGGAACCAACGGAAAAGGTTCAACGGTTACGTATCTGAGATGTCTACTAGAAGAAGCAGGACTGACAGTGGGGACATTTACTTCGCCGTATATTGAATCTTTTAATGAACGAATCTCGATCAATGGACAAGAAATTCCAGATCAAGACTTAATCAAGCTTGTACAAAAATACCGACCACTTGTTGAACATTTGGATCGATTTGAAGCAGTTGCCGGAATCACTGAGTTTGAAACGCTGACAGCAATGGCCTTTGATTATTTTTTGTGTCAAAAAGTCGACGTTGCTATTATTGAAGTTGGGTTAGGCGGTTTACTAGACTCAACAAATGTTGCCGTACCATTACTTACAGGAATCACCACGATTGGCTTGGATCATACGGATATTTTAGGAGAAACAATTGAAGAAATCGCTGCCCAAAAAGCAGGAATAATCAAGCAAGGGGTGCCTGTCGTTACGGGAAATATCGAAGAAAGAGCTTTAGAAGTAATCAAAAAACAGGCTAGACTAAGAAATGCCCCCCTTCATATTTTTGGCGAAAACTATCAAGTTACTTATCAACATCCAGCTGAGCAATGGGGAGAAGTATTTTCATTTCATAATGAGCATGGAAAAATGACCTCGCTTACGATTGGTATGATTGGACAACATCAGACAGAAAATGCTGGTATGGCAATTGAACTATACCAAGTTTACTGCAAGATGACAGGTATACCATTTAGTGAAAAAGAAATTCGCAAAGGGCTGAAAAAAGCGCACTGGCCTGGACGAATGGAAAAATTAAGTGAAGAACCTTTTGTTATTTTAGATGGCGCTCATAATACACATGCAGTCAGCCGTTTGGTTCAAAATTTGAAGAAAGAGTTCAAAGATTATCGGATCAATATTTTATTTTCTGCACTAAGTACAAAAGATGTAGAAGCAATGCTAACCCAATTAAAAGCAGTTCCTAATGCGCATTTGTATTTGACGACGTTTGAACACCCGAAAGCATTGGATTTAAGCACCGTGACTGATCTTGTAGATGAAACAGTTTCAATTGTTTCATTATGGCAATTTGGTTTAGCTGAAATATTAGAAAAAATGACCAATGAAGATGTCTTAGTGGTTACAGGTTCCCTTTACTTTATTTCTGAAGTACGAACACTATTGTTACAGTTAGGAGGAAAAAATGAATTATAAAGCTGTCATTTTTGACATGGATGGGTTACTCTTTGACACAGAAATCGTCTACTATGAAGCCTCGCAAATGGTTGCTGATCAAATGGGCTTTCCTTACGACAAAGAATTGTATTTGAAATATCTAGGTGTATCAGATGAAGAGGTTTGGGCAAATTATCATCAGATCTTTGCAAGTTTTGGGAAAAATAATGTCCAAAAATTCATTAATGATGCTTATGAAGAAACGATTAGACGGTTTTCCTTAGGTGCAGTGCAATTAAAACCAGGAGTAATCGAATTACTGGACTTTTTAGAAGAACACCGAATACCTAAAGTTGTTGCTTCTAGTAACCAACGTCATATTATTGAGCTATTATTGGAAAAGAACCAACTGACAAACTATTTTGAAACGATTGTTTCAGCAGAAAATGTCAAACGTGCTAAACCTGATCCAGAAATCTTTTTGCTTGCCCATGAATATCTAGGAACGAAAAAACAAGAAACATTGGTTCTGGAAGATTCTAAAAACGGGATACTTGCAGCAGCAAGTGCGGAGATCCCAGTGATCATGATCCCAGATTTGTTGGCTCCTTCAGAAGACTTGCAACAAAAAACGTTAGCAGTTTTATCTTCTCTACACGAAGTACCAGGATATCTAAAAAAATAAAAATAGCTCCCCCCTTTTTTCGTATCTTATTAGTGAGAAGAAGAAAGGGGGGGGATTTTATGGAAAAAAATTTGCTGGATGCTGTGCCAGCAACCTCACTTCCAAGGGAGCGGATGTTGCTTTACGGAGAGAAAGCACTCTCTGATCAAGAATTACTTGCTATTTTATTACGCACGGGACAGCATCCCTATAATGTCTTGGAACTAGCAGGTAATTTGTTGAAAACATTTGGTGGACTTGCACTATTAAGACAGGCAACGCTGTCTGAGCTGGAAAAAATACGAGGAATTGGTCAGGTTAAGGCTCTTGAAATCAAAGCACTGATCGAACTAGGAAAAAGAATCCAAACACAGCATGTAGCGGTACAACCCACGATCCATGCCAGCTATGAATTAGCGCATCAATTAATCATAGAATTAAAGGATCACAAACAAGAACATTTGATTTGTATTTATTTGGATACTAAGAATCAAGTATTGTTGAAAAAAACGCTATTTATTGGTTCCCTGAATCAAACGATCGCACATCCAAGAGAAGTGTTCCATTATGCTGTTCGATATTCTGCAGCGAGAATTATTTTAGTTCATAATCATCCCTCGGGGAATGTTCTTCCATCTAAACAAGACTTGCTTTTTACTAAAAGAGTTCAAAAATGTGGGGAGATGATGGGAATCGATGTCTTAGATCATTTGATCATTGGATGCAAACAGTATTTTAGTCTGAGAGAGGAGGGATTGATGGAAGAGGAATAAATTGAATAAGTGGAAGTAGCTTTCTTGCAAAAAAAAAGAACCAAGTGTACAATTATATTGTAATTTTGTTTGGGAATAGAAGTTGAAACATCTGTTGCACCTCTATCGTACGCGAGCAATGTTACAATCAATTAAGTGCTTAGGCACGAGGAGGGTATTATTAATGGAAAACGGAACAGTTAAATGGTTCAACGCTGAAAAAGGATTTGGTTTTATTTCACGTGAAGACGGAAGCGATGTTTTTGTTCACTTTTCAGCTATCCAAGGTGACGGATTCAAAACTTTAGAAGAAGGTCAAGCAGTGACTTTTGATGTTGAAGAATCAGATCGTGGCCCACAAGCTGCTAATGTTGAAAAAGCTTAAGTAGAGCGAGTAAACTAAATAAGTGTTGTTCACCTATTTAAACATGTTAAGAGCGTAAGTGATTACGCTCTTTTTTGTTACAAAAAAACTTATAATGGACAACTGCGCCGAACTTTACCCATAGATGTAGGTAGTCGGCGCATGCAGCCATTATAAGTTTTTCATTTATTTTTCTTCATCAGGTGTCATCACCATTGGAAGGATCATTGGATGTCTTTCTGTTCGTTCAAATAAGAAAGGTTGTAAAGCGCCTGTCATGGCTTCTTTCAGTTTATGTTCAGAGCAATCAGGAGCATTTAACACTTCACGCAATGCATGGAAAAGGATGCGTTGCGCCTCATTGATCATCTCACCTGATTCACGCATATAAACAAAGCCACGTGATAAAATATCAGGTCCCGCTAAAATTTCTTTCTTTTTGATGTCGACAGTAGCAACTGCCAGAACTAGTCCTTCTTCAGATAACAAATGACGGTCTCTCAAAACAACATTACCAATATCACCGATCCCGCTACCGTCGATATAGACGTCACCGGCAATAAAATGTCCGGCTGGACGAGCGGTTTCGCTAGTCAAAGCCAACACATCTCCATTTTCCATAATAAAGCAATTTTCAGCAGGTACACCAGTATCTTGAGCAAGGGAAGCATGGATCTTCAACATTCTGAATTCTCCGTGGACTGGAACAAAGTATTTAGGCTTCATCAAACGAAGCATCAGCTTTTGTTCTTCTTGACCACCGTGTCCAGAAGTATGGATATTGTTGATTTTCCCATGAATGACTTCTGCACCAGCTTCAGATAATAAATTGATCAAATGGTTGACGCTGGTAGTATTCCCAGGAATTGGTGAGCTTGAGAAAATGACGGTATCATCTGGTTGGATCTGGATTTGGCGATGGGTACCATTAGCAATACGACTTAAAGCAGCCATCGGTTCACCTTGAGAACCAGTACATAAGATCATCGTTTCATTCGCAGGTAATCGATTGATTTCATGTGCATCAACGAAGGTTCCTTCTGGGACTTTGATATAGCCTAAACGTTGGCCGTTAACGATCGCATTTTCCATACTGCGTCCAAAAACAGCAATTTTTCTGCCGGTAGCAACCGCTGCATCTGCTGCTTGTTGTAGACGGAAAATGTTTGAAGCGAAGCTGGCAAAAATGATCCGACCTTCGATTTTCTCAAAAATCTTTAGGATCGAAAGACCAATCGTTTTTTCTGATTTTGTAAATGTTGGGATCTCAGCATTTGTACTGTCTGATAGCAAGCAGAGTACGCCTTCTTCACCGATCCGTGCCATTTTGTGCAGGTTAGCAGGTTCACCGACTGGGGTGAAATCAAATTTAAAGTCACCTGTTGCAACGATATTACCAGAAGGTGTTTTTACAACGACACCCAACGCATCAGGGATACTATGGGTTGTTCTAAAAAAGCTGACCGATGTTTTTCTGAAACGAATCACGGTATCTTCATTGATTTCATGCAATTGTGCATCTCTAAGCAATCCGTGTTCATCCAACTTATTGGTAATCAGTGCAAGCGCTAATGGCCCAGCATAAATAGGGATATTCGCTTGTTTCAACAAATAAGGAATGCCACCAATATGGTCTTCGTGTCCATGCGTGATCACCAGTGCTTTCACTTTGTGTATATTTTGAACGATATAGTTGTAGTCAGGAATTACGTAGTCAATCCCAAGCAGATCATCTTCTGGAAACTTGATTCCAGCATCAATGATAATAATCTCATCTTGGAATTGTACCCCATACGTGTTTTTCCCGATTTCACCTAATCCACCAATAGCAAAGACGCCTGTCTCATTATTTTTGATGGAAAGTTTCATTTTAAAACTCCACTAATGTGAATTCAGCATTTTCTTTTTCGTATTCTAGATGACTGCCTTCTAGAAGTTGAACGAATTCAATGTTGTATGGGGTATTTTCTTCCACTTGTTGACGTGCGTCAACATCACTATTTGCTTCAATGTAAAGTGATTTTGTTTCTTCCCGTTTAGGATTACGGATTTTTGATTCTTGATAATATACTTTGTAAATCATGTTTATGTCTCCTTTATCTGCATGTCGCAGTAATTTAGCTAGTTGATTTTTTAGACAACACAAAACGAGGGGTCAAGCCACCTGTTTTTTGATATGCTTTGATTAAAATGAGCGATTCTAATCAAAGAGACAAGCCTCGTTTTGCTTCTCTGTTCGGAAATTTTTTCAACCGTACCTTCTGTATGAATTCATACAATAGTTAATTGCTATTTTAGCATAAAAAAGTGGATAAGTATAGAAATCAACAAGGTGGAAAGGAAAAATGTTTTTTATCATTTAAATGTAATAAAAAAAATTTTTGATGAGAGAGGTGTTCTATATACTATAGGAGTGTGCTATTATTTTTATTAATAGCTAAATTTATTCTAATTAAAAGGAGATGAGAGTTTGAAGTTGATGTGGCACTATACCATGCGCTATAAGAAATATTTGTTATTAAATTTCATCTGCGTATTTGGTTTTATTTTAATTGAGTTAGGCTTACCAACGATTTTAGCTCGTATGATTGATGTCGGGATTCGTAACAACGATTTTGGTTATGTAAAACAACAAGGGATCTTGATGGTCGTGATTACTGTGGTTGGGATCATTATGAATATTCTATTAGGCTATTTCGGTTCACGGATCACGACGAACATCGTTGCGGATATTCGTGATGATCTATTCAAGAAAATCCAGAGTTATTCTCACCAAGAGTATGAAACATTAGGGGTTGCTTCGTTGATCACGCGTACGACGAACGACGCTTATCAAATTATGCTGTTCTTACAAAATATCTTACGGATCGGATTTATGACACCGATGATGTTTGTTGTCAGTCTTTATATGGTTATGCGGACCAGTGTTTCATTGAGTTATTATGTGATCGGAGCGCTACCGTTTTTACTACTTTCAGTGGTTGCGATTGCGAAATTTTCTGAACCGTTATCAAAAAAACAACAGAAAAATTTGGATAAGATTAATAGTATTTTACGTGAAAATCTTTCAGGATTACGTGTTATCCGGGCATTCGTTAATGAAAAATTTGAAGAAAAACGATTTGCGAAAGTTAATGATAACTATACAAAAAGCTCGAAAAGCTTGTTTCGTTTAATGGCTGTTGCACAGCCTGGATTCTACTTCCTGTTTAACATTGTAATGGTCTTGATTATTTGGAGCGGAGCGGTTCAAATCGATGCTGGTTCACTTCAAGTGGGGGATCTGATTGCATTTATTGAATATATTTTCCATGCATTATTCTCCTTCATGCTGTTTGCAAGTGTCTTTATGATGTATCCACGGGCAGCTGTTTCAGCAGGGCGTATCCAAGAAGCATTAGATGCCTCACCGTCGATCAAAGAAGATCCAAATGGTGTATCTGAAACAAAAACCAAAGGATATATTGAGTTTAAGAATGTGACATTTGCTTACCCTGGACATTCACAAGAACCCGTGATCCGTAATGTGAGTTTTACTGCTTCGCCAGGAGAGACAGTCGCATTCATCGGTAGTACAGGTAGCGGGAAGTCAACGTTGATTCAATTGATTCCTCGATTTTACGATGTAAGTGATGGGGAAATCCTTATTGATGGCGTAGATGTCAGGGATTATCGCTTGAGTAAATTAAGAGATAAAATTGGCTTTATTCCTCAAAAAGCATTGTTATTTACTGGGACGATTGCAGATAATTTAAGATATGGAAAAGAAGATGCTACGCAAGAGGAGATGGAGCGAGCAGCTGAAATCGCACAAGCAACGGACTTCATTTCGAAGAAAACGGATGGGTATGATGAACTTCTTTCCGAAGGTGGAGCTAATTTCTCTGGAGGACAAAAGCAGCGTTTAGCGATTGCCAGAGCTATTATTCGACGTCCGGAAATCTATATTTTTGATGACAGCTTCTCGGCGCTTGATTATCAAACGGATGCAAAACTTCGGGCTCGCTTGAAAAAAGAAACGACCGAATCAACGGTGTTAATCGTGGCGCAGCGAGTGGGTACGATCATGCATGCTGATAAAATCATCGTCTTGAATGAGGGAGAAGTCGTAGGTATCGGGACACACCGTGAATTATTAGAAAACTGTCCAATCTATTATGATATCGCAGCTTCGCAATTATCGAAGGAGGAATTAGCATGAAACAAACATTATCTTCCTTAAAACGATTAGCTCGATACATCAAACCTTATCAGTTAACATTTTTCTTTGTGCTGTTGTTTACTGTTTTGACGGTGATTTTCAACGTTGCTTTACCCTACGTTGTCGGATTGCCAACTACTGAGATCAGTCACAATATTGCAAACAACGAAGCGATTAATTTTTCTTATATTTTCAATTGTTTGATTTGGATCACGATTGTGGGCGTTGGTTATTGTGTTTCGCAATTACTTTCAGGTGTTTTGATGACGAATGTCGTGCAAAGTGCAATGCAAGATTTGCGAAGAGATATTGAAGAAAAAATCAATCGATTGCCTGTTTCTTATTTTGATAAAAATCAACAAGGAAATATCTTATCTCGGGTGACGAATGACGTAGACGCAGTCAGTGGGGCGTTACAGCAAGCGTTTATCGGTGTGGTGAATGCTATTTTAGGGATCACACTGGCAGCAGCGATGATGTTTTATATCCAGCCATTGATGGCGTTGATCTCGATGATCATGATTCCTGCATCTATCTGGATTTCAAAACGTGTGATCAATGCTTCGCAAAAATATTTCCAAGAAATGCAAAATTCGTTAGGGGATTTAAATGGTTATGTCCAAGAAAATATGACTGGTTTTAGTGTGTTAAAAGTTTATGGACGTGAGCAAAAAACGTTTGAAGGATTCAAACAAGTCAATCATCGATTGAAACATTATGGATTTAGAGCAGCCTTTATATCTGGATTGATGATGCCCTTAGTTCAGTTGACCGCATATGCTACTTATATCGGTATGGCTGTATTGGGAAGTTTTTACGTCATTACGGGTGTCATCGTTGTGGGGCAATTACAAGCATTTATCCAATATATTTGGCAAATCAGCCAGCCAATGGGGAATATCACACAGTTATCTTCTGTATTGCAAAGTGCATCTGCGGCTACCAGACGTGTCTTTGAGATTTTAGATGAACCAGAAGAAAAAGAAAATAAAGTGGATGTCACTTTACCAGAAACAGTAGCAGGAAATGTTTCATTTGAACATGTTGATTTTGCTTATGACCCTAAAAAACCGTTGATTCAAGATTTGAACTTTGAAGTAAAAGCTGGTCAAACAGTTGCGGTAGTCGGACCAACCGGTGCAGGGAAAACCACTCTGATTAATTTATTGATGCGTTTTTATGATGTGAGTCATGGGGCAATAAAAATCGATGGTATTGATACTAAAACGATGAGTCGTAGTGATGTCCGCTCATTATTTGGGATGGTTCTTCAAGATGCTTGGCTCTATGAAGGGACAATCGCTGATAATATTCGTTTTGGTAAATTAGATGCGACGGATTATGAAGTCGTTGACGCAGCAAAAACAGCTAAC
Source organism: Enterococcus sp. C57 (assembly GCF_040887305.1). Lineage (NCBI taxonomy): Bacteria > Bacillati > Bacillota > Bacilli > Lactobacillales > Enterococcaceae > Enterococcus > Enterococcus sp. C57. Next base: position 350,820 of record NZ_JBFOFP010000003.1, on the reverse strand, counting down.
GTTGATCATTTTATTCGGACAATGCCTGATGGGTACGAAATGGAAATCAACGCTGAAGGTGACAATGTTTCGTTAGGGCAAAAGCAATTATTGACTATTGCCAGAGCCGTGGTTTCTGATCCTAAAATCTTGATACTTGATGAAGCTACTAGTTCTGTCGATACTCGTTTAGAAGCATTGATCCAAAAAGCAATGGATCGTGTAATGGAAGGACGAACAAGTTTTGTTATTGCTCATCGCCTTTCAACGATTCGTGATGCGGATTTGATCTTAGTGATGGATCAAGGACAAATTATCGAAAAAGGAACGCATGAAGGGCTGTTAGCTCAAGGCGGATTCTATGAAAAACTGTACAATAGCCAATTTGCTGAAGATGTTGCTGATGCTTGATACCGATTAAAACAAGAGGTTGTGAAAGAAGCGGGTAGCTCCGATGACAATAAGAAAGAATTTTTTGAAACAGCTTCTCATGTTTTGAAAAATTCAGGCTTATTTCAAGGAGCTGATGTTTGAACACCGTTTAGCAAGAGGTCGTGAAAGAAGCGATCAGCTCCGAGCAAATAAGAAAGAATTTTAGAATAAAGAGACTGAGGAAAAACTTTCCTCAGTCTCTTTTAGTATCTCTAAAAATCGAATAAACAGTGAGACAAAAGTAGCATCAAGAAATAAGAAGCACCAAGTAGGTAACGATCAACAGCAAAAAACGAGTGTTTATGATTCTTGTTAATTTTCAGAAATCCCTTCTTATTTATTAAAGCTAAACATTTTTGTCTCACCTCTTTTTTTATTTGTTGGACTACTATACAAAATAAAAATAATAGGATCTGAGCGTTACGATAATTTTGTAGTAGAAAAAAGATCAAGGGAGGCGAAATAGCATTCAAAAATGCTTCTACTACTGGATGCTTGCTAGTAAATGAATTTTACGCGTAATTGTTTACTAAAAGAATGAAAAGAGATGGTGAAATGCAGATAGAACGGAAAAGGATAGTGTATAAAAAATAACTATATGAATGGGAGTGTTATTTATTATGAACAAAAAGACCTTTTATAAAAAAGTATGTGCAGGAACTATTGGATTAATTGGGGTAAGTGTTGTTGGATTGTCAGTAAATGCAGAAACTAGTAATGTTTTAGTCAATAAAAATATTGCTATCTCCCAAAATGTGGATCAAAATAATTTTGATTTGAAAGACATCGTCGCATTTAATGGAAGTGCCGTCCAACTTGATTCCCATACAGCTCGTCTTACTCAATCGAAACAATTTCAAAAAGGAACAATATCTGGAATCGACTCCCTTGATATGAACTATGATTTCTTGTTGGATATGGATGTCAATTTAGGTGATAATGTAAATGGTGCTGATGGGGTAGGTGTGGCTTTCCACCAAGGAGCAATTGGCGACATTGGAGCTAATGGTGGAGGTCTAGGTATCAGAGGCCTGAAAAAGGGAATTGGATTTGAATTGGATACCTATTCTAAAGCGCCAGATAGAGATGATGCGGATACTTCTTTCAACCATGCTCAAATGGTTGGTGCTCATGGAGGATTTGTTTCAACAGATGCCAACAGCGGATTTTTAACCGCTTTAGCTCCTATGCAACAAATTAAATTCACGCCAAATACTTTTAAAAAATTAACGTTAAAATGGAATAGCAAGCAACAACTTATTACTGCAGATTATGATGGGCAACATTGGGAATTGAAAAATCCAAACATCGATAAATCAAAGAAATATACTTTTACGATTGGAGCTGCAACAGGAGAACACTTCAATACGCATACTGTCAGAATCAATCAATTTGCAGCAGTTTTTGAAAAACCAGAGTTACATGCAAATGATATTGAAATTTTGCACGATGAGTTATTTGATCCATTTGACAAACGAATCAATCTAAGTGCTTATGATCGTGTTGACGGAGACATCACAGACAAAATCAAAGTGGTAGAAAACAACGTTGATTCCTCTATTCCTGGAAAATACCAAGTCACTTATGAAGTGAAAAATAGTGTAAATGAAGTGGCTAGAAAAACGATTAATGTAACGGTGAAAATCAATGATACTTGGCCTGACGGACAAACTGCTGGATGGAAAATGTTCTCAGGAGATGACATTGAACTAGTGAAAGACCCTGTGAATGCTTTAGTTGGTGACTATACTTTCTTCGCTGATCAGCATGCGAGTGTATATAAAATCTTTAACGGTAGTGAAGCTTTAGAGGAAAATGCAACTTATCGAGTAACCGTTTATGTGAAACCAGTGGTCGATATGTTGAGTGACCATTATGTAAAAGTGGCATTGAAGGAAGATACTTCGTCTAAAGATAGCCGTGAACTCCTTAACACCACATTGATGAGAGATGGGGTGTTAGAAGAAAAAGGATACTATCGACTTACAACTACTTTTAAAGTAAATAAAGGAGAAACAAGCCCACTAATCAATGTGGAAAACTATAAAGCTGGCTATATCGGCTCAATCAATATTTCTAAAGTAAATGGATAAAATTTAGCTACCAGTTTAGATAGCATATAGATAAAAGGAAAGAGCTTGGAACACGAAAGATTGTTCTGAGCTCTTTAGTTGTGTAAAAACGAGAGGTTGAGACAAAAGTGTTCAGCATCAAGAAATAAGAAGGAATTTCCGAAAATTGACAAGAAACACAAAAACTAGTTTTTGATGTTGATTGTTACCTACTTGGTGCTCCTCAAATTTTTGGTAAATTTCGGCAAATTTTCCTAAGATGCTACTTTTGTCTCACCGTGAATCAGAGGTCGTGAAAACATCGGGTAGCTCTGATGACAATAAGAAAGAATTTTTTGAAACAGCTTCTCATGTTTTGAAAAATTCAGGCTTATTTCAAGGAGTTGATGTTTGAACACCGTTTAGCAAGAGGTCGTGAAAGAAGCGTTCAGCTCCGAGCGAATAAGAGAGGATTTTTTAAATAGCTCCTCATATTTTAGAAAATCATCGCTTATTGTTGAGGAGTTGCTTCTTGAACGCCGTGAATCAGAGGTCGTGAAAACATCGGGTAGCTCTGATGACAATAAGAAAGAATTTTTTGAAACAGCTTCTCATGTTTTGAAAAATTCAGGCTTATTTCAAGGAGCTGATGTTTGAACACCGTTTATTCGTTTTTAGAGATACTAGAAGAGACTGAGACAACTTTTGTCTCAGTCCCTAGAGAGTAGGCGTGCTTGAAGGGACTATGAAATAATAGCTGCCAGTCTTTTTGAAGGAGAAATCCATCTTCTGCTATAATTGGAAATAAGCCAAAAAAGGAGATGTGTAAAAATGAGTCAAAAATTTATTGCACCGAATGCAACTGTTGTTGGCGATGTAGAGCTCGCAGAATCGGTCACAGTTTGGTATCAAGCGGTGATTCGTGGGGATAGCAATACGGTTAAAGTTGGAGCAAGAACGAATATTCAAGATGGTACTGTTATTCATGTGGACCATGATGCACCAGTTGAAATTGCTGAAAATGTAACGGTAGGACATCAATGTATGCTTCATGGTTGCACCATCGAAAAGGGTGCGTTGATTGGTATGGGATCAACTATTTTGAACCATGCAGTGATCGGTGAAAATAGTTTGATTGGTGCTGGTTCTTTAGTGACCGAATGCAAGGTCATTCCGCCCAACGTATTAGCGTTTGGTCGGCCAGCTAAAGTCATTCGTCCTTTAACGGAAGAAGAGATTGAAAAGAATCGCCAAAATATTCAACATTACGTTGAACTTGGAGAACAATATAACGAAGGAAAGTTTAAAGAACAGCATTGAAAAACCGAGCTTTCGTTCCAACTGAAAAAAGGACGATGAGCCGCTCAATCGAGCAGTCCCATCGTCCTTTTAGTTTACAAATGATATTAGTTTAATCCAGCACTGTTTTCCATCACTTCATCAATCAAACCGTATGCTTTTGCTTGTTCAGCAGTCATGTAATTATCACGGTCGGTATCTTTTTCGATCACTTCAAGAGGTTGACCAGTACGTTCTGCTAAAATTTTGTTCAAGCGTTCTCGTGTTTGTAAAATGTGACGAGCTGCGATTTCGATTTCTGTCGCTTGACCTTGTGCGCCGCCAAGTGGTTGGTGGATCATGATTTCAGCATTTGGTAAAGCAAAACGTTTGCCTTTTTTACCTGCTGTCAGTAAGAAACTACCCATAGAAGCAGCCATACCCATCACAATGGTTTGGACATCTGCTTTAACAAAATTCATCGTATCATAAATCGCCATTCCAGCAGTAACAGAACCGCCAGGAGAGTTGATATAAAGATAAATGTCTTTTTCAGAATCTTGTGCATCTAGGAAAAGCAATTGGGCAATAATCGAGTTTGCAAGATCATCTGTCACTTGACCACTTAACATGATAATGCGGTCTTTTAATAAGCGTGAATAAATATCATAAGCTCGTTCGCCACGAGAGGATTGTTCAATAACTGTAGGGATTAAATTCATAATTTGGTTCCTCCTTAAGTTCTTTACAAATAGTGTAACACAAATTCATTTCTTCTACCTAAAAAGTAGTATACATTCTTGGTCAATAAAGGTCAAATAAAAAAATTTTAGAAAATAGTCTGTGCTTGCACGTTTATGTTATGATGAAATAGAAGAATACAGCAAGGAGGAACACTAATTGGTAGTTGGCATCGTAGGCTTAATTGGCGTTTTATTAGGAGCTATTTTAGTATATATCGGGATGGTTGTTCAAATGCGCCATCTTGAAAACAAAGAGCAACGAAGACGGGAGTTAGAATTAAAAGTCAAAGAGATTGAGACTTTGAATCAACTAAATAAAAAAATCAATGAAATCTTGCAAAAAAGAGCAACATTGTTAGATGAATATGTCAGCTTTGATGCATTTGATGATTGTTATATCACTATTGATGATTTTGCTTATTTACAGTCATTTGCTGCACAAAATAATTTTTATCTTCCAAATTACATCTTAGAGGAGTTGTTTAAAAACATTGCGCACCGTAAAGTCGTTCTTTCTCCTGACGAAACGATGAAAATAGGCGGTTATGCTTATAAAGGTGGACGTGTGATCTTAGAAAACTTCACGGATAATCTGACGGAAATGATCAATGAAAAAAAAGCGCAATTAAAAAGTGTCACGCGACAACCCATTGGCTTTTTCTCAAATGATAATGTGTGGAGCTAATTGTTTTTTGAGTTGAGATTGAAGAGGATCAAAAAACTTTTATAATTTGTAAAGTCAAGGTTGTGACAGAATTGTCTAGCTTTTAGAAATAAGCCGAAGAATCCAAAAGTAGTTCCTTATATTTTTGGTTTTTTCGGCTTATTTTCGATAGAGGGAACACTATAAATGAGAGAGGACTTTTTTATAGCTTTTCATATTTTAGAAAATCATCGCTTATTGCTGAGGAGTTCTTTATTGAATACCGTTTACTCATTTTTTAAAATGACAAGTCAACCTCATTCTTAACCATTTGAAGTATTACGACTTTTTCACAGCCTTTTTCCTATGGTACAATCAAAGAGACTGAAAGTGGTGATGAAATGGTTCAGATTTTTGCGCATCGTGGAAGTAGTGGTACCCATCCAGAGAATACATTGCCTGCGTTTGCCGAAGCGGTTCGAATAGGTGCAGATGGGATTGAACTAGATGTTCATTTGACGAAAGATGAGCATATCGTGGTGATTCATGATGAGGAAGTGGATCGGACAACGGATGGCAAAGGATTGGTACGGGAAAAAACATTAGCAGAGATAAAAAAGTTGAATGCAGGAAAGTGGTTCAATACAGAGTTTCAGGCAACAAAAGTGCCAACTTTGAAAGAGGTCTTGCATCTTTTTTGGGAAATGAATTATCGTGGAACGGTAATGATCGAGATTAAAACAGATAAATATGAGTATGCTGGCATCGAAGAAAAAGTAGTTCAACAATTAAAAGCAGTGGAATGGCCTTTTCGACATGCGTACTGCAGTTTTAACTTTCATACATTGGAACGAGTAGTAAAAATTGATCCTCAGGCACAGCTGGATCTTCTTTTAAGTACGTCACAAAAGAAAGTACAGTTAGCTGAAGATACTCCTTGGATAGAAGGGATTCATCCTAGAGGTGACTGGTACTTGGAGCATTTGCCATCCATGGAGACATTCCCCAAATCGATCAGATGCTGGACCATCAACGACGACCAGCAGATGACACGATGTTTCGATCAACAACTAGATGCAATAATCACAGACTTTCCCCAAAAAGCATTTTGGATAAAACAAACAATGAAAAAGTAGGATGATAATGGAAAAAGTATTAGTAATCGTTGGACCTACAGCGGTAGGGAAAACAGCGCTTAGCGTGGAATTGGCTAAAAAATTTAACGGTGAAATTATTAGTGGGGATTCACTGCAAGTGTACAAAAAATTAGATATCGGGACGGCTAAAATAAACACGTCAGAAATGGAAGGTATTCCCCATCATTTGATTGATGTCATCGAACCGAATGAAACTTATTCCGTAGCAGATTTTCAAAAAGCTGGACGAAAATTGATCACAGAAATCACAGAACGTGGTCGTTTGCCGATGATCGTTGGCGGAACAGGGTTGTATATTCAATCTTTACTTTATGATTTTCAATTGGGTGCAAAAGAGGAAAGCGTCACAGCGGTACGAAAAAAATATGAAGAATTAGCTGAAACACTCAGTAAAAAAGAACTTTGGGAGTATTTGAAAACAAAAGATCCGCTAGCAGCGGAAAAAATTCATTGGAACAACCAACGAAAAGTGATTCGAGCTTTAGAAGTATTTGAAGTGACTGGCTACAGTATCACAACACCGCAAGAGGAACCCGCACGTCTTTATGATTATTGTATGATTGGTCTTAATACCGAGAGAGCCTTGTTATACCAGCGCATCAATCAACGTGTAGATAGTATGTTAGAGGAAGGCTTATTAGAAGAAGCACGTTTTGTGTATGAACTTGGTGAAGTCCAAGCGAGTCAGGGCATTGGATACAAAGAATTTTATCCGTATTTTAAGGGAGAAGAATCTTTAGAAAACGTTGTGGAGCAGTTGAAGATGAACTCGAGACGGTATGCAAAGCGACAATTGACATGGTTTCGTAATCGTCTTGATGCACATTGGTTTGACTTATTAGCAGAGTCCAGTAGTATGGAGCAAATTGATCAATTGATCAGAACGTGGTTGGAGGAAAAAGATGACAAATAAAAAAGAAAAAGTGATCATCGTAGGCGTTGAGACAGAACAGAATCAACGATACTTCACTGAGTCGATGGCAGAATTGAGCAAGCTGACCAATACAGCTTCTGGGGAAGTTGTATTTACATTGACGCAAAAACGACCGCAAGTCGATCGTCAAACTATTATCGGTAAAGGTAAATTACAAGAATTGATCCAACAAGCGGATGCTCATGAAGCGGATCTGATTATCTTTAACCATGAAATGACCCCTCGGCAGAGTCAGCTAGTCTCAGAAGCAATAGGAATCCCTATCATTGACCGAGTCCAGTTGATTTTAGATATTTTTGCCATGAGAGCCCGTTCGAAAGAAGGAAAGCTGCAAGTAGAGCTAGCTCAATTAGAATACCTTTTACCACGCTTAGCTGGACAAGGAAAGTCATTGTCTCGATTAGGTGGTGGAATCGGAACGAGAGGACCTGGGGAAACCAAGTTGGAAACGGATCGACGTCATATCCGTAATAAAATATTAGGGGTAAAACGTGAGTTGAAGGCTGTAGAAGCGCATCGAGCGAGAAACCGCCAAAAAAGACAGTCTAGTGAAATCTTTCAAATTGGTTTGATTGGGTATACCAATGCGGGTAAGTCAACCATTCTTAATTTGCTTACGCAAGCGGATACGTATTCTAAAGATCAGTTATTTGCTACTTTGGATCCCTTAACAAAAAAATGGCGATTTGCAGAAGGATTTGAGATTACGGTTACTGATACGGTTGGATTTATTCAAGATCTTCCGACACAATTAATTGATGCGTTTCATTCAACATTGGAAGAAAGTCAATCCATGGATCTATTGTTACATGTAGTTGATGCAAGTTCGCCAGATCGTATTTTGCAGGAGCAGACTGTATTACAGTTGATGGCTGAACTAAAGATGGAAGAGATGCCTGTATTAACAGTCTATAACAAAGCGGATCAAATTGAACCAGCTTTATTTACGCCTTCACTCTTTCCAAATGTATTGATATCGGCGCAAAGTACCGATGGGAAAGAAAAGCTAGTGCAAGCGATCAAACAGCAGTTGTTGGAATTGATGGTGCCATACACGCTCTTTGTACCCAGTCAGGATGGGCAAACGTTAAGTGCTTTACGAAGACAAACCCTCGTTTTGAAAGAGCATTTTGTAGAAGAAAAAAATGGATATGAAGTAAAAGGATTTGCAAAGTCAACTTCTAAATGGCTGAATAGTTAAATGGTCGTTGTCTCTTTCTTATCAGAGTGACCTATGTATTTTCTCTTTTTTTAAAAGTTAGAAAACTTGAGCAATGAATCGTTGCTCAAGTTTTTTTGTAAAAAAAACCAACTCTCATGTTAGAAAACCTGACATAAGCGGTTGACAGTAGTTTTTTTGATTGGTATACTTTACCCAACTTGTTAAACGAAAGGGGACGTCTGATGGGAGAAAAGGAATTGCGCCGTTCAATGTCTGTATTTCCAATTGGTACAGTAATGAAACTGACTGATTTATCCGCACGACAAATTCGTTATTATGAAGAACAAGATTTTGTTCATCCTGAAAGAAGCGAAGGAAATCGTCGAATGTATTCATTAAACGATATTGACTTGTTGTTAGAGATCAAAGATTATCTTTCTGATGGATTAAATATGGCTGGTATCAAACGAGTTTACGAAATGGCTCAAGCCAAAAAACAGGAAGAAAAGAGCAAAAAACCGCTAACTGATCATGACGTTCGACAAATTTTTCGTGATGAGATATTGGCGCAAGGTGGGCTAAGTAAAACTGGGCATTATCAGTCGCAAGGAATGCAACGACAATTCTTTGACTGAATAATATAAAGAAAAAGAAAGAGGGATACCATGGTAAAGAAACAAATAACTGGTGATGAAATTAAACGAATCATTGAAGAAGAGAACGTTCGATTTTTAAGATTAATGTTCACAGATATCTTAGGAACGATCAAAAATGTCGAAGTACCCGTTAGTCAAATCGATAAAGTACTTGAAAACAAAATGATGTTTGATGGTTCTTCGATCGAAGGTTTTGTTCGGATTGAAGAAAGCGATATGTATTTGTATCCTGATCTTTCAACATGGATGATCTTCCCTTGGGAAAGTGATCATGGCAAAGTAGCTCGTTTGATTTGTGATATCTATAACCCAGATGGCACACCTTTTGCAGGTGATCCACGCGGGAATTTGAAACGTGCATTAAAAGATATGCGCAACCTTGGATTTACCTCTTTCAACTTAGGTCCAGAACCAGAATTCTTCTTATTTAAGTTAGATGAAGATGGTGGAATCACGACCACGTTAAACGATAAAGGTGGATATTTTGATTTTGCACCAACAGATTTAGGTGAGAACTGTCGTCGTGATATTGTTTTAGAATTAGAAAGCCTTGGGTTTGAAGTAGAAGCTTCTCACCACGAAGTAGCTCCTGGGCAACATGAGATTGATTTTAAATATGCAGACGTTGTGGATGCTTGTGACAATATTCAAACATTCAAACTAGTCGTTAAAACAATTGCTCGTAAACATGGGTTACACGCAACGTTCATGCCTAAACCATTATTCGGGATCAATGGTTCGGGGATGCACTGTAATATGTCCTTGTTCAATGATGAAGGAAATGTCTTTTATGACAAAGATGGCGATTTAGAACTTAGCCAAACAGCGTATCATTTCCTAGGTGGGCTATTGAAACATGCTCGTGCCTATACAGCGGTTTGCAATCCGACCGTCAACTCATATAAACGTTTAGTTCCTGGCTATGAAGCACCAGTATATGTGGCATGGAGCGGTCGCAATCGTTCACCATTAGTCCGTGTTCCAGAATCTCGTGGCTTATCCACACGTTTGGAATTGCGTTCAGTTGATCCATCTGCTAATCCATATCTAGCAATGGCTGTTTTATTACAAGCTGGATTGGATGGCGTTCGTAATGAAATCACGCCACCAGCAGCTGTAGATCGAAATATTTATGTGATGAACGAAGAAGAACGAGAAGAAGCACACATTCAAGATCTTCCTTCAACGATCCATAATGCAATCAAAGAATTAAGAAAAGACAAAGTGATGATCGATGCTTTGGGACAACATATCTTTTCAAACTTTGTCGAAGCAAAACGCTTAGAATGGGCGGCGTTTAGACAAACTGTTTCAGAATGGGAAAGAGAACAATACTTGGAATTGTATTGATTATCGCTACCCCATTAGAATATGAATAACTGGAGTTGGAGAGATCAATCTCACTTCATTCTAAAAACGAGTAAATGGGTTTTTAGCATCAGCTCCTTGAAATAAGCCTGAATTTTTCAAAACATGAAAAGCTGTTTCGAGATTTTCATCCTTAATACTCAGGGCAAACCGCTCTTTTCACAACCTTCTTATGCTTGATAAACAGGACAATAAGCCAAAATTTTACGAAAAATGAGTACGACTGAAAAGAAAGACAGTTTGTTTTAACTGATTTCTTAGTCGCTGAAGACTTATTTTAGGAAATTTTGGCTTATTTTGTTCGTGCATGGTTTAGTGAGAGCAAAATAGATGTGGGACAACAAAAAACTCCTGAAGAATACACCTCAGGAGTAAGAGAATGAGAAACGGATGATGTTAAGTTATTCTGAATCACAAATAACTGGTTGGATTGTGTAATGAAATCATTCTCTACGAGTAGTATACAGCTATTTCTGATTGAAATTTTTTTTAAAATTTTAATGGAAAGAAAATTATTTGCAAAATATGAATAACACACCTATTCTATAGTATAAAAAAATTTTTTTCATTTTTTTTGTGTAGAATTTTTCTAAGAATATTCTTGTTTTACAGTGATTATTGCACTCCTGGTTGATACGCACAAGTAAAAAATGAGTTCATTGAAGATTGTATATGATGATAAATAATTGAATTTTTTTAATTTGAGCATACCTATTTCTTCTGGGGGGAAAATTAGGTATGCTCAAATTAAAGTTATTGCCTTAAAGTTATTGCCTTATTATTATATTATAAAGGAGGCATAAATTTATGAATAAAGTTGAATTAGATCAAATAATCAAAGATATGAATGAAGGATTAGAGGAAGATGAAGAAGAAATATTTTTATTAAACCTACGTACTTATTCTAAAGATGAAATCAATTACGTAGTAGATCGTCTTAATCTGGATGATCATACTCGTGAACAGGTTAGAACATCACAAATTAATTCAATGAAAAAACATCAAGTGCGAAAAAAAAATTTATTAAGAGACGAAAAACTTAGAGCTGTTCATAAAAATTTAAACAAACAAAGTGAGGAAGTCAATTCATTCTCTGATCGCTCAAAGATGATAGATACAGTTGTTGCATCTATCAATCAATTGATTCATGATCCGGAAATTAATGTTATTCAACCAATAGACGATATTGATATAAGTGAGGCATTAGACGTCTTCTTTGAAAAAACCTATTTTACACCAGATGAAATAAATTCTACTATTGATAAGCTAGAACTAGCAAATAAAGAAAATCTTCGTGAAACAATTAGAAAAAGGGAGATTGAAGAAGAACCTCGACGTAAAATCAAGTTTTTAAAAGAAGAACGAATACAAAAAATTAACGAAATGGTGCAACAGTCGATGACATCAAGGACGTTCACAGAGGTTGCAGAGAGTCTTAAAAAAATGTATTCAGAGTTACCTTACAAAGTTAATGAGGCTGATTTAAGTGAGGATATAGAATTTGTAATAGAAAATTTTAAGATGAAACCTAATGATATTGGTTCTTTCGTGGACTTGTTTGACCTCAGTCCTGATACTCGTAATAAAATTAAAGAATCACAAAAGAAAAGAATTGAGGAGATGAAGGCAATAAGGGATACTGAACTTTCAATAAAAATAGAAAGGTTGAGAATGCGCCGTCCTTTTACCCTGATACAGGATATCACTTCAGTACTTCGTGAGCAAATGAATGACCCAGTTATTCCACTTGCACAACACGAGGTTGTATCTATATTAGAAGAGAATTTAGATATACCACATAGTACAACAATAGAAGGTACTTCAAGACGTGTTTTGCCTCTTAGGCAGAATGAATATAGGGAAATTATACATAATCTTGGTTTGAGCGTGGAAAACGTAAATGAACGTTGGCAGTTTAACCGCCATGCTGTAGAACTGCTGACTAACTATGCTGAATTCAATATGTTACAGTATCCACAAACAGATCTTGTGCATGGCAATCCACAGGAACTTTCAAACCTTGAATTATATAAAAGAGAATTTAGAGGGTTGGTTAAAGAAAGTGTAGGCAAGGTGGGAACTAAAGCTGAAGATAAATTAGGTTTTCAAGCTGAATTTTCTAATTTGACCCCCGGACAACAGGAACAGGTAATGAAAAAAGTGGAGGATTTGAAGAAAAGAAGACAAGAAAACTGGAAACAATTAGATGTAGAAAAATTGTTACCGTTAAAAAATAGGACAGAAAAATTCAATGCTTCAAGAACGAGAAGTACAAATACATCTGAAAAACAAGGACAAAAATCTTCTAGAGATCATCAAAGATAGTCTAGTGAATGAGTAAAGAAGTCGTATGGCTAATCGTTCTTACTAAAAGAATGAGTGTACTATTTTTCGTGCAGTTTTTTTATTAGAGAGTGAACTACCTGTTTTCATTTATCAATGACGTTGGATTATTCTTATGACTAACGACATCTGCAACGTTAAATTAGAGGCTTGACTTTCTTCAAATTTGCTTGTAGTATACTCATTGGGCACCCTTTTAAAGGGTCAGAAGTTCACAGAAATTTTGCTCCCTATTCTAACTAGAATAGGGAGCTTTGTTCATTTTCTGGGACTTTTCCTGCAGATAAAAGAAGAAGGAGTTTTTGAACTTATGACAAAATACATTTTTGTAACGGGCGGCGTAGTTTCATCGATTGGTAAAGGAATCGTTGCAGCTTCTTTAGGTCGTTTGTTGAAAAATCGTGGCTTAAAAGTAACCATCCAAAAATTTGATCCCTACATCAACGTAGACCCGGGAACAATGAGTCCGTACCAACACGGAGAAGTTTTTGTAACAGACGACGGAGCAGAAACTGATTTGGATCTAGGCCATTATGAACGTTTTATCGATATCAATTTGAACAAATACTCCAATGTTACTACAGGGAAAATTTATTCAGAAGTACTTCGTAAAGAACGAAAAGGGGAATACTTAGGAGCAACTGTTCAAGTCATCCCTCATATCACAAATGAAATCAAAGAGAAAATCATGCGTGCAGCAAAAATGACTGATTCAGACGTGATCATCACTGAAGTTGGCGGAACAGTCGGCGATATCGAATCTTTACCATTTCTAGAAGCACTACGCCAAATGAAGGCGGATGTTGGTGCTGATAACGTGATGTATATCCACACAACATTGATTCCTTACCTAAAAGCTGCGGGAGAAATGAAAACTAAACCAACTCAACATAGTGTAAAAGAATTACGTGGTTTAGGAATCCAACCTAATATCTTGGTGGTTCGAACAGAGCAACCTGTTTCACAAAATGTGAAAAATAAATTAGCACAATTTTGTGACGTAGAACCCGAAGCGGTCATTGAATCACCAGATGTGGACACTCTTTACTCTATTCCGTTGCTTTTACAAAAACAAGGCATGGATCGCATCGTTTGTGAACATTTGAAACTAGAAACGCCAGAAGCTGATATGGAAGAATGGAAACAATTAGAAGAAAAAGTATTGAATCTGAAGAAAAAAGTCCGAATTGCTTTAGTAGGTAAATATGTAGAATTACCAGATGCTTATATCTCAGTTGTTGAAGCGTTGAAACATTCAGGCTTTGCTTTTGATGCGGATATCGAACTTGACTGGATCAAGGCCCAAGATCTAACCAAAGAAAATGTAGCAGAATATTTGAAAGATGCAGATGGTATCTTAGTACCTGGTGGCTTTGGCGATCGTGGGGTCGAAGGAAAAATTGAAGCGATCCGTTATGCTCGTGAAAATGATGTGCCTTTCTTAGGGATTTGTTTAGGCATGCAAATGGCGTGTGTTGAGTTTGCTCGTAATGTGGTTGGCTTGGAAGATGCTGCTTCAGCAGAAACTACACCAGAAACAACAAATAATATCATTGATTTGATGGCAGACCAAGAAAATATCGAAAACTTAGGTGGAACGTTACGTCTAGGTCTTTACCCATGTAAAATTAAAAAAGGAACGAAAACAGCCGAAGCTTATGACGGAGCCGATGTAGTACAAGAACGTCACCGTCATCGTTATGAATTCAACAATAAATACCGTCAATTATTTGAAGAAAAAGGATTAGTATTCTCAGGTGTTTCTCCTGATAATCGTTTAGTGGAAATCGTGGAATTAACAGAGAAAAAATTCTTTGTTGGTTGTCAATTCCATCCAGAATTGATCTCAAGACCAAATCGCCCACAAAAATTGATCAAAGGATTTGTCGGAGCTGCTTTGTCTGAACGTGAAGGAAAATAAGCGGGACAAATACGCTTTTAATGTTTCAGATGAATTTAGAGAAAACAGTTATAAATAAATTGTTATTGTTTGAACAATAAAAAACGATAAACTAGCCATTTTTGACTAAATCAGCCAACTGAAAACCTTATTTTTTGCAAAAAAGTTCTTGAAAATTTTCATTTTCATTGATTTTAGTAGAAAACTCTGAAAATGTTTGGTAAAATAGGTTCGTTGGTTAAGGATAGTCTTAACAAATTTAGTTTTACAAAACTTAGGAGGAATTTATTATGCCAGTAGTATCAGGAGCTGAATTTTTAAAAGCTGCTCGTAAAGGCGGTTACGCTGTCGGCGGATTCAATACAAATAACTTAGAATGGACTCAAGCAATCCTTGAAGCAGCTGAAGCAAAACAAGCACCAGTACTTATCCAAACTTCAATGGGTGCGGCTAAATACATGGGCGGCTACAAAGTTGCTAAAGATATTATTTGTGACTTAGTTGAATCAATGAACATCACTGTTCCTGTTGCCATCCACTTAGACCATGGTGACTATGATGCAGCTATGGAATGTATCGAAGTAGGCTATACTTCAGTTATGTTTGACGGTTCTCACTTACCATTTGAAGAAAACTTGAAATTAGCGAAAGAAGTTGTAGAAAAAGCTCACGCTAAAGGAATTTCTGTTGAATGTGAAGTTGGTTCAATCGGCGGAGAAGAAGATGGAATCATCGGTAACGGTGAATTAGCAGATATCGAAGAATGCAAACAAATGGTTGCTACAGGAATCGACTACCTAGCATGTGGTATCGGTAACATCCATGGTCAATATCCAGAAAACTGGAATGGTTTAGCATTTGATCATTTACAAGCAATCGCTGATGCTGTAGGTCCAGATATGCCTTTAGTATTACATGGTGGATCAGGTATTCCTCAAGAACAAATCCAAAAAGCAATTTCAATGGGTGTTTCTAAAGTAAACGTAAATACTGAATTCCAATTATCATTTGCTAAAGCTACTCGTGAATATATCGAAGCTGGCAAAGATAAAG
Organism: Enterococcus sp. C57; assembly: GCF_040887305.1. NCBI lineage: Bacteria > Bacillati > Bacillota > Bacilli > Lactobacillales > Enterococcaceae > Enterococcus > Enterococcus sp. C57. The sequence continues at coordinate 335,121 of NZ_JBFOFP010000003.1, read as the reverse complement.
AAGGAAAAGGTTTTGACCCTCGTAAATTGTTAGCACCAGGTAAAGCTGCAATCATTAAAGATGCAGAAGAACACATTGATTGGTTCGGTTCAGCTAACAAAGCTTAATTAATCGATTAAGAATGCCGTAAAACAGGTTCAACCTGTTTTGCGGTTTTTTTTTCGCAAATTAATAATCGTTCACTTTAATAAACATTCGTCCATCTTTTTTCAGAATAAACCTTTGATTTTTGAGGAAATAAAAAAGAATGGGAACTCGTTTCTTTATTTCATCTATGATAAAATACAAGCATGTGTAATAAAATTGAACAATAACAAGGTGGAAATCAATGAAAAAAATCATAATTGAAGGAAATCGTCCGTTAACTGGTGAAGTAACAATCAGTGGGGCTAAAAATAGTGCAGTGGCTTTGATTCCTGCAGCGATTTTAGCAGATTCTCCGGTTATTTTAGAAGGCGTACCTGATATTCAGGATGTTCATTCACTAATCGAAATTTTAGAAATCATGGGAGCAAAAATCCATTTTTCACAAAATATTTTAGAAATTGATCCCCGCGGTATCGTCTCTGTGCCCATGCCAAGTGGTAAGATCAATAGTCTACGGGCTTCCTATTATTTTATGGGGGCACTGCTTGGAAAATTTGGTGAGGCAGTGGTTGGTTTGCCAGGTGGTTGCTACTTAGGACCACGACCAATTGATTTACATGTCAAGGGTTTCGAAGCATTAGGTGCTTCAGTCAATAATGAACATGGTGCAATGTATTTACGGACCGACCAACAGGGATTACAGGGAAATCGGATTTTCATGGATGTCGTTTCAGTCGGTGCAACGATCAATGTGATGCTGGCTGCTATTAAAGCGAAAGGTCAGACAGTAATCGAAAATGCCGCTCGTGAACCAGAGATCATCGATGTTGCTACTTTGTTAAATAATATGGGTGCCAAAGTGCGAGGAGCAGGGACGGATGTGATCCGGATCGAAGGTGTAGACAAACTCCATGGTTGTCGCCATTTCATGATCCCTGATCGAATCGAAGCAGGGACTTATCTAGCGCTTGCTGCAGCAGCAGGAAATGGTGTTAAGATCAAAAATGTGATTTACGAACATTTAGAAAGTTTTATTGCTAAACTTCAAGAAATGGGCGTAAACATGACAATTAGAGAAGATGAGATTGAAGTGTTTCCGTCTAAAGAGTTAAAAGCGGTGAATGTGATGACTTATCCATATCCTGGGTTTGCAACAGACTTACAACAACCATTGACTCCCCTCTTATTAATGACCAAAGGAACAGCTGAAATCACAGATACGATCTATGCTAAACGTGTGAATCATGTGCCTGAATTAGCACGTATGGGTGCTGATATATCAGTGGAAGGGAATTTGATCATTACAAATGGACCAAATAAACTTCATGGAACAGAGGTAGTCGCTTCTGACCTTCGAGCAGGTGCTTGTTTAGTTATTGCAGGTCTCATGGCTGAAGGAACAACTACTATTTATAACGTAGAATATATTTTACGTGGTTATGATCATATTATTGAAAAATTGACGGCATTAGGTGCTGAAATCCAAATGGTGGAGGAAGTGGAAGCTGAATGAGTGATTATTTAACGATGGCGGAACTGGAAAATAAGACATTAAAAGAGGTCTACAGTTACGCAAAAGAATTTAAGATTCCTTATTATAGCAAAATGAATAAAAAAGAATTATCTTTAGCTGTGATTCGGGCGCAAGCAGAAAAACAAGGGTTTTATTATATGGAAGGAATCTTAGATATCGTTGGACAAGATGGGTATGGTTTTTTACGACCAATCAATTATGGGCCAAGTGTAGAAGATATCTATATCTCTGCTTCACAAATAAGACGGTTTAGTTTGCGAAATGGAGATAAAGTAGCAGGAAAGGCTCGCCCACCTAAAGAGTCAGAACGTTATTATGGGTTGATGCACGTGGAAAGTGTAAATGGAAAAGACCCAGAAGAAGCCAAAGAACGTCCGCATTTTCCAGCTTTGACACCTCTGTATCCTCAAGATCAGCTTAGGTTAGAAACAACCTCTCAAAGACTAGCAACAAGAATGATCGATATCTTCTCACCAGTAGGTTTTGGTCAACGTGGCTTGATCGTAGCACCTCCTAAAGCCGGAAAAACTTCTGTGTTAAAGGAAATCGCCAATGGAATCACTGAAAATCATCCAGAAGTAGAACTGATCGTTCTTCTGATCGATGAACGCCCAGAAGAAGTCACGGATTTGGAACGAAGCGTCAAAGGAGATGTCGTTTCATCTACTTTCGATTTACAACCACAAAATCATACAAGGGTATCTGAGTTGGTCCTGGAAAGAGCGATGCGTTTAGTCGAAGATAAACGAGATGTCGTGATCTTGATGGACAGTATTACCCGATTAGCTAGAGCTTACAATTTAGTCGTACCGCCAAGTGGTCGTACATTGAGCGGGGGAATCGATCCAGCCGCACTATATAAACCAAAAAAATTCTTCGGAGCAGCTAGAAATATCGAAGAAGGTGGAAGCTTGACGATCTTAGCAACTGCCTTAGTCGATACGGGTAGCCGAATGGATGATGTGATCTATGAAGAGTTTAAAGGAACAGGGAATTTAGAACTTCAACTGTCTCGTGAACTATCTGAGCGTCGTATCTTCCCTGCCATTGATATCAAGAAATCTGGTACGAGAAAAGAAGAGCTTCTAATGCCAGAAGATCAATTAGAAGAAATTTGGAAGTTACGAAAGAATATGGTCGGCGATTCATTGGAATACACCGAACAATTGATCCGTTTTTTAAGAAAAACCAAAAACAATCAACAATTTTTCAAAGAATTCCAAGATGTCTCGTTCGGTAAAAAAAATCAGACAAGAAATCTAAAAAGATAATTGCAACGTTGTTAGAAACATGTTAAGATGTTACTGTTGTATATCGACAAATCAACTCTGGTTCAGCAAATGGGTCAGGGCAAAGGAGCGAAAACGCATGAAAGAAAACATCCATCCAGATTACCATCCAGTAGTGTTCTTGGATTCAACAACTGGCTTTAAATTCTTGTCAGGTTCAACAAAAACTTCACAAGAAACAGTTGAATGGGAAGACGGTAATACATACCCAGTCATCCGTGTCGAAGTTACTTCTGACTCACATCCATTCTATACTGGACGTCAAAAATTCACACAAGCAGACGGACGTGTGGACCGTTTCAACAAAAAATACGGTCTCAAAGACGCAAACGCTGCAGAATAATCAAAACATTGTTCATACGATGTTTAGCAGACTATCTGATAAAGGTAGTCTGTTTTTTTTTGTGTTTTCTGTTTCTGATAATCAAAAAATTGTCACTAAAAATTTATCATACCATATTATTTAAAAGTCTGATTTTCATTCTTTCCTTCTGTTGGAAAAAAACGACAACATTTATAAAATAATGCATGTTAATGTTATATTATAAAGAAAAAAATAACATTAAGGGGTGCTAATATGAGTAAGAAGAATGCAATGATTTTGGGGTCTTTACTGTTCGGTATGGTTATTTTATCAAATGACCTAAATGTTGAGGCAACAGTAAATGAACCGACTATTGGGACGGAAGTCGTTCTTTCAGAGCGAAGTAATGAAAACGTTTCAACGGTTTTGAATGCTTATCAAAGTGAGGATGTTGAGAGTTATCGGGAAGAAATCGGTAATTGGTTTGGTCCTAGTAGCAATCAATCTACAGGGATCTATAAACGTAAAAATGATACGATCGAAATTTATGTAGATGAAACGGCGCAACAACTACCGACGTATACGATTACCAGGGCTAGTCTGAAAGATTATCTCGAAGGGGCAACGAAAGGGAAACGACTAAATAGAGGAAGAAACGTCATTTTCGGTACTCAAGAAGGTGTGATCCATATCCAAAATGAATCCACTCGCATCACGCAACAAAAAACGAGAATTGAAATACGTGGTGGTATTACAATTCCACGTTTTATTCTAGGAAAAATGACCAATAAAGATTGGCAGAATGAAGTAAGAAATCATCCAAATGCACCTGCTTATGAATTGGTCAGTGATCGAGTTTTGGTTACAGGATCCGACAAAACAATTAATTATGTGAAGGACCCAACTAAAATTTTAACAACGAAAGAAAAAGTAATTGATCTTCACGATCAAACAGCCGGACTAGATAATAGCGCTACAATCCATCGTCAACCAACTGGCTTAGTTCAACATATGCGTGAAACGAGTGCCAGAGAAGATTATATGTACGCGTATGAACAACATACTGGTTTTAATTATGCAGATGGAATGAGAGTCTTGTTAGATCCAGACGGTTCCTCACAGTGGGGGATTTGGCATGAATTAGGTCATACCTATCAAATTGATGATATGGGTTGGGAGGATATGACCGAAGTGACCGTGAATATCTTTTCGATGCGGGTACAAAAAGCATTAGGACAGCGTAGTCGTTTAGAAGAAGATCGCGTATATACGGATATTTTCAATTATTTGAATCGAAGTCAATCGAAAAATTTTGATAAACAAGATGAATTTGTTCGACTAGGAATGTTTTGGCAGCTGGAATTAGCATTTGGCAGCGACTTCTATCCTAAACTACATCAGTTATATCGTGAAGAAAGTCCACAGCTATGGACAGAACAAGATAAGCGACAACATTTTATCTTATCTGCTTCAAAGATCAGTAACAAAAATCTAACGCCATTTTTTGAAAAATGGGCTATCGAAGTTACTGCCGATACTAAAAAAGAATTAGCAAGACTACCAAAATTAACGAAGAAAATCTGGGAATATCGTGATGAAATGAAAGGTGATGCAGGAAATATCACCGATGATGATAATAACAATGGCAACACGGAAGATCCTTCAATTGAAACTTGGGATAAAGATAAAGTGTATGTTGCTGGGGATATTGTCATGTATAAAGGTGTGAAATATCGTGCAAAATGGTGGAATACCGATAAAGTTCCTGGAGAAACGATTGACTGGGAAAGAATTGATTGATCATCAATAAACACAACGTATTTTGATTGTAACGGTCAAAATACGTTGTGTTTTTTTATATAAGTAAGGCCTGAAACACATGAATCTCTAATTTTGATGAACGCTATCGATCATTTTTTTTGACTGATTTTTTAAAAATTTGATCCATTTTTCGTTATTCGTTCAAAGCATTGAATGGCTGAATTAGGGATGCTATACTTGCCACAGTTATTAGAAAGCGTTAACAAATAGTGAAAGGAGGCTATATGGAGTGGAGATTAGTCAACTGATTTCAGAAGAATTGATTCTTTTCGATGACTCAATTCGATCAAAAAAATCATTATTTGAATGTATCGGTACTACACTTGAAACCACACATAGAGTAAAAAGTGCAAAAAAAATAATCAAAGCATTATTTAAAAGAGAAGAGGAAGTGCCTACAGGAATCGAAGCTGGATTTGGTATCCCACATGCTAAAAGCAAGGCTGTCATTACACCAACCATTTGTTTTGTTCGTAGCAGCCAGATTACAGAATATCTTGGCTTAGATGGGGAGCCAATTGCATATACTTTTGCAATCGTGGTTCCTGCAAACGCTGCTGACAGTCATCTTGAGATTCTCAGTGCGTTGTCAAGGCGATTAATTGATCCAAACTTTAGAAAACAAATCAAAGAAGCAAATTCAGCCTCAGAAATTATGACCGTTTTAAAAAATGAAGAAAAAGCAATCCGTTAAATGAATCATCGAATAATGTCACACGCATCAACTGAGACCGTTATTGAATAAGCAGATAGGGGAGAATAACGATGAAAATAATTGGTGTAACCGCATGTCCTACGGGAATTGCGCATACGTATATGTCCGCTGAGAAATTAGAAGGGACTGCTAAAAAACTAGGCCATGATGCAAAGTTTGAAACGCAAGGAATCAAAACGGAAAATAGGTTAACTACAAAAGAGATTGCTGAAGCAGATGCGATTATTCTAGCAGTTGATAAAGAAATTGATATGCAACGTTTTACGGGTAAAAGAATCAAAAAAGTTTCAACGAGTCGAGCAATTAAAGAACCAGAATTGGTAATTGATGAAGCATTAAAAGGGATCAATACGTTAGAAATTGCCCAATCAGTTGAACAAACAAAAGCGACAAAACAAAAAGCCACACTTTATAACCATTTTATGAGTGGTGTGAACTATATGTTACCGTTTGTTATTGCGGGCGGAATTATTATCGCATTAAGTTTTGCTTTTGGGATCACTGCAGCGGATCCTAAATCAGCTGACTATAATGTCCTAGCTGCCGCATTTTCTAGAATTGGCGGAGACACCGCTTTTGCTATGATGGTGCCAGCTTTAGGGGCAGGGATTGCGACCTCTATTGCGGGGAAAGCTGGCTTTGCACCTGGGATCGTGGCAGGGCTACTGGCATCTACTGGTGGTTCTGGATTTCTTGGGGGGATGATTGGGGGGCTGTTAGCAGGGTATGTGACAGATTTTCTGGCAAATAAAATTCCTGTAAAAAAAGGTATCTTAGCGATGTATCAATTGATCGTTGTTCCGCTAGTATCTATCTTGATCATTGGTTTAGCAATGGTTTTTGTAATCGAACACCCCATTTCATGGTTATTAGAAGTATTAACCAATTGGTTGAATAGTTTAGGCAATACTTCTGGGTTAATGTTTGGCTTGATCATCGGCGTGATGATGGCAGCTGATATGGGAGGGCCGATCAATAAATCGATCTCAACTTTTTCCATTGGTTTGATGTCTGCCGGAGTCAATGCACCGATCGCAGCATGTATGGCAGCTGGAATGACCCCACCGCTGGGGATCGCTTTAGCCACACTGTTGTTCAAGAAAAAATTTACGAAAGAAGAACGGACTTCTGGTCAATCTTGTTGGGTGCTTGGTGCTTCTTATATTACAGAAGGAGCGATTCCCTTCGCAGTTTCAGATCCGATTCGAGTCATTCCGAGCTTGATTCTTGGCTCTGCTACTGCAGCGGGTATCTCAATGGCTGCCGGTGTCACATCCATTGCTCCTCATGGTGGGATCTGGGTCATGCTGATACCTAACGTGATCAATCACCTACCCATGTATTTGCTAGCGATTGGTGCTGGGACAGTAGTTACGGCTCTTTCACTTGGATTATTAAAGAAATCAAGCGAAGAACAAGTCGGAAATGAAGAAAAAATAGTGAAGCAAGAAAAAATAATAAATGAGGTGGAAGTATAATGTTATATACAATGAAAGAGTTATTGAAAGTAGCTAAAGACAATCAATTTGCGGTTCCTGCTTTTAATATTTGTAGTTATGATATGTTAAAGGCAATCATGGAAGAAGTAGAACGGTTAAATGCACCAGTGATTTTAGAGATCCATCCCGATGAGATTGCTTACTTGAATGATGAATTTGTTGCTGCTGTTCGAGCTTATGCGCATAAAAGTAAAGTACCTGTAGTGATCCATCTTGACCATGGCGGTAAAGTAAGTGATGTGTTACGGGCTATCCGCAATGGCTATACCTCGGTTATGATTGATGCCTCCTTGCAATCCTTTGACGATAATATAAAGATAACTAAAGAAGTGGTGGCTCTAGCTCACGAGGTAGATGTGTCAGTCGAAGCAGAAATTGGTACGATTGGGAATAATGGGTCAGCAGAAGGTGGGGCAGCTAATATTATTTACACAGATCCTGAACAAGCAAAACAGTTTGTTGAAGAAACGAATATTGATACATTAGCTATCGCTATTGGAACAGCACATGGCTTATATCCTAAAGATAAAACACCAAAACTGAATATCGAGTTATTGAAAGAATTGAATGAGACCATCGATTTGCCATTTGTTTTGCATGGTGGTTCAGGAAATCCGGATAAAGAAGTAAGCGAAGCAGTTAAATATGGTGTAGCTAAGGTCAACCTTAGTTCGGATCTTAAAAGTGTCTTTTTCGATGCTTTAAGAGAAATCTTAAATGAAAACCCGGAAATGTATGAACCGAATATGATCTACCCTTATGCGAATCAAAAAGTACAGGAAGTAGTGAAACATAAAATGACGATCTTAAACACGATCGATCAAGCCAAGTGTTATAAATAAGACGAATTTCTCACCGTTTATTCGTTTTAGAGATACTAAAAGAGACCGAGACAAGTTTTGACTCAGTCTCCAATGAAATCGAAATCGAGTGGTCATGAAAAAATGCTCAGTATTTCTAGGAATAAGCCAATGAATCGCTAATTTTAGTTGTTTCGGCTGATGTCCTATAGCGAAGCATTTTCATTCTAACCGCTCGATTCTGTTTTTGGATGTAGGTGGAGGCATCTTTGTTTATGGTAAAATAAAGCGAAAGAGAAAGGAGTGGGGAAGATGTTAAGTGATGTAGAAGAGCGACAACAAACGATTGTCAATCATTTGAAAATCAACCAATTTGCCAGGATTACTGAATTGATCGATTTAGTAAATTACAGTGAAGCGACAGTGAAACGAGATCTTGTTGTCTTAGAACAAAGTGGTCTGATCCGAAGAGTCCGTGGTGGGGCTATGTTAGTAGATAATCAGAAAATCGATGTACCATATATGATGAAAATCACTCATTTAGAGGAAGAGAGTGAAAAACGTTATATTGCGGATATTGCAGCTAATTTGATCAAAGATGATATGGTTTTATTTTTAGACTCTAGTACAACTAGTTTGCATTTAGTTCGAAATTTAGGTCGATTTGAGGGGCTGCAAATCATTACGAATGGGGTCATTACTGCTGCGATGCTAAGTGAATTTACTTCAGCAAAAGTATCGATCATCGGTGGTAAAATCGTTCAAAAACGAGCAACGATCAACGGAGCAAAAGCATATAATGATATTTTGACTTATGCTGCTGACCTTGCAATCATCAGCTGTCGAGGATTTGATTTTAATCAAGGCGTGACGGAAACGCATGAAGGAGAGGCGTTAGTAAAAAGAGCGTTTCGTAAACAAGCCAATCATTTGATGGTGTTAGCTACACAGGATAAATTAGAACAACGCTTCATTCATCAAGCAATTGCTAGTCATGAAATCGATTATTTAGTGACCAGTCAGAAATTAACGAACGAACAATTGAAAAAAATCCATGAACACCACACAGAGTGTTTTTATTAATCAGAAAGACCAATAAAAGTGTATGTTCTCATAAAATTCATTCATTGATAACACCTATAATTTGTATCAAGAAAGCTATAGTTTGTTCATGTACACCCTTTTTGGTAAGCGCTATCATAAATTATGGAAGATAATAATTAAGAAAGGAGTAGCGAGTGAACAGTTGCAGCAAGCGATTAGATAAGAACAAATCATAGGAGGTAGCAATGAAGAAGTTAGAAGGTACTTTAGCTGGATTGTTGGTAACGGTGATGATGGGAATTGCTCTGAAAGAACCGGTCGTTTATGCACAAGTAGATGCCACAAATCCCGAGGTAAGGGTTTCGATGGATAATCAACCGGAGTCCTCTTACTGGTTCCCTGATGAATTGCTTAAATGGACGTTTGATCAGGATACAGATGCGAAATACAATGTTAGTGTTGAGCCTTTAGCCACACGAGTGGAGAAATCGCACTTATTAAAATCGAATACTACCCAAAACGAAAAGATGAAGGTTGTCGCACTTTCGATCATGAATAATAGCACTAGTGGAAGTGCACCAAGAGGGAGCAATCAGTTTGATGCAAATGTTTTTTCGAATTGGCAATATATTGATCAATTGGTTTATTGGGGAGGCTCAGCTGGCGAAGGTATTATTGTTCCGCCAAGCCCAGATGTTACCGATGCGGCGCACAAAAATGGTGTGCCTGTTTTAGGTACGATCTTTTTTCCGCAAGGGGCCCATGGCGGAAAAATCGAATGGTTGAATACTTTTTTAGAAAAAGATGATCAAGGTCATTTTCCAATCGTGGACAAGATGATCGAAGTCGCACAAAGATATGGGTTTGATGGATGGTTCATCAATCAAGAGACAGAAACCAATCTAACAAAAAAGCACGCTGATTTAATGAAAGAACTGATTGGGGAATTTAAACAAAAATCAGCTGGAGCGTTAGAGGTTATGTGGTACGATTCCATGACAAGTGATGGGAAAATGGATTGGCAGAATGCGTTGACTGATCAAAACCAAGATTATTTAGTGGATGCTGATTTGAATCCAGTAGCAGATAGCATGTTTTTGAATTTTTGGTGGAATACCTCTAGCTTAGCAGGCCAAGATCTATTGCGTAAATCAAAAGAAAAAGCAGAAAGTTTAGCGATTGATCCCTATGATTTATTTGCGGGAATCGATGTCCAAGAAAAAGGGTACGATACACCGGTCAGATGGGATTTGTTTACGGATAAGAAGGGAATACCCTATACTTCACTAGGGATTTACGTCCCAAGTTGGACCTATTCTTCTTCCAATGACCCAATGGACTACCAACAAAAAGAAGAAAAATTCTGGATCAATGAACAAGGGGATCCTACTAAAAGTACACTACCAACCGGCACAAGTTGGCCTGGAATCTCTACTTTTTCGGTTGAACAAACCGCTATTACGCAATGGCCTTTTATCACCAATTTCAATGTTGGAAATGGTTACAGCTATTTTAGCAATGGGCAACAAGTTTCAACAAATGAATGGAATAATCGAAGTCTCCAAGATATCATGCCGACTTACCGCTATATTATCGAAGAAGGAGCTGGCAATAAATTAGCTGGTAGTGTGGACTATACTACTGCTTTTAATGGTGGGAGTTCCTTGGCTTTTAAAGGAAAACTTGCGGAAAAAGTAACAAGTAAGATCAAACTGTATCAAACAAAAGTCAAAGTCGAAAAAAACATGTCATTTACGACGACAGCCAAAGCATCTGATCGAACCACGTTGAAACTAGTATTAGGTTTTGCTGATGGTACATTTGAAACGTTTAATGGCAATAAAAAAATAGGGAATGACTGGACAACGGTTTCTTATCCTTTGAATAAAGCAACTGGAAAAGAAGTAACGTCGATTGCCTATGAGGTAGCCTCAGCAAAAGCAAGTGAGAATTATGAGTTATTCTTAGGTCAAATTTCTGCGACACCTAAAAAGGTGCTGAGTCCAACAGCGGTCAATGATGTTACGTTCGATGATTTGTCATTTGACGAAGAAGCAATGTTTGCCGGGATCAGATTATCTTGGACTAGTCCACAAGCAGATCGCATCAAACACTATGAAATTTACCGAGTTCTAGACGATGGAACACGTGTCTTTATCGGAGCCACACCTGCTGAGAATTATTTTATCAATGGCTTAGAACGTCAAAATGCAACAGCTACAGCTATCGAAGTTGTGCCAGTTGATATCTATGGCAACAAGGGTGAACCTTCCAGACCAATCCGTTTTGACTGGCCACCTGTTCAGTTACCACGTGCTTCCTTTACTGTCTCAAAAACTTTGGTAGCGCCAGGAGAACCGATCACTTTCACGAACACCTCTTCACGAAATACCCAAAGCTTAAAGTGGACATTCAAAGGTGCTGATGTAGAGTCAAGCACGGAAGAACAGCCTCGTGTCACTTATTCAAAAGAAGGAAGCTACGATGTAGAATTGACAGCGATCAATGAAGCAGGAGAAACGACAACTGAAATGAAAGGGATCGTTACGGTTACCAAGAATGCCCAAGCTGGTCTGAGTTTATTATCTAAAGGTGCCAAAGCAGAAGCCTCTTCATATGTGAATGAATCAGAGGCACCAAAGTTTGCTGTCGATGGTGATCTTGGAACAAAATGGTGTGCTGTAGGGAGTGCGCCACATACCATCACGGTTGATTTAGGAACAGCTAAATTGATCAGTGAAGTGCGCATGGCTCACGCTTCTGCAGGAGGAGAAAGTGTAGGCATGAATACCAAAGCTTATACTATAGAAGTGAGTGCAGACGGAGAAAATTTCCAAGAAGTTTCGCGAACAACTAATAATACGCAAGGTTCAACGCTAAATACCTTTGCAGCAACGACTGCCCGATTTGTGAGAGTCATCATCGATCAACCAACTCAAGGTGCAGATACAGCTGTCCGTCTTTATGAACTAGAAGTTTATGGGTTAGCAGAATAAAAGTTGAGTGATTGTTTCTGAACAAAAAGGAGTTTTGACAGAAGTATCTAATCATGAAAATAAGCCGAAGAATCCAAAAATAGTTTCTTCTATCTTTGGATTCTTCGGCCAATGTTTTGCTAGAGGTGAATACTTCAACACCTTTTATTCGTTTCTTGAATCAGTTTCAGTTCATCACTAATTCCATTCAAGTTTTGCTGAGTGGCTCTTTTTTTTATTATAAATGATATAGAGAACTGTACAGATCAAAGGAATGATACCAGAAACAATGTATAATCCTCTAAATGACGTATAAGATTTCAATATTCCCATCAAGTAGGGGCCAACACCTAGACCTAGATCTAATCCGATGAAGTAAGTTGAAAGAGCGATACTGATACGGTGTTCTTTGACGATTTTCAAACAAACTGCTTGTCCGTTTGACATGAAAGTCCCGTAACCTAAACCAACGAGTGCGCCTGAAATAAGTAAGGTGATGCTGTTCGTTGTCGCACTTAGTAGAAACAAGCCAGCAGTCAAGAACAAATAGCTAGGATACATGACATACTGTTCACCTTTAGCATCAAAAATACGTCCCGTCAATGGGCGAGTGAAGGTGATAACTAACGCATAGACCACAAAGAAAAAGGAGCCTGCAGCGACTAAATGAATGACTTTCGTATAAGAAGACAAGAAGGACAAAACACTTGAATAAGAAAGACCCATTAAAAAGGCGATTCCTGTAATGAACAATGCTTTTTTCTCAATGAATCCATGGATACTCCAAGATTGTAGTGATTTTCTTTGAGTATCTGATAAATCAATGTTTTTGACTGGGAACATCAGACAGGCAATCGTTACAAGAAAAACTAAAACGATAGAAAACCAAATAATAAAATGAAAATCAGTCAGATTAAGCAAGATCATTCCTAAAAAGGGTCCGATAGCAGCGGCTAAACTAGTACTTAAACCATAATAATTGATCCCTTCTCCTTTTTTTGATTCAGGAATATAGGCAGTGACGATCGCATTGGTTGCTGTCGAAACGGTCCCGTAGCCAAACCCATTTAAAAAACGTACCAGATATAATACGCCGATCGTTGGGGTGAAAAGATAGGCTAAAGTAGAGAGTAAATAAAAAATCGCTCCACCACGCAAAGTAAACTTGCGCCCAAATAATTCAAGTTGTTTACCCATAAATAAACGAGCCAATAGTGTACCTATGATGTAGATACCAGAAGCAAAACCTGCTTGGCTCATACTAGCATGTAAATCATCTTGAGCAATAACGGCAATAATGACCATCAGTAAATAATAAATTAAATAGACAATGAAATTAATAAGAGTGATTCCGATAAAATGTTTATTGAATAATTTTTTTTCCATTTGCTTTGTGTTTACCCCTTAATCTGAATAAGCTTTTAATTTTTGGATTTGTACTTCAACATCGTGGTAATTTGATGGGTAGCGATCGACCAATTGACGAATGAACAAGTCTCGAGTCGTCATAAATAATTCTAAAAATTCTTCTAATTCGTTCGATGGTTTTTCATCGACTGCTTTGATCAATTCAATCGAATTTTGGTAAGCATCATTTAAGAAAACCAAAGAAGCTTTCATGTCAAATCTTGTTTGATAAGCTGTTTCAAGTCGATTAATAATTGTTTTCATCCAGTAGTTCATATTTTTTTCCTCAATTCTTTCATTTTTTTTTTACATTCGCAGTATAACGAAACGAAAAGAAGAAAAAAATCACAGACATAATTTAAAATGGTACTTAACAAATGTTAATATCATTAGTAAAATACCTTTGGGCTTTAAAATACTTAGAAATCTTGTATTATTTTTTTAGATAAATGTTTGGATGGGGGAGCATGATTGGACAGCAGAGTGCTAAAGGAATATTTAGAGAAAAATCAATTTCCAATTGTACGAAAAAGATATCATAAGTATCTAACTTTTGAAGGAGTGGAGGATTGTTACACGTATATTTTGAAAGAAGGCACGGTCAAAGCAAGTGTCATCTCAAATGATGGTCGTGAGTTCAACTTGAGGTATATTAAAGATCTAGAGATTGTTTCACTTTTAAAAGATGAATATTCGCAGTTTATTGATTCGCCGTACAATATTCGGATTGAATCTGAATATGCAGAATTTTATCGAATCAATCGAGTGAAATTTTGGGAACATATCAACGAAGATCCAAAGATGCAACACTATGTAAAAGAGTATTATCGGTATCGTTTGCTGTATTCCATGAAAAAAATGCAACAAATGCTTTTAAATGGGAAATTAGGTGCTGTATGTACGCAACTTTACGAGTTATATGATTTATTTGGGGTTCGGACAGAGGAAGGCATGATGATCGATTTTGTGATCACTAATGAAGAAATCGCCAAGTTTTGCGGAATCTCTACCGCTAGTAGTGTGAGTAGGATCTTAAAACAACTGAAAGAAAATGGGATAATCACCGTTAAAGATCATCGGATCATTATCACCAATATGGATTTATTAGAAGACAATATTATCTTTTAAATAGGATCAGTGGAAAACATAAGATGCTTCCTTCATGTAGTTGTATCAGCTTTAGCTGACGACAATGCATGAAGGAAGCATCTTAATTTATGGATGATTGTTCCTATTGTGGTGCTTTAAAAGCTTCGACCACCACCACCGAAAGTCCCGCCACCGCTGGAATGAGTCGTACTTCCGCCACCGCCGCTGCCAGGAGGTGGGCTTTTTGGAATCCTGCGTGTAGTGACAAAGGAGTTGGTTAAGCGATCTGTTTTATCCGTTAATTTTACGTTTGATTTTTCTCTAAATGGGTATTTATAAGTTCCTGATTTCAACTGATACCTCGAAACTGTTACAAAGTAGAATACGAGGCTCAATGCCAGGGCTAAGATGATAGAAATCACTATTTCAGTCGTCGTCAACACTTTATACCGCGTGATCTTACCAGTCTCTTCATCAATTTGATAATGTCCTCCAGGAACTCCAGCTTCTACATATTCTGAAGTTTTAGTCAAATAGGCTTGAGCTGCTGCAAAATAAGCCGAATTCGTCATTTGGTCGTAGACATCATCTAATGTGTCATTGATCCGAGCATCATCAAGATAATCGATCATATTACCAGAAGTTGAAATGTAAATCTCACGTTGCCCCATATCTAACAACAGAACAGCCCCATTTTGATCATTACCGATCGCATTTCTTAAGTAATCATCTGCAAACGTTCGAGGTTCTTCTGAGTTGGAAGTCGTCGTTACGATAAAGATTTGTCCTTTGATCTTCTCATTGATAGGCTGGATTTGTTGCTCTAAAGATTGGACCTGCTCTTGCGTGAACAAACCAGCTTCATCGTTCACTGCGGGTGTAGCAGCGTCAACGGAAGAACTCCAAAAGAAACCGAATAGGACTAGAAAGAAAAGTAAAATTCTTTTTTTCATATCAAGTATCCTCCAATCATAAAGAGGATCGCCAATACAGCAAAGATTCCAAAAGCCGTCAAGCCCAGTTTTTTATGACTGATGGGTAAAACACCACTGACTTTACCTGTTTGACCATTCATGGCGTAATAATAGACTTTCTTATTGGCATCACTACTGCGATAAGTGACTAACCATACCGGTAAAAGAACATATTCATTATTCTCACTAGTGATATCTGTCGAAGTCCGAACATTGGTCAATGTGGTATAACCATTTGCGGTGTCACGTAACAATTTCTCGGAGTAATCTTGCAGTTCATCTTGCACTTGTGATTTGATTGCTTCATATTCGATATCTCGTTTTTCTGCTTGAAACCCTGCCAGATACTGACTTTTGAAGTCAATTGCCTTGTTCAAAGGAAACGGTTGGACTGCTTCCACCATTTTTTGTTGGGTATTCTTGGACAACGCATTTTTTACTAGTTCTTTAAAGGAAAGTGAGCCTTCTCGATGAACAGCAAACTGTTTGGTTTCTGTATACTCGATGTCACCCACTCGCCAAATACGAATCACTGTTCCGGTCGCTTGCATAGAGCCGTCAACGGTTGCATCCGTTGTCCAATAAGGAAAATAAACGCCAGTTAGTTTGTCGATTTGGTCTTTGTTGAAAAATTCTTTGGGTACAAACCATTTTTTCTTTGTCCAAGCTAAGAATTTTTCGACCGCCTCTTCTTTTTCGACTGCAAACGGTAAGACTTTATTTGGCAGTAATTTTCCACTTAACCGCCCGGATAAAACAACTGGATTGTGACAATAGTAGCAGTAAGTAGCAGCCGTTGTTGCATCGGTCACGATCTCTGCTCCACAGCTTGGACAAAGAAATAGTTCCATCGTTGCTTCTGTTTCTTCTTCCACTGATTCAGCTGGTGTTGCTTGATCGCTAGGATCAGAAAAACCACCAGCTTCTTCAAACGCTTTTCGTTCTGCTTCATCCATCTGCTCCAACTGTTCATCTGCAGTAAAAGTAAAATCTTTTTCAGAATCTTGTTGGGAAGGCGGTTGATCTTCTGAGTGAATCCCTCGGGCTGCTTTTTGTTCTTGTTCGTACTGACTGACTTCTTCCTCAGTGTAAACATTTAAACAATAGTCACAGTGGAATTTTTGATCTTTTGGATCAAACGTGAGAGGACCCCCACAGTTTGGGCATTTATGTGTAAGAACGTCCATTCTATCCACACCTTTCTAAAACTTAGTCGAGTGGGATTCCTTTGAATGGTTTTCCACAATTTGGACAAAACTTAGGGATACCATTTGAAAGATCGACCACTTCGTTACATTCACTACATTTCATTTGTAACTTTGGTTGGACATTTGCAACTGGCTTGGCTGCCCCACAGTTAGAACAGAATTTTCCCGTATTTTCAGTTCCGCAGACTGGACATGTCCAAGTATCATTGCTCCCTTGAGCAGTTTGTTGGTTTTGTTTTTCAGCTTGTTGTTTGATTTGTTCCTGGTTATTTTGTGCTGCTTGTGAAAGGTAAGAACCATTAGCATTCATTCCCATTCCCATGCCCATAAAGCCAGTCATCGCGCCGGCATCATTTTTACCAGCTGCTTCCATCCCACGAGCAATCGAACCTTGAACATAGCCTTCACGAACACTTGGATCTCCCAACATCGCACCTTCATTACGCATATTGATCAATTTCACTGAATCATCTGTGTAAGAAATACTTGCTACTGCGACAGAAACGATTTCCATACCACGTAATTCATTCCAAGATTCATCTAAAACATTGCCCATGTATTTACTTAATTCTAAGCTTTTTGATGGAACATAAGAAATGCGCTGACCATCAGCAGACATTTGGTTGATCGCAGCTTGAAGAGCTGTTAAAAATTCTGCCAGATACTGCTCATTAATATCTGAGATTTCTACTTGCGTTTTGTTTTTAGGAATAGCGTTGGTATAAAACAAAATTGGATCAGTAATATGGATCGAATAAGTACCATGAGCTCGTAAGAACAATTCAGCATTGTAAAAATTGTCAAAATAGTTCAGCGGCGCACTGGTACCAAACTTGATTCCTTTGATTTCTTGAAGATTGATATAAAAGACTTGTTGCTTTTGAGGTGTCACGCCACCGAATTTAAAACGTTCAAAAGTTTCTGCGATCGCACCTTTCAATGAACCATTGAACATGGAAGGAGCAGAGTCATTTTTGATCGTGTAGTAGCCTTCTTCAGCAGTATAATCAATGATTTTACCACCATCTACAAGGAGCATCATCATATTCGGATAGACATGGACAACGGTTCCGTCAGTTAGAACATCCTCTGTTCCTTTACGATTGGAGCCACGTTTATCATCTTTACGTACTTTCACACCTTTTGTCATAACTGTTGTATCGCTCATAT
The DNA here is from genome assembly GCF_040887305.1 of Enterococcus sp. C57. Lineage (NCBI taxonomy): Bacteria > Bacillati > Bacillota > Bacilli > Lactobacillales > Enterococcaceae > Enterococcus > Enterococcus sp. C57. The sequence continues at coordinate 317,205 of NZ_JBFOFP010000003.1, read as the reverse complement.
CCGCTGGTTCGATTACTTCGATCCATTGATCTGCTAATCCACCGCCGATCATGCTTGTTGCTGCTTTGATAAGACCCATAAAAAATTCCTCCCTTTATGAATGTTGATTGTTAAATGAATGACTCTATTATACCATAGGAGCAATGAAAAACTCTCAGGCGAAAGATGGATATTAGCTGTTTAGCTGATTTTCTTTCAGTTGCAAAAAACAAGGAAGATCGAGAAAGCTGTTTGTGAGTATTTATTTGAAAGAATCGGGGAATACACAAGTAACTACAAACGACAAATCATGATTCTTCTCATAACTATAGTAGTTTTTTTTAGCAAAATCACGTATAATAAAAGATAGTGAATTTTTCAAAAAAGGGGGATCTTCATGGCATATCAAGCACTCTATCGTGTCTGGCGTTCACAGCGTTTCGAAGACATCGTCGGGCAAAAAGCGGTGACACAGACGTTGAAAAATGCTATCGTTTCCCATAAAACTTCTCATGCTTATCTATTTACAGGACCACGAGGAACTGGTAAAACGAGTGCAGCTAAAATTTTTGCAAAAGCTATCAACTGTCCGAATAGTCAAGATGGAGAACCTTGTAATCATTGTGAAATGTGTCAGTCGATTACAGCGGGAACACAAGAAGACGTGATTGAAATCGACGCAGCAAGTAATAACGGAGTCGAAGAAATACGTTTTATTCGAGATCGAGCGAACTACGCACCGACAAAAGCAACTTATAAAATCTATATCATAGATGAAGTGCATATGCTTTCTACCGGAGCGTTCAATGCATTGTTGAAAACTTTAGAAGAACCTAAAGAAAATGTTATTTTTATTTTAGCAACAACCGAGCCACATAAGATACCAGCAACGATCATTTCCAGAACACAACGCTTTGATTTCAAACGAATCAATGCAGCAGATATCGTTGAGCATTTGGCATACATTTTAAAGCAATCAGACGTACAATATGAAGAACCAGCACTAGGGGTTATTGCTCGAGCAGCAGAAGGCGGGATGCGTGATGCGCTAAGTATCATGGACCAAGCGATTTCTTTTAGTAATGGGATCGTAACTGTGGATGATGCGATGCAAGTAACCGGTAGTCTAACCAACGAGATGATGGATGAATTTTTAGGCGCTTGTGTGAATAATGAAGTGCCCAAAGCGTTAGAATCATTAACAGATATCTTAGCTGCTGGTAAGGAAGCACGGCGCTTTTTAGAAGATCTTTTACAGTATTGTCGTGATTTACTGATGTACCAACAAGCGCCAAATCTCGTAGCAGAACGAACAACTTCACTTCGAGAACCATTTGTCGAACTAGCAAAAGAAGTACCTGCACCTCGACTTTTTCAGATGATCCATATTTTGAGTGAAACACAAAATGAGATTCGTTTTACTAATAGTGCTACGATCTATCTGGAAGTAGCAACCGTCAAGCTAGCTCAAGCTTCTGGTTCAGCTGCTCCTTCAAGTAGTAACCAAGCAAGTGAAGTAGACAGTCAGTTAATTAATCAGCTACAAGCAGAGATCAAAGAGCTAAAAAAAGCGATCAACGAGATCAAAACGAATGGGGGAACCCCTTCAACTACTGCCAAGCAAACACAAGCTCCTGTTCAAAAGAAACAAGCAAGTACGTATCGGATACCAACTGAACGAGTGTATCAGGTTCTAAGAGAAGCGACCAGAAAGCATTTGAATGAAGTCAAAGAAGTCTGGGACGATTTGTTGATGAGTTTGTCTGTGACACAACGAGCGATGCTTAAAGCAAGTGAACCAGTTGCGGCTAGTCCTACTGGGTTAGTCATTGCGTTTGATTACGAGATCGTTTGTCAACGAGCTGCTAACGACGAAGAATTACAGTTGGCGATCCATAATAATTTAAGTCGAATGATCAAAGACTATGCACCAGATTCAGTCTATATCACGAGAGAAAGCTGGCCAACGATCCGCAAAGACTATTTAGTCCAAGCAAAAGACGGGAGTAATGATGATTCTTTTGCTCCGGAAGATTCAGATGAAGAGATCGAACTGATCCCTCAACAAGCACCAAGTGAAGAAACGATCGTCACGAAAGCCGAAGAAATCTTTGGCACAGATGTTGTGACAATCATTGATGATTAAATAAAAAAAGGAGAATGATCAATTATGATGCGCGGAATGGGAAACATGCAAGGGATGATGAAACAAGTCCAAAAAATGCAAAAAGAGATGGTTCAAGCACAAGAACAATTGAACGAAACAGAATTTACTGGTGTAGCAACCAATGAGTTAGTAAAAGTTATTTTTACAGGTGATCGTCGGATGAAAGACATCCAAATCAGTGAAGGTGTCGTGGATCCTGAAGATACAGAAATGTTGCAAGACCTGTTGATGATGGCTGTCAATGATGCTTTGACAAAAATCGATGCAGAATCTGAAAAAACAATGGGAAAATACACTAAGGGGTTACCCTTCTAATTTTTCCTAAAGGGGTAATGAAAATGCAATATCCAGAACCAATTGCTAAATTGATCGATAGTTACATGAGACTGCCAGGGATCGGTCAGAAAACAGCCACAAGATTAGCTTTCTACACGATCGATATGAAAGATGAAATCGTGAATGAATTTGCTAAATCGTTGTTAAGTGTCAAACGAGATCTTCATTTTTGTAGTGTTTGCGGCAACATCACAGAAGAAGACCCATGTGAGATTTGTAAAGATCCTTCAAGAGATCGTGGGGTTATCTTAGTTGTCGAAGAACCAAAAGACGTGATGGCGTTAGAAAAAATGCGGGAATATCGTGGGCTTTATCATGTTCTACATGGGGTTCTTTCTCCAATGGAAGGGACTGGACCTGAAGATATCAACATTTCTTCGTTACTTGAACGCCTACATGATGATCAAGTGAAAGAAGTGATCATTGCAACAAATGCAACCACTGAAGGAGAAGCTACTGCCATGTATCTTTCACGATTGATCAAACCGGCTGGTATCAAAGTCACTCGATTGGCCCACGGCTTATCCGTTGGTTCGGATATCGAATATGCTGATGAAGTGACCCTGTTAAAAGCGGTAGAAGGCAGACGCGAGTTATAAATTTTCTATAAAAAAGAATTTCGGCTACAATAAAGAAGTAACGCAAGAGATGGGGGCAAAAATGTGAACGGACTATTTATTACGATCGAGGGACCAGATGGAGCTGGGAAAACCAGTATTCTAAATGAGTTATTCCCTCTTTTGAAAAAAGTAGCAAAAACAAAGATCATTCAAACAAGAGAACCAGGTGGGATCCCGATTGCCGAAGAGATTCGGGCAGTTATCCTTGATCCTAAAAATGATCGGATGGATGAACGGACAGAAGCTTTGCTATATGCTGCGGCTAGAAGACAGCATTTGGTCGAGAAAGTCCTACCTGCTTTATCAGAAGGAAGCATTATTTTATGTGATCGATTTGTAGACAGCTCATTGGCTTATCAAGGGGCGGGACGTAGAATTGGTGTTTCTGAGATTGCCCGCTTGAATGAATTTGCTACAGAAGGTACGACACCTGACTTTACCCTTTATCTCGATATTGATTCAGATACTGGATTGCATCGCATTAAAGAGAACCGAAGAGGTCAAATCGATCGATTAGATTCAGAAGGATTGGAATTTCATCAACGAGTACGTCATGCGTATTTAAAAATAGCTGAAGAGAATCCTGAACGTATTTATAAAATTGATGCAAGAAAGGGCTTTGAAGAGGTACTTCAAACAAGTTACAGAGCCATTGTTGAACAATATCCACAATTTTTTGAAAACTAGGAAGGTGACTGTATATGAAAATTATTTTAGCAATTATTCAAGACAAAGACAGTAATCGTTTATCCAATGAATTGATTGATGCCAATATCCGTGCAACAAAATTATCTTCAACTGGTGGCTTTTTGAAAGCTGGCAACAGTACATTTATTGTTGGGATTGAAGACGAACGTGTAGAAGAAGCATTAGAAATCATCAAAAAAACTTGTGAATCAAGAAAACAATTTGTTTCAACACCTGTCACGTTGGATATCTCTATGGACGGTGGAGTTCCTTATCCAGTAGAAGTTGAAGTCGGTGGAGCAACCGTCTTTGTGTTACCAGTTGAAGGATTTCATCAATTTTAGGAGGCGCCATGGATCAAGAATTTACGCTGGATCAAATGCAACCTATCGTGTATCAACAGCTTCAACGAAGTTTTGAGCATGGGCGCCTCGCTCATGCTTATCTTTTTGAAGGCGAAAAAGGAACGGGAAAACACGAAATGGGGATTTGGTTAGCACAACACCTGTTTTGTACGAATCTGCAGGAACAACTTCCTTGTGGAGTATGCAATAATTGTCAACGAATCCAAAACCAAGAACATCCAGACGTTTTAACGATCGTACCAGAAGGGCAAACGATCAAAGTCGATCAAATTAGACGTTTGCAAACCGAATTTAGTCGTAGTGGTTATGAATCTCGGAAGAAAGTTTTCCTTATTCAAGAAGCAGAAAAGATGAATGCAAGTGCAGCAAATAGTTTGCTTAAGTTTTTAGAAGAACCGCCAGGCGATTTTCTAGCGATCTTAGAAACGGATTCGATTGGGCGAATCTTACCAACGATTCAATCACGCTGCCAAATCTTGCATTTTCAGGAGCTGGCTAAAGATGCGTTGATTTATAAATTACAACAAGCACAGATTCCTTTAGAAAAAGCGAAACTTTTGACTTTCTTGACGAACAGTTTCACAAAAGCAGTTGAAATATCGCAAAATGAATGGTTTAATGATGCTAAGGATTCGATTCAACAGTGGTTTGTGTATTTGCAAAAAAATGATACACAAGCATTCATTTATGTTCAAAAAAGGTTAATAAAGACTTTTAAAGAAAAATCGCAACAATTTACTGGTTTATCGATCTTAATGTTTTATTATCAAGAAGCTTTACAACAAGCTTTAATAGCAGAAAATCTTAGAAAAGTAACACGTATTAATCAGACGATTGAGCGTATTTTATTAGCGGAACAGAAATTAAGAAGCAATGTCAGCTTCCAAGCAGTAGCGGAACAGTTTGTTTTACAAACAATTACTGGCTGAGACAGCAGGAAAAATGAGGGTCAAGGGGGATGGAAATGGTCGAAGTAGTAGGTGTCCGTTATAAAGAAGCAGGTCCTATCTATTATTTTAAACCTGGTCAATTAACGTATGAATACAACGAGAAAGTAATCGTTGAAACTCAAAAAAACTTACATATTGCAACTGTCGCCATTCCTAAAGCAGAACTTGATCCGGAAGAATTGCCTGAGCAAATCAGTTCAATTTTGCATAAAGCGACACAAGCAGAACTCGAAAAAGAGCAAAAAAATAAAGAAGATGCAGAACAAGCCAGGCTGATTGCGAAAGAAAAAGTCCAAAAACATGGGTTAGAAATGAAGATCATTCATGTAGAATATACGTTAGATCGTAGTAAACTCATTTTTTCATTCACAGCAGATGGACGAATTGATTTTCGGGAATTAGTCAAAGACTTAGCTGCCGTGTTTCGTACTAGGATTGAACTTCAACAAATCGGAGTACGAGATGAAGCAAAATTGCTAGGTGGGATTGGTCCATGTGGACGGCCTTTATGCTGTGCTTCATTTTTAGGAGATTTTGTCCCAGTTTCAATCAAAATGGCAAAAAATCAAAATTTGTCCTTAAACCCGACTAAGATATCAGGGTTGTGTGGACGTTTGATGTGTTGCTTGCAATATGAAAATGAAGAATATGAATTAGCAAAAAAAGCACTTCCAGATTTTGGAACAGTGGTTAACACTCCTGATGGTAAAGGGAAAGTTGTCGGCTTGAACTTACTTAATCGACTAGTAAATGTTCGATTAACAGGTCGGGAAAATCCAATCGAATATGAATGGGATGAATTGAAAAACTTCATCCAGGTAGGTGAGATAAATGGATAAGAGATCATTATATGATGGCTTGAACCAATTAGAATCAGAGCTAAGAAATACATTAACTGAATTGGTGGAAATGAAGCAAGCATTACATGAGATCGTTGAAAAAAATACAACGTTGGAAATGGAAAATCAACGTTTAAGAGAGCATTTACGGGAATTAAATCAAGTACAAACACCAGCAGATAATGTGAAACAAGAACTTTCAAAATCTCGTATGAACTTAGAAAAGATTTATGAAGAAGGCTTTCATGTTTGTTATGATCTCTATGGCTCAAGACGTGAGAATGACGAACCTTGTGCCTTTTGTTTAGAAGTCATCTATCGAGAAAGCGGACGGTAAACAAAGAGATTTGAAACAAGCCTGATATTGCTTATTTTTAGCGATCAATAAACGGCACTCACAGTATCACTTCTATGGAATTAAGTCCGAAAATAAAAAATAAGAAATGCTATTTTTCAATGTTTCGCCCTTAATTCTTAAAGGAGGCCGTGTTGTTCACGACCTCTTATATGGCGTTCAAAGCATTGCATCTGCGGAATTAAGCTCAAAAAATTAAAAATATGAAAAGCTATTTTCAATTTTTCGTTCTTAATTCTTGAAGCAACCCATGCTTTTCACGACCTTTACACGGCGTTCAAACATCAGCTCCTTGAAATAAGCCTGAATTTTTCAAAACATGAGAAGCTGTTTCAAAAAATTCTTTCTTATTGTCATCGGAGCTACCCGATGTTTTCACGACCTCTTACACGGCGTTCAAGAAGCAACTCCTCAGCAATAAGCGATGATTTTCTAAAATATGGGAAGCTATTTTAAAAAATCCTCTCTTATTTGCTCGGAGTTAACCGCTTCTTTCACGACCTCTTACACAGGAGAATAAATCATGCTTAATCAAAAAAGTTTTAAAGGACATCATGAAACTGGCTCGCTTTATTTAGTACCGACTCCGATTGGCAATTTAGAAGATATGACTTATCGTAGTGTACGGATATTACAAGAAGTAGACTTGATTGCCAGTGAGGATACACGAAATACCCAAAAATTACTGAATCATTTTGAGATTCAGACACCGCAAAAAAGTTTACATGAACACAACTATAAGGAACGAATTCCGCAATTGATCGCTGAGTTGATGTCTGGTCGCTCGATTGCACAGGTAAGTGATGCTGGGATGCCTTCTATTAGCGATCCAGGACATGAGCTGGTACTTGCTTGCATCCAAGCGGGGATTCCAGTAGTCGCTATTCCAGGACCAACTGCTGGGATGACTGCGTTGATTGCTTCAGGCTTGTTACCTCAGCCATTTTTATTTTATGGTTTTTTAGGAAGAAAGAAAAAAGAACAACAAACAACGTTAGAAACATTGAAAGAATACACAGCTACATTGATTTTTTACGAATCTCCTTATCGGATCAGTGCAACTTTAACGAATATGTTGACTGTTTTTGGTAACCGTCAAGTTGTTTTGTGTCGAGAATTAACAAAAATCCATGAAGAATATTTACGTGGAAGTATTGAAGAGTTATTAGACTACATTGAAGAACACCCTGTAAAGGGAGAATGCTGTTTATTGGTTGAAGGAAATACTGGAAGTGAAGAGCCACAAACACAAATTGAAGGATCATTGAAAGAACAAGTCGAACAGTTGATTGCTCTTGGGGAAAAAACAAATGCAGCTATTAAAGCTGTTGCTGTAAAAAACGGACTCAAAAAGCAAGAAGTATATCGACAATTTCACGACTTGGACTAGTTGTATCGAAAAAGATATTTTTTGAAGGATAGTTATGTCCGAATTGCATAGGAAAGAACGTTTCTTTCTTGGTAATGACCATTTGATTTCAATGAAAATTTAACTGATTTGAGACTTTTTCTAACAATTATCGAGGTGATCAATGTGAAAACATATGTAGGTTTACTTGATAAGATCAGAGTGATAAAGACGCAACCATTGCTTGTTCGGTTTACATTGGAAACCATTCATCAGCCACTTAATTGTATTGTTGCAAATGTCGAGATTGCGGATAAGTTGATGATGATGGAAGAAAGAAAATATAACATTGCTGTTACAGGACACTTGAATCGACGTAATCAGCTAGTTGTTGAGAGTTTGCAAGTGAGAAACCCAGATCAATATACACGAAATCTCAAAATCTAGAGCGAGTGCGAGAAGTACTATGAAATTAGTGCGGTGCAATGTTACCCGCAGATTTCAAATAATAAAACACCATGGAGATTGAATGAAGTTCAACCTCTATGGTGTTTTTTACGTAATGTCAACTACATGGCTAAATAAACCATAGTGAAAAAAATACTAGAACGAATTTCCAAAATTTCGCCCATAGTAAGATGAAGGTAACTTAAGCAAACCTAAGAAGTATTTTATCCTATCTAAAGGTTAGCGCGCATTAATTGTCTTCATATAGCTATAGTATAGGTTAAGACAACGATTACTGAAACAATTCTTCATAGCTGATCGTTTCATCAGAGTTATTTAACTGATCCAGCAGCGTTTCTAGTTTCGCAAAATTGATAAAGCGTGCTTGTCGTTCGACTTCTTTATTTTTATGGTAGATCAAAATAACAGGAGCAGTCAATATTTGAAAGGCACTAGCTACTTCAGGTGTTTCCACAGCATCTAAATGAAAACTAGGAAAATCATAATGATCCAATAATTTCTTCAAACGAGGAAGAACAGCATGACATACGCTGCAATTTGGCATAGATAAGTAAAGAACTACCGTTTCATCTTGTGCTAATGACTGATGTACTTCTGATAGATTCGTGGTTTTTTTCATATAAAAAACGTCCTTCCTAATCAAAACAGCCTTTCACAATAAATGTTGTGAAAGATTTCGTGAACCAATTTAATCACAATAAGAAAAAAAGTCAATTAACTTGTCTTATTTTTATCAAATAAAAGATAAGAGTTAGGTAAGAAATAGAAGTAACCTTGTTTTTTTTTAGCGAAAAGCGTATATTATTCTGGCAAATGATGTTTATAGTAAGGAGCGAAAAAATGTTTTCTTTTATACCAAATTCGGTATTGCAGATGAGTACGATTTTTCTATCAATCGTTATTGAAGCTTTACCATTTGTTCTATTAGGCTGTCTCATCTCTGGGGCACTACAAGTCTTTTTAACACCTGAGCGAGTCAAACGCTGGTTACCAGATAATCGCTTTTTATCCATTTTGACTGGTTCTGTTTTAGGATTTTTCTTTCCATCCTGTGAATGTGGGATCGTACCGATCGTTCATCAGTTTGTCAAAAAAGGAGTTCCTGTGCATACCGCTTTTGCATTTATGTTAACAGCACCTATTATCAATCCAATCGTCATTTTTTCTACTTTTATTGCATTTGGGAACTCTTGGGAAATGGCCGGTTGGCGAATGGTTGGAAGCTTTGTGGTAGCGTTGATCATTGGTATCTGGCTCGCTTATTTTCAAAAAGAAAGTGTATTGAAAACGAAGATCCAACAAACAATCGATCATAACCATCATCACAACCATCATCATGACCACACCCATGGTACCAATGAACACGAGGAGGTCAAAATTGGGAGAATCAAGCAACTTAGTCAGCAAACAGGTCATGTCCTCACACATTCAATCGATGAATTTTTTGATACGGGTCGGTATCTGATTGTCGGTGGTCTGATTGCCGCTAGTATGCAAACTTACTTGCCAACTCGTGTCATGTTGACACTGGGCTCAACCAAACTACTAGCAATTATTATCATGCTTCTTCTAGCTTTTACGATGTCCCTATGCTCGGAAGCAGATGCGTTCATCGGGTCATCCTTACTCAGCCTTTTTGGTACAGCTCCTGTGGTGGCATTCTTAGTATTTGGACCAATGGTGGATATCAAAAACCTTTTGATGATGAAACGCTATTTTAATGGTCGCTTTATTTTGATGCTCATTGGTTTGATAGCCGTTAGTGTGATTGGTTTTACATTATTTATCTAGGAGGAGCAGTATGATACGATTTTTGATATTATCTGGTTATTTTGAGCTAATGATGTATTTACAAGTATCTGGGAAATTAGATCAGTACATCAATGTTCATTATCGTTATTTGGCTATTTTATCGATGATTTTATCTGCTTTACTTGCATTGGTCCAATTGTATATTTGGGTCAAGAGTGATTCAGTAAAAGGGAAAAAACAGGTAGATGAAGAAGTACACCATCACCACGATCATGATCACGATCACGGGTTAACCAAGCCCTCACAACGAGTGATCGCTTATGTTCTGTTGGCTTTACCTGTTATTGTCGGTACTTTATTTCCAACAGTCAGTTTAGATACGACGATTGTGGAAGCAAAAGGATTCAATTTTCCAATAAGTAAGGAGTCGGTTGGAGACCCTGAAATGCAGACACAATATTTAAAGCCTGATACGAGCATTTATTTTAACAAGTCTGACTATTTGGATCAGATGAAAAAATTAAAAGAAAAATATGATGACAAACAGCTTATTAAGATCACTGATGAGAATTACTTGGAAGTCATGGAATTGATTTATAATTACCCAAGTGAATTTATTGGGAAAAAAATCTCTTATGAAGGCTTTGTGTATAAAACGCCAGATGGGGAAAAAGAAGATAATTTCTTATTCCGTTTTGGAATCATCCATTGCGTTGCTGACTCAGGTGTATTCGGTCTATTGACACATATGCCGGAAGGAACGAATGTCAAAAACGATGAGTGGTATAAAGTCGAAGGCACCATCCAATCTGACTACTATGAACCCTTCAAACGGGACATTCCAGTTGTAGAGGTCAATACTCTAACCAAAATCGAGGCGCCCAAAAATCAATATGTGTATCGGTCATTTTAAAGCAAAGACTAAAATTATTAGTGACAAAAATAACTGATGTGACAATAAAAAACCAAAGTACTTGAAAATAGCTTGTAGCTTGCCTATTTTCTAGATACTTTGTTTTTTTATTCATGGCACGATTATTTTCGCCGTTACTTTTTCATTTATGAACGTTTTTAGATGTTCTTTTTTTTCGTTTCAAAAAAATGGCTTCTCGTTTTAATTTGAAGTTTCGGATATTGTGGTTGAAGACCTCTGATAAAACGAGTCCTAAAGCAATAGCACCAGCAATCATGATCGCTTGAACTGTATAACTTGCAGCTGCCTGATACGAGCCAGTTACTAGATTTCTCACTGCTTGATAAGCCAGACCTCCAGGAACTAGTGGTACCATGCCAGGGATATTAAAGATGGTTACAGGCATTTTTAATCGTTTAGAAAAAAGATCACTGATAAATGCAACACCTAAAGAACCCAGTAACGAACCAAAAGCCGGCGTACCACCTAAGTCCACACATACCCAATAGATCATCCAGCCAAAGGCACCAGAGAGCCCGCAACAAATCAAGGCACGTCTAGGAACGTTGGTGATGATCGCAAAAGCCGCTGTGGCTAAAAAGCTAAAAGAAAATTGAATAAATAGATTCCACATCATCATGTTCCTTTCTCAATAAAAAAGTTGGAAGATAAAGGCAATCGCAAATCCGATCATTGTGGCAGTCATCATGGCCTCTGTACCACGAGAAACTCCAGAAACATAGTGTCCAGCTAGTAAATCCCGAATAGCATTTGTAATCTGTACTCCAGGAACAAGGGGCATGACACAACCGATGATGATCAAATCCTGATTGGCACCTAATCCGACACGAACGCTGAGAATAGCTGTAAGACCAATTAACAAGGAAGATAAGAACTCTGACAAAAATTTGATCCGAAAAAATTTTAAACTATATAAGTAAATCGCATAGCCGATACCGCCGATCATCAAAGTGATTGGTAAATCACTCATTTCTCCACCAAATAATACCATGATCGTTCCGCTAATCACCGCAGCACTTAAAATTTGAAGCCATACTGGGAAAAATGACCGATCTTTTTCAATGGCTTGTAAGGCAATGTAGAGATCATTCAAAGTTAACTCACCAGCAACATATTTTCTAGAAAGATTATTGACATTGACAACTTTTTCCAGATTAATGGAGCGATTGGTGATTTGTTCCATTCTAATGGTTGACGTACGGTCAAGACCAATAAACAAACCCGTTTGAGTAACATAGCTGACCAGTCGATAATTGCCAGAAGCAAGAGCGATTCGGCTCATTGTGTCTTCTACTCGGTACATCTCAGCATTGCTTTCCATCATGATTTTGCCAGCTAATAAACAAGTATCAAGTAATAAATCCAACTCTTTTTCTGTCATAATATTTTCTCCAATAGTTCATTTGTTGCTTTTATTTTACTACAAATGACTAAATAAAAGAGAAATAAATAAATACTTGAGTATGAAAAGAAAGAGGCGTATACTGATTTTTGTAAGATGCGGGTGTAGTTTAGTGGTAAAATCCCAGCTTCCCAAGCTGATGTCGCGGGTTCGATTCCCGTCACCCGCTTAAACGAACGATAAGAATGAAGAGAAACAGTATTGATCACATTTTGTTTGATCAATACTGTTTTTTGTTTTTGAGTCACAAGGCATTTTTTGCTTGATTAAGTGAAAACATACTGTTTTAAGATCAATGATTTTTTATGACGTATTCTTTTTAAGAAGAGATCAATTTTTACTTAGTATAGAGAATTAAAGGTAGAAATAAATGGAATAAAATAAGTTTAAATATTTTAAAAAAGGGGAACGTATGTTAAAGTTTAGAATAGTTGTTTAGAAAAGGAGTAAAGAAATGCAGAAAAAATCAACAAAAGCCATTATGGGTGTGGTTGTTGCTGTTTTAGCAGGGGCACTAGGACTATCAACACAAAAAAATTCAGATATCGTTCAACAAATTACTGGGTTATTTGACTCAACCCCACAAGCGTCAAAAGTAGCAGACGTACCAGAATATGATGGGAAGCATCAAGAAATTGAGATCAATCAGAATCGTCCGGATTTCACTGAAGAAGATTTGAGCTTAGCTAAAGGAACATGGCAAAGCTATTCGAATATTGATCGATTGAACCGTGTAGGTGCGGCCAATGCGTTATTGGGAAAAGACCTTTTTCCCAAAGAAAAACGCGAGCCGTTGTATATTGATCCAACTGGTTGGAAACAAAAAAAATTAAGCGATGGCCAATGGCTTTATAATCGTAGCCATTTGATTGGTTATCAATTGACTGGACAAAACAACAACATCAAAAATTTGATGACAGGTACTCGTTCATTAAATGCGCCGTATATGCTAGTCCATGAAAATGATATTGCCGCTTATATCAAAGAAACCAATCATCACGTTCGTTATCGTGTCACTCCACATTTTAAGGGGAATGAATTAGTTGCCAGAGGAGTGCAATTAGAAGCAGAAAGTATTGAAGATAAAAAAATAAAATTTAATGTGTTTATTTATAACGTTCAAGAGGGTTATGAAATCAACTATGATACCGGACAGGCGAGAAAAAAATAGCTAATGACATTTGATAGTATACGAAAAAAGTATGAACTTTTTGAAGAATTATCGAAAAAGCTTATATTTATTTAAATATAGCGTATACTTTGGTTAAGATACGATCAAGTAACTGAACATTTGATCACAAATATGTTAAAGTAATGAGAAGTCTGTTTATTAATTTAACTGGAAGTTTTTTAAGATTTATTTGTAGTTTTAAGGTAATTCGAGTAAAATAAAAGTGTAGAAGGTAAATGAATACCTTGCGGGAAAGAGGTGTAGAATCATGGGTTTTACAGATGAAACCGTACGTTTTGGTTTTGACGATAGTCGTAAAAAAGAAGTAAGTGAGACATTAGCGATCGTTTATCGGGCTTTAGAAGAAAAAGGCTACAATCCAATTAATCAGATTGTTGGCTACTTGCTTTCTGGAGACCCGGCCTACATTCCTCGTTATCGTGATGCAAGAAACTTGATACGCCGTCACGAACGCGATGAAATCATGGAAGTAATTGTTAAAGATTATCTAACAAACCATGGGGTAAGTATATGAGAGTAATGGGCTTAGATGTGGGCTCAAAAACAGTTGGTATTGCTGTTAGCGATCCATTTGGTTGGACCGCTCAAGGAGTAGAGATCATTCGTATTGATGAAGAGGCGGAAGAGTTTGGCTTTGACCGTTTGAAAGAACTAGTCGATCAATACGAAGTAGACCGATTTGTCGTAGGCTTACCTAAAAATATGAATAATACAATTGGACCAAGAGCAGAAAGCTCAATGGCTTATGGAGAAAAAATTAAAGAATTATTCTCGTTACCAGTTGAATATCAAGATGAACGACTAACCACAGTTCAAGCTGAACGAATGTTAGTTGAGCAAGCCAATACATCAAGAGCTAAAAGAAAAAAAGTGATTGATAAATTAGCTGCTGTCATGATTTTACAAAATTATTTAGACGGTTCAGGAAAAAAATTATTTTAATTTCAATGAAAAGAGGGAGACTTATGACAGAACATAACCACACACATGACCACGATCACGAAGGGCACGAGCATATCACCTTAGTAGATGATCAAGGAAACGAAACGTTATATGAAATTTTATTAACAGTTGATGGACAAGAAGAATTTGGCCGTAACTACGTATTGCTTTATCCAGCTGGTGTACCAGAAGATGAAGATGTTGAGTTGCAAGCCTATGCTTATGTCGAAAATGAAGATGGCACAGAAGGCGAACTAGAACAAATCGAAACTGATGCAGAATGGGACATGATTGAAGAAGTATTCAACACGTTCATGGCTGAAGAAGAAGAATAGTCTTAAAATGACGGCTGAACCCTTGATGGATAAGGGTTCAGCTTTTTTGTGTTTTGTTTTGACCAAGGTTATTAAAAATCGGCTCTTTGTCAAGAAGGACTGATGAGTGGAGTAAAATCAAATCTGAGTCTGAACAATCAACTCGGTTTCATCAGTCCCATAAATAATAGAGTCAAAATAGTTAAGTGTATTTTGTTTTAAGGAATGATCAAGAATAAAGTATGCAGAAAATATCTGATTTCTAGATAGGAATATAAAACCCTTCGTAGGGTACGATATAATAATAAGAGGTTCTTTGTGATGAAGTATGTGACTTGTCATTGTTTCTAAGAATGAAATGACAGATAAAGTGAATATTCTTGTCCACTTTTTCAGATGTTCAAGCGTTGTATAGATGAAAGGAGAAAATGAAATGAAACAGGAGGGAACATTTGAAGAAGTATTACTTTTATTAGGGCAAGAAGTAATCAGAGTGCTAATAGAAAAGGGGAGTACGTTGGAAGACGCAGAAGATGCTGTTTCTAAAACCTATGATACTATATTTTCTTCTCTTATCTATATGACACAGGATAATTTACGTCCTTGGTTTTTTAGAGTTTCTTTCAATAACTATATTGATCTATTCAGGAAAAAGAAGCGTGAAAAAGAGCTTATTTTTCGCTATGTTGACTCGCAGTCGAATGGAACTAATGAATCAGAAAATTTATGGATGATTATCGACTCGCTAAAAAGGCAAGAACAAGAATTACTGATTTTTAAGTATTATTATCGACTATCGTATGAGGACATCGCGAGTATGTTAAATCAAAAAGTAGAAACCGTGAAAAAACAATTATACAGAGCACGAAAAAAATTAAAGGCAAACTGGGAGGATGAGTGATGGATTTGAATAGGAGTATCAAAAAAGCCAAAAGAAAACAGATAATAATGGTCAGTTGTGTTTCAATCATAATTTTTATTACGATGTCGGGTATCTTGGTTTTTATATTAGATAAAGTCGCTACGAAAAATTATCATGAGCTAGATCAGTCGTTATTTGCTTACCAAACAATTGCGTCACCAAATACACAAATTGACTCACAAGTGATTGCTAACAGCTCAATTTTGGGCGGGGAGGTCGTAACTAACCAATCGAAAAACATTGATGGCTACATTGTACCCTGGAGTAGTTTACATAGTAAGTACAATGTTTTTGGCAACGAAGTGGACAATAATGAACGGATGACATCTTGGTATCATTCCCTTAAAAATTCATATGAATATAATCGTCAAACCAAACAAAAAGTCGCCACATTCTACAATCCGACGATTGAAAACTATTATGGTGGGGTGAAAAATGAATTAGCGGATTTAAAAAGCACGGATGATTTACTTGCAGAAGTAGCGATTTCCTTTGATCGGCCCTATCGCTATAGTGAAGTGAAAAAAATGTTTCCGGAAAATGTCAATGTTGTCTGGTTGTATTTGTTTTCTGAAGAGAGAGACGAAAGCAAAGGACGTTCCGGTATGCCAACGTATGGTTTTCAGTTAAGTTTTGATGAAAAGAATCAGCTGATTGATGCAGAAGCAGATAAAGATTATTTTTTCAGCTCATTTGAATCACACGTTTCTTCTGTGAATAATAAAGCAATGGTAAATTTTCTAAAGGAAAACGAAAATAAGAAAGTAGATGACCTAGAAGTCTTAGGAGTAATGATTACAGGACAAGCAAAGAATTTAGCAGAACTAAAAGACAAACCCTTTGTTAGAGGCAGTTCTGTTGGTGTAACAGTACCGATTGTTCCATACATTGAACCAGAAAAATAGTAAGCTATCCTAAACAAGGAAATTGATTTAGTTCGTTTTATTTTATAAAGGTAAACAGAGGGTGTTCAGAAGACAACGGATTTCTGGACACTTTTGTTGTAATCGAATATGAAGTGTATCCTATTCTTTTTGTGTCTATAAACACTCAAACAAAGTTCATTAAATGTTTAGATGTGCTGCAAGTTTTTTAATTGCTTTATTTTTAGTCGCTTGGCTAAGGTTAACCCTCGGTGTCCTTTTTTTGTTAACAGCCAACTGATGAATGTAGGTCATCTAATACAATAGAAGAATAGAGTTATAACAGGTATTTAAATATCGTATTTCTTCTGAAAAATAAAATACTCCAAGCAAGAGAGAAACTCTCATTGCTTAGAGTATTCGCAAGCCCTTATTTTGATGAACTTTTCCAATTCTCGTATTGTTCTTTCAACTTCTTGATATACCAAGGGATTCGTTCAGGATTGTTGCTCAGAAAAGTCAAAGCATTTTCTTCAGATTCAACAATTTTTTTATCAATCACATAGGCAAATTTTTGTATGTCCATTTCTAACTTATCAATATCACTTATGAAAAATAGTTGTCCGTTAGTTTTGGCGGTCTTATTTAATGAACTCCATTTTATTTGTTTATTTTCATATGAACTATCATTAGACTGATTGTTTTCAAAACGAAATTTTATTTTTTTATTCATAAGCTTCCTCACCCTTTATATTCATCCTAATTTTTTGGTTTCAAGAAATATTTCATTAAGATAGATTGGTTAGACTTATCTTTTTAAGTTATTTTAATTCTTTTTGTTAGTTGGAATTCTCTTTATTTGATAACATATTCATTTTGGCTCAATTTTTTTAAAAAGGTTTTAATTTTTGAATTTAGATAGTATCGGTATATTTCCGCTACAATTTTCGGATAGCGATAGGTGCATGCTATTTCTACCAAATGAGTATAGATATCATAGAGTACAAGCCTAATCTTATCTTCTTGACTAAACGTAAAATGATCATTTATCACTTTACTGTAACCTGAGATGAAATTTGGATCTTTTTCTAATCTATCTAACATGAATGAAGGGAATGTGGCTAATGGATCTCCGAAAAAGAATCGTTCAAAATCAATGATACCTGAGATAGTCAACTTTTCTTTTTTGGGTGCCAAATATATGTTTCCAGTCCACATATCATAATTAACAAGCTTAGGTATTTGAATTTCATCTAGCAACTCTTTTCTTTGTTCTATAGCAGATAAGATTTCAGTATACGGAATTTTGTATCCGTGCTGTCGCGCATCCTCTAACAAATCGCTAACCATAGCCGTAAATGCTTCACTCCAAGATGTGTAACGATAATGACGTTCTTCTTTGATATAGCCAAACCATTCGCCTTCAATCCCATGTAATTTAGCATTTATTTTCCCGAGTTTTTTCATCAATTCAGGTCTTGATTTATTTAAAAGCAAGTAATTAGAAAAATAGTTGGACCAAGTTTTTCCTTTAACACACTCTAATAGAATGTAATTATAAGGAATCACTTTTCTTGAAAAATCATATGCATACATTTTGGGTACAGGGACATGATGATCTTGGAGCAACTGATAAACATAAACTTCTGTGTAAAGTCCGCCTTTTTCTAACAAAGGTAAACCAGCACTTTCGTCAGGTGCAGTCTTTAATACTACTCCGTTGCGTAATTCTTGGGTGCCTTTTATTAGGTAGACTGTATTCAGCGTTCCTTCCTTAAATTGCTTGATACTCGTAACTTCAGAATGTTTAAATTGTTTGTATATAACTGTTTTGATTTGTTCATTTGTTAGCGCATTTTTTGTTGAAATCTTCATACCTTCCTCCATACGTTACTTGCAATAATTTAGTTTCTTCATTCGTCGAAAGAGCATTGATACCAAGCCCTTAGATTAGGCTGCAAATTGGCTATTATATAAATCAGCATAGAACCCATTTTGACGAATCAATTCTTCATGATTCCCTTGTTCAATAATCGTTCCTTTGTCCATGACCAGAATATGATCAGCATCTTGAATTGTTGAAAGACGATGTGCGATGATAAAACTTGTACGGTTTTTCATCAGGGCATCCATTGCTTTTTGAATTTCAGCTTCCGTACGTGTATCTACGCTAGAAGTTGCTTCATCTAAAATTAGAATTGCTGGATCTGCAAGAATAGCTCTAGCTATAGTTAGTAATTGCTTTTGTCCAACAGAAATATTTGATGTTTCATCATCCAAAATAGTTTGATAACCATCAGGAAGGGTACGTATAAAATGATCGATTCGTGCAGCTTTAGCGGCTTTGATAATCTCAGTTTCTGGAGCATCTCTTTTTCCATAAGCAATATTTTCAGCAATAGTACCCGAGGATAGCCAAGTATCTTGGAGAACCATCCCAATGATCGAACGCAATTCTTGACGAGTCATTTCCGTTATATTGACATTATCGATAGAAATCTTACCTCCATTTAATTCATAAAACCTCATGATTAAGTTAACTAATGTTGTTTTGCCAGCACCTGTAGGACCAACGATGGCCACTTTACTTCCCGCTTTAACATCAATATTGATGTTATCCATCAACATCATGTCTTCTTTGTAGCCGAAACGAACATTTTCAAAACGCATTTGTCCTTTGACTTTAGGTAAGCTAATGCGTTTGTTCGTTTCAGGAATTTCTTCTATTTCATCTTCTATTTGATAGATCCGCTCAGCAGCGGCAATAGCTCCTTGAAGTGAATTAGAGATATAGGCAAATGTAGACACTGATTCAGATACTTTTTCAATATATTGTAAAAACGCTTGAATATACCCAATTGAAATACTTCCATTTAAAACAAGAATTGCCCCGCCAATTGCGATTACAACATAGCCTAAATGGTTCATAAATTGGATGATTGGATTGATGACGTAAGTAATGAACTTTGCTTTTTTTTCTTTCTGACACAGATCTTCATTTAAAGACGCAGTATTCTGAATCATTTCATCTTGGATATTAAACGCCTTAATAATTATATTTCCTGTGAATGCTTCTTCGATCTGAGCATTCATGTTTCCCAAAGCTTTCTGGTTCTCAGCATGAGCAACCTGTGTTTTTTTCGTGAACATTGAAGCAATTACCAGACTCAAGAACACAGTGCCTAGTACAATCAAAGACAGCAAAGGACTAATCATAAACATGATGAACAAGGCACCAATCATTGCTACAAATGAAGAAAGCAGTTGAGAAATTCCATCTTGTAAGGTTGTCGAAACTTTTTCAAGGTCGCTAGTGATACGACTGGATATATCTCCTTTTTTATGTGTATCATAAAATCGAAGTGGCACTCTATTCAGTTTTTCACTAATTCGTTTTCTCATTGAAAGCGTGACATTTTCTGCAACACTTGCCAAGACATATTGTTGCAGATAACTAAACAAAGCTCTGGCGGAAAAAATACTAACTAGCAATAGCAGCAACGTATTCATTGAGTGTATGCCTATTGTAAATGCGTTACTTGTTTGTACAGGTAATTGAACTTCTTGGGCAATAAGATTGATAGCCTGAGCTAATAACAAAGGATAAACTATACTCAGTAACGAACTAATCCCTACACCTATAAGAGTTAATAGTAGTTTCCATTTTTGTCCCATGAGATCAGTGTACAGACGAGAAGTTGTTTTTTTCACACTCTTTATTTTTGATGGATTTCCATTTACGGTCGTGTTACTCATGCGATATCCTCCTTGCTAAACTGAGAATCAACGATTTGTTTATAAGGTAAGCAAGTCTCTAATAAAGTCTGATGGGTGCCAATACCTGCTACTTTACCTTCGTCCAAAACAATGATTTGGTCGGCATCGATAATTGTATTGATTCTCTGAGCTACAATAATCATAGCGGCTTCTCTTGTTTCCTTTTTCAAGAGTGACCGAAGTTTCGCATCCGTCTTATAATCTAGGGCTGAAAAGCTATCATCAAATACATATAACTCAGGCTTTTTAATTAATGCACGTGCAATGGCTAGTCTTTGTTTTTGTCCACCAGAAAAATTATTTCCTCCTTGTGCTACTGATGTTTCAAATCTATCATTTAAGCTGTTAATGTAATCATTGACCTGAGCAATTTTACAAGCATGAGTGATTTCCTCATCTGTTGCATCTTTCTTACCATGTTTAAGATTATCTAAAATCGTGCCACTGAATAAAAAAGCTTTTTGAGGCACATAGCCAATTTCCTCTCGGAGGGCTGCACTAGATAAATTTTTGATATTTTTCCCTTTATAGGAAATAGTTCCTGTATAAGAGTGATAAAATCCCATAAGTAAACTTGCGATTGTTGATTTTCCAGAACCTGTACTTCCAACGATAGCTGTAGTTTGACCTTTCTTTACACTAAAACTAATGTCTTCCAACACTGGTTCTTCAGCATTTGCATAACCGAAAGACACTTTATCAAATTTGATTACTTCCGTTACTTCATCAGTTTCATTGATAGAAGTCTCTGAGGAATCATCTACCTCGACATTTAAAACAGCTAGTATCCTATCTGCACTTATTTTTGCTTTCGGAAGGCTAGTGATTCCTGCAAGTCCCATGATCAATGACATAAGAATGATAGAAGAGTATCCGATGACGGCAATGATATCTCCTAATTGCATTGATCCATTGGTTACTCTGATATTTCCTAGATAGACAATCAACAATGTAGAAAAATTCATGATAAGCGTAATGATCGGCATGAGGATGGCAAATAGTTTATTTATACTAACTGCTGTTTTATTGTAGTCAAAAAAGGATTTATCCATACGGCTCTTTTCATAATCCATACGATTAAAGGCACGAATGACTCTGACACCAGTAATTTTTTCCCTAATATTCTTATTCATCTTGTCAAAAAGCGTTTGCTGTTTTGCTAGAAGAGGAATCGCTTTTTTGCTAATTAAAAAAGCTAAGAAAAGAATGACCACCATGATTCCCATGATGCTGATTGCTAAACCAGTATCTTTTGAAAAAGTGAGAACTAATCCAGCAATTGCCATGAAAGGAGCGGGTAAGAGCATTTCAACTGATGAAGAAAAAGCTTCTTGGATTTTTGTTACATCGCTGGTATTTCTACTGATCATTGAAGCTGGCCCGAAATCATTGAATTTATCTATTGATAGATTTTGTGCTTTTTGAAATAACGCATTTCGAAGGTCACGGCCTAGATAGGCAGAAATTTTTGAAGAAAGATAAGTACCAAAGATGGAAAAACTCATGATAGTAAGTGCTACCAAAATCATCAGCGTACCAATTTTCCAGATATAATCTAAATCCCCTTGAAGAATACCATTATCCACAATATCTGCAGTGAGGGTAGGGATATATAATGTTCCAAATCCTTGTATGAAAACACATAAGATCATTACTATAGTTTCTTTATAATATGACTTTAAGAAGGAAAATAATTTTTTCATGATTCATTTCTCCTTTTTAAGTAATCTTCTAAAGAGAAAAAGAGTTCATTGGAAAATCTCTCAAAATCATCAATAAAAGTTGGTGCAATTTTCATAGTTTCTTGAAGGGCTTTATTTTCAATCTCATATACCGGTTTTAATACTTCTTGGGCATAGAGGAGACCTTTTTCAGTTAAACAGATTTGTAATTCACGTTTTTTCCCAGGAATATTTTTAAGAGTAATGTATCCATCTGATTCACATTCTTTGATCAGCGTATTGATTGTTGTTTTGGGAAATGACCAATCCTCGCAGATTTGTTTCTGTGAATGGAATTCTCCATCGTCTAAAACATATAAGAGCCAAAATAAATTTTCTTTGACACCAGATAATTTTGAAATTTTCCAATAAACACCATCAAGTGTAGAAGTTATTTTTCCAATTCGTTGATTCGTGTGTTTTTCAGCCATTTATGAACCTCTCCTTTATAATCCTAATTCGTACTTATGATAATAATACGAATTCGTACTAATGTCAATGATAGAATTTAGTCTTTTGATAGGGTTCTTTGTTTTTATTATTAGAGAATAATAGTTGGTCGAAAAAAATAAGAAGTGACTAGTATAACGACTGGATTCATAAGAATGGAGGACACATTTCTAGTAGGGGAAATTTGAATGCTAAAACAATTTCTTAAAACGACTGAATTAGGACTTAGTAGATGTGAGGAATGGAATAGGATATTTATTGAGGACACATTTGATTGTTTTTCTTTACTGGAGGGATCAAATGAGGGAAATGAAGGGGGAAAAATGAAAAGATGTTGGTGAACTTCACCAACATCAAAACGTATAAAGCCATTCTATATAGAGCCATTCTATATAGAGCATTCCTTAACTGAAAAACTGTTTTATTTCTAGTGATATTTTGGAGTGACAGCTTTCAATATTTAGTCAGTTGGCAAACATAGTAATCAAATGTACTTTTCTTTTCAAAGCCCATGTTTACATATAAATCATATGCAATTTGATTGGTTGCGTCGACTTCTAAATAAATTTCTTTTTCTTCTTTGATTAATAATTCTTGGATCAAACGGTTCAAGCAAAGTTTACCTAACCCTTGACCACGAAAAGCCGGTGCTACGACTAAGCCGTAGATACCATAGGAAGATAGATCCTCTTCGATTCGGGCACAAGCAATCAGTTGATTTTCTTTATGAAAAACAACTGTTTTCTCTAAATCTTCAGATGACAATGGAGGAACCGTTGCCCCAATTTCTCCTAATTGGAGTTGGGCAATTAGGGAAGATTCCTTTAGAGTAGCTTTTTGTGGTCGATAAGGAGAATCTAGCTGTTTAAATTTGTTTGGCTGAAGAATCAACCGATACTCAGTAAACTGTTTGTTCAATTCTTTTTTCGACTCAAAGTAATTTTTCAAAAAAAGGTCACGTGGATCAGTGATGTAAAGAATCGTTGTTCGACCGATGGTTTGAGCGAATCGCATTATTTCATCAAGTAGTTGTTGTAAAAAAGCCAAATTTTCATGCACAATCATTGTCACTTCTAGTTCGCTCTCATCATAAAAACTTAAAAAAGCATAGGCAATAAGTGTCTCTTCTTTAAAACAAAGGACATGACGGATCTGGTCGTTCGTTTGTTCAGCAAAATCAGGAGCTAGTTTAAACTGGCAGTGACGCTGCTGTTCGATCTGTTCTTTCAATTCACGGATCGTTTGCTTGGCATCAGGTTGTAGCTGTCTTGTGATAAATACTTTCATTTATTTTCCCCAATCAAAAGATTTTTCTCATCTTATCTTATTTTTTTATCCAACACAATAGGAAAATGAAACACGGTAGTTGATCGTTTCTTCATTTGTTGATGGAACCAGAAAAATTGGCAATGGTATTCCACTAGGATGTTATACAAACGCTGTGCTCATAAAAATATAGTTTATAAGGAAAATTGACATATAAATAAAATTTATGATAGGTATTAGTTTTGACTATATTCTTTTCTCACGCCTATACTTCCCTTGTTACTAAAACCTAGGAGGAATTAGCTATGTTGACAGGATTAAACTTATTAAATAATCCATTTTTAAATAAAGGAACAGCTTTTACGAAGGAAGAACGTGCGAAATATGGGATTACAGGTATGTTGCCAAGCACAGTCCAAACGTTAGAGGAACAATCGATTCAAGCATACGGACAATATTTGAGTAAACAAAGTGATCTTGAAAAACGGATCTTTTTAATGAATTTATTCAATACAAATCGGACACTCTTCTATAAATTAATGGGACAACATTTAGTTGAGTTTATGCCAGTTGTTTATGATCCAGTCGTTGCGGATTCAATCGAACAATACAATGAAATTTTCTTAAAACCGCAAGATGCTGCGTTTCTTTCAATTGATGAACCAGAAAATATCAAAGCAAGTTTACAAAATGCTGCGGACGGTCGAGACATTCGCTTGATCGTGGTGACTGATGCAGAAGGAATCTTAGGTATGGGTGACTGGGGAGTCAACGGTGTAGATATTGCGATCGGTAAATTGATGGTTTATACAGCAGCTGCTGGAATCAACCCTGCCCAAGTATTACCTGTATCAATTGATGCAGGAACAAATAATGAAGAATTACTAAATAATCCATTGTATTTAGGAAATCGCCATCGTCGTGTGACAGGACAAAAATATTATGAATTTATCGATCAATTCGTTGATGCAGCAACGGATCTTTTCCCAGAACTATTACTACATTGGGAAGATTTTGGACGAGGAAATGCTGCAACGATCTTAGAAAAATATGAAGATAAAATCACTACTTTCAATGATGATATCCAAGGAACAGGGATTGTTGTTCTTGCTGGTGTACTAGGTGGACTGAATATTTCTGGAGAATCATTGAAAGACCAAACTATTTTGACTTTTGGAGCCGGTACTGCGGGCGTAGGTATTGCCAATATTCTATTAGACGAAATGATTCGTCAAGGTGTATCAGAAGAAGAAGCTCGAAAACACTTTTATCAAGTAGACAAACAAGGGTTATTATTTGAAGATACAGAAGGTTTGACTCCAGGACAAATTCCTTTTGCTCGAAAACGATCTGAATTTACTAATTCTGCTGAACTAACAACTTTAGAAGCGGTCGTAAAAGAAATTCATCCAACAATCATGATTGGGACATCGACTCAACCAGGTGCGTTTACGGAAGAAATCGTTAAGGAAATGGCAAGCCATACACCACGTCCAATCATCATGCCATTGTCTAATCCAACGAAATTAGCGGAAGCGAAAGCCAAAGATTTAATTGAATGGACTGATGGGAAAGCATTAGTAGGAACTGGGATTCCGGCAGCAGACGTGGAATATCAAGGAGTAACTTATCAAATCGGACAAGCAAACAATGCGTTGATGTATCCAGGGTTAGGACTTGGTTTGATTGCTTCAACGGCTACACGTGTGAATGCTGAGATCATTTCTCAAGCAAGTCGTGCATTAGGTGGAATCGTTGATGTTACACAACCAGGCGCAGCAATTTTACCTCCAGTTGCGAAGATCACTGAATTTTCTCAAACAATTGCAGAAACAGTAGCGAAATCTGTTGTTTCTCAAAAATTGAATCGTGAAGAAATCACTGATATCAAAGCAGCAGTGGAATCTGCTAAATGGGTACCAGAATACCAAGAGTTAGACAAATAAACTTGACCAAATTTCTAAAACAAAGTGAATGAAGGATTAGTTGAGCACAATCATACACAGAGTACGTTAATCGGTGAAAGGAAAGCAGCTGATTAGATGCAACGAGGTGAAAAATGGGAATCATCTGATGAAGAAGCTATAAAAATCAGATATTGAACTATTTTTCAACGTACCTCAGCCTTTCACCGTGCTTTTTTATTCAGAAAGGATCTGTATGAATGACACAAAGAGAAGAATCAACTACAAAAGTTGAAGAAAAAACAAAAGAAGGATTTTGGACAACTAAGATTACTGGAGTAAGTCTTCCTATCTATTTTGTTATGGTATTAGTCCTGATCGTTGCAATGGCACTTGGGAAATTACCAACGAATATGATTGGTCCGATCGCTGTTCTAGTGATATTCGGGAATTTATTTCATTTTATTGGTACAAAAATCCCAATCGTTAGAAGTTATCTAGGTGGAGGTTCCGTATTTGCGATCTTTGCCTCAGCTGCAATTGCGACTTTTGGTATATTACCAGAATACGTGGTGAAAGCTACTGAAAATTTTGTAAGTAACATGGGTTTCTTAGATTTTTATATCGCAGCTTTAATCACTGGGAGTATTTTAGGGATGAACCGTAATTTACTAATGAAAGCATCGGTACGTTTCATTCCAGTAGCACTTATTTCAATGATTGTCTCGTTTTTTGCTGTTGGTCTAGTTGGAATGTTAATTGGTAATGGGTTTGGACGTTCCGTACTGTATATCTCTTTACCAGCAATGGCTGGAGGAGTTGGAGCTGGCGCAGTTCCATTATCTACGATTTATGCGAACGTCTTAGGAACGAATGCTTCCTCTATTATTTCTCAATTACTCCCAGCTACAGCAATGACTAATGTCTTAGCCATCATTGGAGCAGCTTTGGTTGCTCGTGCAGGAAAATCAATGCCTAAATTGAATGGTGAAGGCAAACTTATGGCAAAAGGCGATCTTGGTGACGGTAAACCACGGAATGTGAAACCATCGATCCCCCAATTAGGTGTAGGTCTAATGGTGTCATTGACATTCTTTATTTTAGGACAAATCGGCAACTACTTTGTGCCAAAAATCCATGCGTATGCATTCATGATTATCATTGTCGTGATTTGTAAAATTACAAATCTCTTACCTGATTATTATGAGGATGCAGCAATTATGTTCAATAATCTGATCGTTAAGAATTTAACAGCAGCTGTCCTTGCAGGAATAGGGATTGCGCTATTGAATCTAAATGTCTTAGCTTCAGCGTTAACTTGGCAATTCGTTGTTTTATGTTTGACAAGTGTTGTAGCAATCTCGCTCACTTCAGGATTCGTGGGACGTTTATTCGGTTTGTACCCAGTTGAATCAACCATTACAGCTGGTTTGTGTAACAACTCAATGGGTGGTACAGGAAACGTAGCAGTATTATCTGCGGCTAATCGAATGGAACTGATTGCTTTTGCGCAAATGGGGAATCGTTTAGGCGGTGCAATCGTCTTGATCATTTCAGGATTTTTGATGCAACTATTTTCTTAAGGAACGAAGACAATAATTTTTTTCCTACTTTAATCGATAAGAAAAACATAGATCTGGAACAACGTTTGTTCCAGATCTATGTTTTTTTGTTTACATTCTTCTAATTGAGCAGGAACTACCCATGATGAAAGTCACGAGTGTACTCGGCTAATTCATCAAACCAAAAGCATGAATCGTAAAAGAAACCAGATCAACAAAAAAATTGGGTTTATCTGACAAAATCTTCAAGTACTTGCGTATCTCTATTATGAAAAAAGAATGACGAACGTGTTGGTCAAATAGATAGAAAACAGGAAGAGGATTTATGAAAAAACAAAAAATGTTGTATCGTTTAATGAAAATTTTAGGGATAGCAGTAATCATAATCGGAGGGATTGTGTACATGAAACAAAAGCAGCTTAATGAAGAAATGGTCAATATGATTAAGAGTGACCGAGTAGCGCAACTGATCGAATCTGAGTTAAAACGGTTAGATCCCAAAGCATTAGCAGCTGAAGGAATCGTCCATTCGTATGAAATTGATTACGAAAGTATTGAACCTAATCGTTTAGGAGGAATCAACGTTGAATTGATCATTAATCAAGATAAAGAGTTAACATTAGGATTGGTAGTCAATGAGCGCAGGAACCAATTAGTGAATGATGGATTAGTTATCTCAGAAAAACTAGATAGGCTGATTGAGAGAGCGCATCAGTCATGAGGATGACTGATGAAGAGAGAATAAGAATGATAAGCCAAAGCTATATGAATCTCGAAGTGAACAAAAAAATTTCAGTGAATCGTCAAACATATGGTTATGTATCAAAGATAATAGATAACAAAAAAAGTGGAGAAAAAAGTTTTATCATTACCGACGGAAATCCAAAAGTGCAAAAGCCAAAAGAAGTGAAACAGATAACTATCCTTTATCAAGGCTCGATAGGGATCAATAAAATACTGGTAAATCCTGGAGATGTATGGCGAGATTGGGGAGTAAACAATCTTCCTACGGCTGTCCAAGTGATCAATGCAGGAGGAGCAACTGCGATGCCGCAATTAAAGTCTGCCGCCCATACATTACAAGAAACCATGCAAATGTATCCCAATGCCAAAGTTTCAGTATATGGCCATTCTTTAGGTTCAATGAATGGACAATATGCTATTTCAGATTTGCCGACTGCTTTTCATGATCGGCTAGAGGGGGTATATCTCTACCAAGGCCCCAACATTTACAGTATTTTAAATCCCAGACAACAAGCAACAGCAGATAAATTAACGAATGAAGGAAAGATTTTCAATTTTATTGACACAAGAGATTTAGTACCGATCGGGTATTCACTGACAAAAAAACAAGTGGGCACAATAATTGAAGTAACATCTAAAAAAGTGAAGTTGGGCAAACAGCATATGTTGGGCGGTTATTTATTTGATCAAGATGGGAATCTAGTGACACAGTCTAAAGGGATTATCCAATTAGCAAAACATCAGACAAGCAAAGAGTTGGATCGGCTCGCTGAGATTCATCATCAATTTCGTCACAGCGGTAAAGGAATTTCTTCTTCACAAGAGATTTTTTTAGATGCGATGCAAGCGAGAACGATTACCTTGGGATACAAACAAGCGATTCAATCTGAGATAGACACAGTGGTCAAGTGGCTAAACAAGGAGATTGAACAGGCTAATCTTCTTTGGAGCCAAACGAAACGGGATACGAACCGCTGGGGTGAACATTTGAATGATACCGAAAAAATGGCTATTCTGGCAGAAAATCAGGTGACAGAGTACACACTAGTCCGTCAGCCAGTAGCTACCTATGAACAACAACTAACCCTATTGCAAAAGGTCCAATATGAATTAGATACGCTGCTGAAACAGATAGTAACCACCATTGAAGAACAGGTGAGGACAGATAAAACATTGTCCCAATATCTTTCATAAAATGGAGGGGTTATGGAAAAAAGGTGAAGGACAGTCTCAACCTATGGAAAAACAGTTATATTCAGAAAAAAAACAATTAGAAAATCAACTCGACCAACTAAAGAACGAGAAAAGTAAATTTGATCATTACTTAAATCACTTAGCAAACCAGTTCCATGATTTTTCATTTTTTGATGTTTCCCCCCACAGAAAACAGTTCTATCGTTTGTTAAATGATAGCAAAGAAGAGGCGGAAGGGATTTTTCGCAGAGAGAAAAGACTGATCGAATGTCGCATCGAATATCCCTTAATAGATAAGTATTCTGCATTAGAGAAAGGATCTAACAACTAATAAAAACGAAACGGGAGAAAAACATGTTTGAAGAATTACAAAAAACATTGGAAAAACAACTCATTCGGCTTATTGTTGCAACACCAAGTCATGCCACATCGCAAAATAGAAAAAACTTGACCAAACAAACACTTCAACAGAAGAAACAAACGTTGAAACAGCTGACTACAAGTTATGCAAGTCATTTAAGTCACGTTTCTAAAGGAACATGGGTCAAGACAGCTATCCAAGTGATCGAAAGAACGGCGAATCAATTCGAAGGGCTTACTTAAGGAAGTAAAAAAGTTGAGCATGAAGTTGTGCTAAACTTTTTTACTACGATTAAATGATCGATTCAATGATGAACCCCAATAACAAGAGAAGACGTTCTAAATCAAGGGAGTGATGGATCTTCTCTTGTTTGCCAGTGATTGAATGGTTTTTTGAGTATACCTAAGAATAGAAACTAAAAAATCATAAATAAGCATCGATTTCTTCTTTAATGATCCGTAATCCTTTCTTTAAAATCTCTAAATGATTGGATGATAAGGCGATTCGGATAAAAGGATCAGCTTGTTGTTGACTAGTGAAGCGATTCGAGTGATAGATTCTTATCCCTTTGTTCAAAAAATGTTGTTCTACATCTAAGGGAGAAATATCGGCTCGGATCGGAATATTTCGATAATAAGGATAAGGATTCGAAGGACGAGGTAAATCAAAATACGCATCAAAGCAGTCATTTGCTTCGGCTGTTCGCTTTAATTTTGTTGTTAAGATTTTCTGGACTGTTTCTGGTGAGTGCAAGATTTGAGTGATGATTTCTGCATCTAGACCAGATGTTTTGACGTTTATATTAAAGATTGCTCGTTCAATTCGTTCTCTTAAACGTTCTGGGAATACAAGATAGGCTACACGAAGACCTGAACAAATGAATTTGGTCATTCCTGACAAGTAAATGGTTTGGTCAGGTAGCAGCTGTTGAAACGGTGGCAAAACTTGTTGTTGAAAATGGGTCGTTAAAAAAGAATGAATATCGTCTTCAATAACTAATAACTTTTCTTTGGAAATAATAGCTTTCAATTCATTACGCCGTTGGAGAGACAGTTGAAAACCGATGGGGTTATTACAAGAAGGCATCAGATAAATCCCTTTTATTTTCTTTTTATGACACTCTTGTAGCAATAATTCAGGTTTCATTCCTTCTTGGTCGAAATCGATCGGAACTACTTCTAAGTGATACAAATGCGCTAACTCAATAAAATTGGAATAGGTATATCGATCAATAGCGATTCGATCTCCAGGAGAAAAAAAGGCGGCAAGTGTCACAGCAAGACCATTTTGAACACCAGAAACGATTGCGGTATGATGAATCGTTGTTTGAACCCCTTGAGTCTGTAACCACTCGACTGCCGTCTTTAATTGAAAATTGGTTCCCATAGGGTCACGATAATTCAATAAACCCACGATATTGGGGTTGAGACTGACTGAATGGATAAAAGGCAGGACAAGATGGTTGCAGTCTTCAAAAGAACTAACTAATCCAAAATCAATCACATGCTCAGCTACTTGATTAGTTGAAATCGTGATTGAAGTAAAAGCATTAGGGGAAACGAACGTACCACTTCCAATATTGGTGTACAAGAGACCTTTCTCAATACCATATTTATAGGCTTGACCGACAGTTGTAAAATTGATATCTAAATAGTCGGCTAATTCTCTCTGAGAAGGAAGTTGGGTATTTTTTTGTAACTTACTTGTAAGAATATCTTCTTCTAGCTGTTGGATCAGAGATTTATAGATGGGGCGTGTTAATTTTGTTTTATCAGGTCGCCAAGTGATCGGATAATCTTCATAAGAATTTATGGGCATTTTATTCACCTCTAAAATTGTATTCCATACAATTATACTATTGAATGTATATAATTCAATGATAATATATGGATGTGAAGGGGAGATTTTTATGAGAAAAATCGATTTTGAAGAAGCAGTATCACGATTAGATTTTCAAGAGGCAATTGAAGTAATGCGTCAGTGTTTTAGCGATTATGGCGAAGGAAAAATTAGTCAAAATACACGTATGGTAGAGATTTTGCCAGATGGTAAAAACAAAAATGTTTTTGCGATGATGCCTGCTTATCTTGGTAAAGATCGTTATTTTGGTGCAAAAATCATTACTGCATTTCCTGATAATCATTTACAAGGACTATCTTCACATTTGGGGGAAATTCTATTATTTGATTCTAAAAACGGTGTACCTGTAGCGCTAATCAACGCGAATGCAGTCACTTGGATTCGTACCGCTGCAGTTTCCGCTTTAGCCACTGATATATTGGCGAAAAAAGAAGCGGCATCATTAGCTTTAATCGGGGCTGGACAACAAGCAAGCTCGCATTTGAATGCGATCTGTGCTATACGTTCAATCAATAAAGTATCTGTCTATGACTTGAGTAAAGAAAGAAGTCAACAATTTATTGAGGAAATGCAAACAGCATACCCGGAAATTGAATTTTCAAGTGGAGAAACACTCGCAGAAACAGTGGAACAAGCTGAGATCATTTGTACGCTAACACCTAGTAAAGAGGCGTTTTTGAAAAAAGAATGGCTTACTCCTGGTACGCATATCAATGCTATTGGTACGTTTACACCAGATACACGTGAAATCACTAGTGAGTTGATGAAAAGCAGTGCCATCTATGTCGATGATTATGAAGCTGCAATGAAAGAAAGTGGAGATCTACTGATTCCGATTGCTGAAGGAGAATTATCAGAATCAGCGATCTCAGGCTCGTTAAGTGAATTGGTTTCAGGAAAAAGATTATTAAAAGACCAACAAGAAACAATCACGATTTTTGATGCCGTTGGCTTAGCGATTGAAGATCTATGTTGTGCAGAATATATTTATCAAAAAGTTAAGGAGTCTGAATAAAATGAAGTTAAGTTATTATGTTGTTGATGCATTCACACAAGAAGTGTTTAAAGGGAATCCAGCAGCAGTCTACGTTTTAGAGAAGTGGTTACCAGATACGGTGATGCAAAAAATTGCTATTGAGAATAACTTATCTGAAACAGCATTTACTGTCAAAAAGGAGGAACACTATGAGTTACGTTGGTTTACTCCGGATCGTGAAATCGACTTATGTGGACATGCTACTTTAGCAACAGCGTTTGTTTTGTTCAATTATTATGGGGTAGAGGAAGAAATAATCAAATTTACTAGTCAAAGTGGAGAACTTCTTGTGACAAAACAACAAGAAACTTACTATATGGATTTTCCAAGTATCATGCCTAAAAAAGTAGCGATTTTACCTGAATACGAAAAAGCAATCGGTGCAAAAATCAAAGCTGCTTATTTAGCGCGAGATTTATTTTTTGAACTGACAGATGAAGAAACCGTAAAACAGTTGCAACCAAACTTTTCAGCTATTAAAAATTTGGATTTGGGCGTTGGCGTGATCGTAACCGCACGTGGTCAGAAGGAAGATTTTGTTTCTCGTACATTTTTCCCGAAATTAACGATCAATGAAGATCCCGTTTGCGGTTCTGCTCATTCCAATCTTATTCCTTATTGGGTAAATAAATTAAGTAAGAAAAAAATGATTGCCCATCAGCTTTCACCAAGAGGTGGCTACCTTGATTGTGAGTTGCGAGGGGAACGGATCGTGATCGGTGGAGAAGCAGTACTATTCGCTCAAGGAGAAGCTTATATTCCGGAAAAATAGTCATCGCAAACGAAACAGGAGTTCACTCTGACAATCATGACCTTTTTCTCCTAGGTTATTTTCTATAGGATAGAAGTAAGCCTTTATAGGTTAGTTCTGACTAGATAGGAGCTGTTTTGTCCCCCTACAAAATAGCTCCTATTCAACCTTAGACAGAATCTTTCCTAAAAAAATCTCTCTACTATCTCTCTACTATTTCTCTAATTCTCTGCTAGAGTTCAAACAGATTATTTGCCTGTATCATTTTTGAGAGGTACGATAATAATGCAAACGCTATCATAAAATTTATGGTTCTTAATTCGAGAGAAAGAAGGCTTTATTATGGAAAAAGTTTATCAAGCTGGTACACATGAAGGGATGATTGATTTCATCAATATGGAAGATCTGGAATTAGCAGCTACTCAAGTAATCCCTAGTGGTGGATATGGCTATATCAGTAGTGGTGCAGGGGATTTGTTTACTTATCGAGAAAATCAAAAAGCCTTTAATCATCGATTGGTTATCCCTCATGTTTTGAAAGATGTGGAATTACCTGATACAACGACCTATTTTTCTGATGAAACATTAGCCGCACCAATCATTATGGCACCAATAGCAGCGCATGGATTAGCCCATGAACAAGCTGAAAAAGCTTCGGCTAAAGGAGTATCAGAATTTGGAACGATCTATACAGCTAGTTCTTACGCTTCTTGTACCTTGGAAGAAATTAGAGCAGCTGGTGGTCCTGAAGCTCCTCAGTGGTTTCAGTTTTATATGAGTAAGGACGATGAAATCAACTTGGATATCTTGGAAATGGCAAAAAGAAACGGAGCAAAGGCGGTTGTTTTAACAGCTGATGCAACAGTTGGCGGAAATCGTGAAACAGATCGGCGAAATGGTTTTACTTTTCCGTTGCCCATGCCAATCGTTCAAGCTTACCAATCGGGAGTCGGTCAAACGATGGATGCAGTCTATAAATCGTCTAAACAAAAATTAAGTCCAAAAGATATCGAATTTATTACGACCCATTCAGAGTTGCCAGTTTATGTCAAAGGGGTACAATCAGAAGATGATGTGTATCGTTCTCTTGATGCTGGTGCACAAGGGATTTGGGTCTCCAATCATGGTGGTAGACAGTTAGATGGGGGTCCAGCTTCTTTTGATTCATTACGCTATGTAGCTGAAGCTGTGGATAAACGTGTACCGATCGTATTTGATAGCGGTGTTAGACGAGGGCAACATGTCTTTAAAGCGATTGCTTCAGGAGCTGATTTAGTTGCCATCGGTAGACCAGCCATTTATGGACTTTCTTTAGGTGGAAGTACAGGAATCAAACAAGTATTTGATTTTTTCAAAACAGAACTTGAAATGGTCATGCAATTAGCTGGAACTCAAACTGTTGAAGACATCAAAAACGCAAAATTGAGAGAAAATCGTTTCATGTGTTAAGACAAAAAAACGGTTTATCAATAGGGATTAAGTAGCAAAATAGCTTGAACAGATAGTGACTTTGGATAGCACTTTTGAATGGTTGCGTTTGATTCAGAAAAGAACATACCAACAAGCAATACGAACCAAATTTATAGCGATAATCAAACGGTGAGGCAAACTTATTTGGCCTTACCGTTTTTTTGTGAGCAGATTATTCCTCTAAAAATTTATCAAGTGATAAACTTGTATTATTGTTTGATAAACTTTTAAAGGAGGAGTTAGATGTTTTTAGCATTAAATGAAATCATACATTCAAAATTACGCTATGCGTTGGTTGCTGGGGTGATGTTTTTAATTGCATATTTGGTCTTTTTTTTAACCGGTTTAGCGTATGGACTGGCACAAGATAACCGAACGGCTGTCGATAAGTGGGAGGCAGACTATATTGTACTGTCAAAAGATGCCAATACGAACCTAGGGATGTCAATGATCACGAAAAAGACAGCGCAAGAAGTAAAAGGGGATAAGGTGGCTTACTTGGCACAAACACCAGGGGTCGTAACCAGTAAAGACAACGATGAGGCAGGAAAAATCAATGTGAGTTTTTTTGGTATTGATCCAGATCAATTTATCATGCCTAATATTGTTGAAGGTAAGGCCTTTGTTGGGAATGATGAAGCAGTGGGTGATATTAGCTTAAAAGAAGAGTATGGTCTAGGAATTGGCGATACAGTTAAACTTTCTGGTAGTGACAAAACCTTTCGATTAACTGGATTTACCGAAAATGCGAAGTTCAATGTATCGCCGGTTTTATATACAACACTTGATGCTTACCAAGAAATTCGTTTTGAAAAAACAGATACAAGTGAGAATGCTCGAATCAACGCGGTGGTTGTTAGAGGGCAGATAGATGATTTACCAAATGCTCTTGAAAAAATCAGCATTTCTAAATTTATCAATGAATTACCTGGCTATAGTGCGCAAGTACTCACTTTTGGTTTTATGATCGGCTTTTTGATCGTGATTGCAGCGATTGTAATCGGAATTTTCATTTATGTGTTGACCATGCAAAAAATCAATATTTTTGGTGTTTTGAAGGCGCAAGGAATGACAGGAGGGTTTATTGCTCGCTCAGTAGTGGCACAAACCTTCTTACTCTCATTCTTTGGGATCGGTCTTGGCTTGTTGGGAACAGTGGGGACCTCGTTCCTTTTACCAGATACCGTACCTTTTCAAAGTAATTGGTTATTTTTCGGAGTTATCAGTGTTTTGATGTTAGTGGTCGCCATTTTAGGTGCGCTGTTTTCGGTACGAGCAATTGTAAAAATCGATCCGTTGAAGGCAATTGGTTAGGAGATGAAAAAAATGAAAGCAATCGAATTTAAAGATGTCGAAAAGAATTTCAAAGATGGTGATCAAATCGTCCACGCACTGAAAAAAACCAATGTTAGTGTAGATAAAGGCGAATTTGTTGCGATCATCGGTCCTTCTGGTTCAGGAAAAAGTACTTTCTTGACCATTGCAGGTGGCTTACAAACGCCTAGTAAAGGGTCTGTTTTGATCAATGGGCAAGAATTTAGTGCTCAACCTGAGAATCAGCGGGTAAAATTACGTTTTAAGGAAATCGGATTTATTTTACAAGCGTCTAATTTGGTTCCATTTTTATCGGTCAAAAAGCAATTGATATTAGTGGATAAAGTCAAACATGAGAATCGTCAGAAAGAAGCGAATGAACTATTTGAACAGTTAGGTGTTGCCGAATTGGTCAACAAATATCCAGAAGAATTATCAGGAGGAGAACGGCAAAGAGTCGCCATTGCTAGAGCGCTTTACAACGATCCGTCCATTATTTTAGCAGATGAACCAACAGCCAGTTTAGATTCAGAAAAAGCAAGAGAAGTCGTAGATATTTTGGCAAAAGAATCGAAAGAAAAAAATAAAGCCATCATTATGGTCACCCATGATACACGCCTGATTGACAAATGTGATAAAGTGTTTATGATGGAAGACGGTGTTTTTCAAGAAAAAACAGAATAAGCATAAAAAGAAGGTGTGTATGTGGTTCATCGCTATAACAAAGACACGCAAAAAAAGATTTTACATGAAGCTAATCATTTGTTTATGTCAAAAGGCTATCTCGGCACGTCTACTCGTGAAATTGCTAAGAACGCCGGGATTACCCAACCCAATCTTTATCATTACTTTAGTGACAAAGAAAAACTTTACCAGGCAGTTCTGGAACAACATTTGAAAACAGTAGGGGACGATTTGAGGAAGATCGCCGCAACGGGTGCCGATGATTTTCAACAAACGTTGACTAAGATGGCTGAATATCTTATTGAAACCCATCTCATTGATTTGTTTATGATGCTGCATGATTTGAAGCTCAATCTTTCAGCTGAAACAAGAAATCATTTGTTTTGTTTATGGAAAAAGAATTATCGGGAACCTTTTGAAAAGATTTTTGCCAATCATCAACAACTATTACGAAAAAACGTCACACAGGAACTGGCAGCGAAACATTTTTTCCTTTTGCTAGCCCCTTATATTACTGAATCTGGTCATTCAGAGGAACAGCCTTTTGATGTGGCGACTTTGATCGATCTATACTTAAATGGGGTTATTGTTTAGCTTGTGACAATAACGGTTGTGTAAGCTCCGTTCGATTGGATGGATCTGATGCTTTTGAGACACCATTTGTCTCCAAAACATCAGATCTATTTCAAAGAACGAACACTTGCACACCGTTTTTTTGTGTTGATGTTGCCGATGGGATTCATTCGTTAGTTGAAGCGGCTTTTCTATTAGGGGATTTCAATAAATTTTTTTTTTTGAAAAAAAAGGAACGTTTCTCCCTATTTTCCACTTTATACTTAAGCTCAATGAATAAACGAGAAGGGAAAGAGAAATGAAAAGAACTTTGTTCTATTTAGATAGGGATAGTTATGTTTGCTATTTATTAGAGAAAATCAAAGAGATAGATGAAAAACGAAGTATCGAACACCATTTATTAGTGGAAGGTGCAAATCGAAAGTCTATAGAGACAGTCAGTCAAATCAAGAAGATGGATTTCTTACCAATAGTTAAGGATAAAACCCAGCAAGAGATAGTTAACGAAGCCACTCAATACTGTCAATCGCTGCTAAATGTTTTTAATAGTGCGATAGGAAAAAAAGCTATTACAAATTATCTTGTGCTACATGACCTGAGTCCAGAATTGACTAAAGAAATTGTTGAAGGACTACTTTTTAAGGGAACTGTGAACAAACATGGATTTTTTAAAAAGATAGAAAAGAAAAAACAATTACATAAAAAGTTCAATGAAACATTGGTCAAATATGGCACAAATGAAGGGATAAAAGCAATTGAAAATCAACTCATTTTAAATGAACTTCCTCGATCTGAATACAACAAAATAAGTGCAACAATTGGAGAATTTTTGTTTCCTACATGGGAGAATTCCAGATCCTCTAAACAAATTACTTTGACGGCCAAAAGATGTAATGTTTTTTTAGAGGATTTCGGTGAGACAGAAGGATTATTAGCTGTTCAATATTATTTATTGTTGCAAAATACAACAGCAGACAGAGCGAAGGATATACTTAATGAAGTTCAATTACCCAAGACAATCAATCAAAAAGAGTATAAAGACCTTCTCGTTACAACGCTCTATTATAATAATATGGGGGCAACAGAAGTAGAAAATCGGCTAGTTCTACAAGGAGTAGATCGTAAATTTTTCAATCGGATAGGAGAAATTTTAAACATCAATTTATTGCCTTCCTTGAAAGATGAACCTTTATCAAAGGAGGAGAAAATAACTAAAGCAGTCAAATATTGCCAAAGTTTTTTAAATTACTGGTATCCAAACAAAGTAAATGGAGTTAAATCAGTCAATAATTACCTTATGTTGGAAGATTTCCCTCCTGCAATCAATATCGAAGTCATAGAGCGAATAAAAGATTCTATGAATGATGAGGATCGAAAAAATTTCCATTTTTGTTTAACTAGATATAGAAAATATAGCCAATTTGTTCGAGAATTAGGATCAGAAATGGGCAGAAAAAAATTCGAGAATTATTTTATTTTAACTTATCCTAGTTTACAACAGCTTCATCAAATGAATGAATACATCGATCAATCAATATTCCCAATGATAGATATGACTAAAAGAGGGGCAATTAGCTCATTAGTTGATCGGTGCAATTCTTTTTTAGAAGACTTAGGGTCAAAAAAAGGCTTTGTAGCGATTCAAAAATACTTATTGTTACAAAATATAGCGCCCAAGTATGTTGATAAAATTTTTAGAGATCTAAGGTTTCCTAAAACTATCAATAAATTTTATTTACAGAAACAATTCGAGGAAGTGTACAAGTGCCAATCGATGTTGATAGGATCTGAGGGAACTGTTGGAAAGAAAAAATGTGAGGAATATCTTGTTTTACGAGGAATGAATCGAACGCAGATCGATCAATTGAGTAAGATACTAAATGTCACCTTGCTTCCTTCTTTGAAGATGAAGTCGTCTCAAAAACTCATTGACGAAGTAGTCCAACGTTGTGAACATTTTGAGCCATTGGCAACACGGAATTATCTCGTGCTTCAAGAGCTGCCTCCAGATATTCTTGAGGAAATTTTTACAAAAATCCCTTCAAAAGTAAATGTTGTTCTTGATAATAGTTATTTGACTATCAAAGAAGAAGTAAGACTTGTTAAGGAGTGCCAAGCATCTTTTAATAAATTAGGGCTCATTGAGTGGAAAAAATCAAGTGAAAATGCCCTTGCCTTAAGGGGAGCGAATCAAGAATTAGTTACGTTGATCAATAACCATGTAAATGAAGAGTTATTCCCCAAAGCTGGACGTTTATCTGGACAGTTGAATCGTTGTCACTCTTTTTTAAAGGATTTAGGTAATGAAAAAGGAATGAAGGCTATTGTTCATTTTCTATTATTTACAGAGAGACCACTAAAGGAAACACTCCATGTGATTGATGGGTTTGATTTTCCTTTGCCCGTTTCTTCAGAGGAATTAAAGGTGAGCGCCATTGAGAAGTATTGTGATCATATCGTACAAAAAAAGGATGATTGGCTCTGGCAAAGGAAAGAAATAGAAAATACATTGATTTCCATAGGTGCAAGTAGAAGAATCAGTAATCGATTAAGTGATCGTTATGAGATTCCATTATTTCAACCGATTTTTGATGGTAAACTCTCAGCAGATGAGATCAACAAAGGGAAAAGGGACATAAGGAAACGTTGTGATGAGTTAATCAAAGAGAACCGATCCAAGGGGGGACATATACATGCGCTGGTCAATTACTTTTTCTTACAAAAAATGCCAGTCAAAATTGCAAAAGAAACCATCAAAAAGCTAAAGTTAGAGACCATCACTAAAGACGAGGTAAAAAGAGTCGTGTTAGCTAATTATTATACTTATCTTGGAGAAAAAAAACCACTAGCTGAACATTTAAAATCGGCTAAACGATACTTGCGTACATTAAATTGTTTTAGAGAGCAGGAATCGCAGATTAAATATGATCGGCAATTTCGTTGAAAAATTTTTCAGTTAAATGTTAATGATGAAACGAAAAGAATCAGGAAGATCCAACTCTAAGAGGATACATTCAAAAATGAACAAATCATACATAAAAAGATTCGCAGCATTTTGTCCAATTTATTTTGGCGAAATGCTTTTTTTGTTCTTTTATAAATATAAAAATAAAAAATAAAAGTTATTTTAAATAAAGCAGTAAAAAGAGATGGAAAAGAGATAAGAGAATAGGGATATTTATTAGTTATTTTAGATAACTATAAATATATAAATGTTAATATGCAATACAAAAATATCAAATCATTTGATGCTTTGATAAGATAATGTTAACCTTGTTTTGTAAGGGTTATCATTTTTTTGCTTTTTAGGAGGTTGGTTTATTAAAAATAACTGATTTGTTTTATGGATAATAAGTTTTATTAGGGGAGTTCGTATAGAAAAAGAGGGGAAGGGTTAAAAATGAAAAAGTTGAAAAAAATTAGTTTGGCAGCGATGTTATTTTCTTCTGTTATTTCTCTGACAACACCATTATTCAGCCACAAAGAACATGTGCATGCTGAAGAAGCACAGGAAATTACAAAAAAAGCGTCTTATCGTAATGTGATGTATTATGGTGATTGGTCGATTTGGGGAGGAGAACAAGAATTTTATCCTAAAGATATTGCCGCAGACCAATTGACGCATTTAAATTATGCCTTTTTGGATTTTGATAGTAATGGTGAGTTGAAATTTACAGATAAAGAAGCCGCTGTAGGTGTACCAGCAGGTGAAGCAGAAGTCGGATGGGGAAATGCTGCTTCTGGTTTGTTGAATGCGCTTCAAAATTTGCGTGGACAAAATAAAAACTTAAAAATTGGCGTGTCATTAGGTGGTTGGTCAAAATCGGGTGATTTTTCTGAAGTTGCAGCTAGTCCTGCGAAACGAAAAAAATTAGTGGAAAACATTACTAAATTCTTAAAATATACCAACATGGATTTCGTTGATATTGATTGGGAATATCCAGCAGATGTTCGTGAGCCTGATCGTGTCGACAACAAAAATGATGAAGGAACACCTAACGCAAAACCAGAGGATAAAGAAAATTATATTTTACTATTAAAAGATATTCGAGCAGCGATCGATAAACAAGGAGTGGAATTAGGTAAGACTTATGAACTTTCTGTAGCATTACCTGCGTCCCAAGGAATGTTGGACAAGGGAATTGACATCAAACAACTATTTGAAGTAGTTGACTTTGCGAATATGATGACTTATGACATGAATGGTGCTTGGAGTGCAACAAGTGGTCATCATACTGCACTTTATGGTAATCCTAACGACCCGAACTATGCAAATGGGTTGTCCGTTGATCAGACCGTTCGCTTTTTGAAAGAACATGGGGCCCCTTCAGAAAAAATCGTTATCGGCGCAGCTTTCTATACTCGTGGGTGGAATGAAGTAGCTAAAGGGACAGACCCAAATACTCCTGGATTATTCCAACCTGCTGAAAAAAGCAATAAAGATGCAGACCAAACGCCGACATATGGTGCGGACAATGAACATTCTCTGGCACTTGGGGATGGTGGCCGAGCAGGTGGAGTTTGGTCCTACCGAAACATTGATGAATTAAAAACTAAAATCCCGACTCTAAAAGAATATTGGGATGATACAGCCAAAGCACCATTTTTATACAGCGAAGTTTCAAAAGAGTTCTTTACCTATGACAATGTAAAATCAATTAATTACAAAACGCAATATGTGAAAGAGCATGAATTAGGTGGTGTAATCTCTTGGATGCAATCGCAAGATAAGCCAACAACGAGTACGAAAAGAGATGAACTGACCAAAGCAATCAAAAATGGGTTGTTTGGTACAGAAAAACTTCCAGAGCATAAAATTGTATCAAGTGATCTAAATGTCGAGGTAGGGATTTCTACTTATTCTGAAAACAGTTCAAAAGGGTATGAATTAGTCATCAAAAATAAAGAAACACTAAATGAAAATTCGGACGTTTTATCAGCTATTGAATCTTCTCACAAGACAATTAAATTACCACGATACACTTTAGCGTTGAATTCAAATGAGATTCTTAGTAGTGGTGATTACAAAGCAGGCGAGGTTTCAACCTCAAATGGAACGGTGACGATCGATTTAAGTGGGGTTTACGAAGGAAAAGAGCTTAAACCAGGGGAGACATATACGTTTAGATTAAAATCAAATGCAACTGATGTATCCGTTGATCATATTGCTTCTATAAATCTAGCACAAAGAATTACAAAAGCCGGTATAGATATCTCGCAACAAACGATTTATGGAGAGGATTCAACTAATCCAACACCAACGCCAACACCAGATCCAGAAGATAAAGAAGCACCATCTATTCCGACTGATCTGACAGCTTCAAATGTGACAGAGACAAGCGTGACGTTGAACTGGACCGCTTCGACGGATAATAAAGGAGTAGCAGGTTATTATGTTTATCGTGACGGACAACAAGTTGGTCAAACAGCTACTACCAATTATATTGACAAATATTTAATGGCTGGTTCAACGTACATTTATACTGTAAAAGCGTTTGATCATTCTGGTAATGTTTCAGAACACAGTCAACCTTTGAGTGTAACAACACTAGATAGCACATCTTCATCAAAATATGAAGCATGTAGTGCTACAAATATTTACAAAGCTGGTGATAAGGTGTCTCATAAAGGGCAAAACTATCAAGCGAAATGGTGGACAAGCGGGGAAGAACCAGGTACTGAACAATGGGGACCTTGGGAGTTGATTGATTAAATTGCTGGTTATTAATGGGTAAAACATACTAAGTTTTAACGTTTGGGACTAATTAATTGGCTCCCATCGCAGTGGAAAAAAGTTCTATTCTACTGTGATGGGAGTTTTTATGCTATCTAAAAGATCAGGCTATGCTCTTAAGGTCAAATGACCAATTGGATAGCCTGTTTTAAGAGGTCTTATGACCGTTGCTTCAACGCTTCATTCCTATAGAATGATTTCTGAAACAACGTTTATTATTTTTAGAATAAAGCGTTAAAGGGATATCATAAACTCATTTTTTTTGCTTTTTCAGTATTCGCAAAATGTAATTTTGCATAATTTGCTAACAAATCAATGCCACCTTTTTCAATGATTTTTGCAGCTATTCGATCCGACTTTGTTCCAGCGCCAGAAGGTAACTCTAGACCGATCTCTGCTGATTCTTTGGCTAATTCTTCTAGAAAACTTGCTCGGCTGATGATCGATGCCGCAGCTACCGCTAAGTGGTATTGTTCTCCTTTGGTCACAAAATAGAGTTTTTCTTGCACTTGATTTTTTTCCAAACGGACATACTTTTTATAATTGCTTTCTGGTGTAAACTGATCGATCAAGATTGCCTCTGGTTTGACAGGAGCAATTTTTTTCAGCAGTAGATGGATCGCTTGATTATGCAAAGCAACTTTCATACGCACAGCATTGTATTTCGGTTGGATCTCGTTATATTTTTTAGGCTCGAGTACTAAAAGTTGAT
This sequence comes from Enterococcus sp. C57, assembly GCF_040887305.1. Taxonomy (NCBI): domain Bacteria; kingdom Bacillati; phylum Bacillota; class Bacilli; order Lactobacillales; family Enterococcaceae; genus Enterococcus; species Enterococcus sp. C57. The sequence goes on along the minus strand of NZ_JBFOFP010000003.1, from coordinate 273,657 downwards.
AAGGGATCGTCTTCTTCAAGATACTAGCCAATTGAATGATTTGAGGATCTTTTAATTCTTTTGAATCACGAACGCCTAGTTTTTTTAGTTGTGTTAGTTGCTCCTTGGCCACGTAAGCAGCACAAACTGTCAATGGACCGAAGTAACTCCCATTTCCCACTTCATCACTTCCTAATACAGATAAAGATTCGATGTTCTTAGGCAAAGATGCAGCTGTTTTTCCAGCTTTGGGTTTTGCTGAAGCTGCTTCGCCCCATTGACTTGCTTCTTTTTCGGCATTTGCACCTTGGAACATGACTTTTCCTGAGGTGTATGCAGTGATGGTCGTGCCATTTTTTTTAGCGGCAAATACGGTATAAGGAATTTTTTTAGGTAAAAGATAAGAAAGATAAGCTTGTTTCATTTTTTCCATTTGGGCAGTCGTTACTTTGATGATAATATTACTCATTATGTACCTCCAGTTTAGTTAAATTAATAAATTTAGATGCTTGTTAGATGAAAGATCCCTTAATAGTTCCTTGTCGTTCAGTTGGGGATGAGACATAGCATTTTTTCAAAGTTTATCATATAATGATAAGGTAAATATAAGAAAATTTGTGTACAACTGTTAAATCATTAATTTCATGGTACACTAGATAATAATTTTATCAATAGGGGGAAATGATTCGGATGGCGCACGAAAAAACACGCTATAAAGCAGTGATTGCCGACCAAACTTACACGATTATTGGACGTGAAACAAAGCACCATATGGATATCGTGACAAATTTGATCAATGAACAACTAAAAGAATTGAAGGATTTGTCTCCGCAAATCGATAATGAACAAGCAGCGATCTTAATGGCTGTCAATGCGCTCTCGGATCAATTGAAGAAGCAAGAAAGAAATCTCGAACTTGAAAAAGAAGTAGCAGATTTAAAGAAAAAAATGATCAAATTTGTGGAAATGGAAAATCGAATCAAAAGAATTGAAGCGATTGAAAACGAAGCACGAGAAGTGTTGAAAGAAAACGGACAAGCAGATCGAGAAATCAAGAATCATGTGGAAGCCCAACAAATTTTAAATGAAAAAAGAAAAGGTCAAATCAAACAAAAATCTTCAAATTGATGAAAGAGAAAGGAACAAGACATGTTAAGTCTTTTGATTTTATTTATCTTGCTGCTTGCATTTTTTTCAGGTGCGAGACGAGGATTCTCTATGCAGGTCGTTTATACGATCGGTTATATCTTGTCTTTTATGGCAGCACAGCACTTTTATAAGGATCTAGCAAGTCGTCTGGAATTATATATTCCTTATCCTGCGGTAACATCTAATTCCCAAATGGTCTTTTTTGATCAGACATTTTCTTTCAGATTAGATGAAGCTTTTTATGCAGGAGTCGCCTTTTTGCTGATTTTATTTATCGGAGGATTGCTTACTCGTTTTATCGGGATTTTTGTTCATAGCTTGACCTATATTCCGATCCTAAAACAAGTCGATTGGCTTGCGGGAGGCATCTTATCTTTAATCGTTGCCTATGTCACGATATTTTTGCTCTTGAGTTTATTGACTTTTGTGCCAGTAGATATCGTTCAAAAACAATTTAGTGGAAATAGTCTTGCCCGCTTTATCGTAGAGCAGACACCATTTCTAACCAATAAAATCCATGATTTATGGATAACGAATGTGATAAACTAATCAAAAATTTTTTGTAATAGTATAATAGTAAGTAGTGAAAGAAAAAAACGAAGTTGTGACAGGACAGCAAAGACCAATGAGTCAATGCGAAATGTGACAACTTCTTTTAGTGAAAGTTAGGGTGATAACGTGAATAATCGAATCCTAGAAACATTAGAATTTGAAAAAGTGAAACAGCTTATTCGTCAGTTTGTGGTAACCGCGCAAGGAACAGAAGAACTCGCAAAGTTAGTGCCGATCAACCAACAAGAGAAATTAACAGATTGGTTAGCAGAAACAGAAGATGGCTTAAAAGTTCAAAGGTTACGTGGGGGAATCCCTATTCCTAAGTTAGAGAACATCCGACCTCATATGAAACGAATTGAGATCGGTGCTGATTTAAATGGACTCGAATTAGCGCAAGTTGCACGTGTTTTATCGACTACAAGTGAATTAAAACGATTCTTTGCCGATTTAGCAGATAGCGAAATTGAATTTTTACGTCTTTATTTCTGGGCAGAACAATTGGTGACGATCCCCGAATTGAATCGACGTTTAAAAGAGTCGATTGATGAAGATGGGCGAGTAACAGATGATGCTTCCCCTGAATTAAAAATCATTCGTCAAAATATTCGTCGAAGTGAACAAACGGTGAGAGAACAACTAGATGGCATTGTTCGGGGGAAAAACGCCAAATACTTAAGTGATACGATTATTACCATGCGAAATGATCGCTATGTGATTCCTGTCAAGCAAGAATACCGAGGTGTCTTTGGTGGGGTAGTCCATGATCAAAGTGCTTCTGGTCAAACATTATTCGTTGAACCAAAGCAGATCGTTGAATTAAATAATCGCTTGAGACAGTATCAAATTGCAGAGCGTAATGAGATCCAACGTATTTTAAGTGAACTTTCTGCTGAACTGGTTCCTCATCGACATGAAATCATTCATAACGCATACGTGATCGGTAAACTAGATTTGATGAACGCCAAAGCACGTTTTGGGAAAGAACTGAAAGCCATCGTTCCTGCAATCAGTGTAGAAAATCATGTCATTTTAAAACAAGCAAGACATCCGTTGATTGATCAAGAAAAAGTGGTGGCTAATGATATCAGTATTGGGAAAGAGTACCAAGCGATCGTGATTACTGGTCCAAATACTGGAGGAAAGACGATCACTTTAAAAACTTTAGGATTGTTACAATTGATGGGGCAATCGGGTTTACCGATCCCTGTAGATGAAGAAAGTCAAATCGGTATTTTTGAGGAAGTATTTGCTGACATTGGTGATGAACAGTCCATCGAGCAAAGTCTCTCAACATTTTCTTCCCATATGACAAACACCGTTGATATCTTAGCACATGTGAATGAAAAAAGTTTAGTCTTGTTTGATGAATTAGGCGCAGGAACAGATCCCCAAGAAGGGGCAGCTTTAGCGATTGCTATTTTAGACGATCTTGGGAAAAAATCGGCTTATGTGATGGCTACGACACACTATCCAGAACTAAAAGTTTATGGATACAATCGGGCGAATACAATCAATGCAAGTATGGAATTTGACGTTGATACACTTAGTCCAACGTATCGTCTGTTGATTGGTGTACCAGGGCGAAGTAACGCATTTGAAATCTCTAGCCGCTTAGGATTAGATCAATCAGTCATCAATGAAGCCAAACAATTGATGAATGACGAAAGCCAAGATTTAAATGAAATGATCGCTGATTTAGAAAATCGACGAAAAATGGCTGAAACGGAGTATTTAGAAATGCGCCACTACGTTGATGAAGCACAAGAGTTATATGAAAACTTAAAAGAGGCGTATCGCTATTTCTTTGAAGAACGAGAAAAAGAAATCGAAAAAGCTAAGAAAAAAGCCAATGAATTAGTTTCTGAAGCACAAGAAAATGCGGAAAAAATCATTGCAGATATTCGTAAAATGCAACAACAAGTAGGACAAGGAAATGTAAAAGAGCACCAATTGATTGATGCGAAAACCAAATTGGCAAACTTACATCAAGAAGAACAACTGAAAAAAAATAAAGTGTTGAAAAAAGCCAAAGAACAAAAAACATTGAAACCAGGCGACGAAGTTTTAGTGACAACTTATGGTCAAAGAGGAACCTTGTTACGTAAAAACGGGGAGCAATGGCAAGTGGAAATCGGGATTTTAAAAATGAATGTTTCTGAAAGTGAATTAACGCCCGTTGCTCCACAAAAGGAACCAAAACAGCGGGTCATTCATGCTGTACGTTCTGAATCAGCTAGTCACGTGTCGAACCAACTAGATCTTCGTGGCAAACGCTATGAAGAAGCATTGAGTGAGGTTGACCAATACCTTGATTCAGCGATCCTTGCTGGCTATCCCCAAGTAACGATCGTACATGGAAAAGGGACCGGAGCTTTGCGTCAAGGAATCACTGACTACCTGAAAAATCATCGAAGTGTCAAAAGTTTTGAATTTGCTCCTGCTAACCAAGGCGGTAATGGGGCGACGATCGTTAAATTTAAATAAAACTTACTAAATGTAAGCAGAAGGCTCGTCTCGAATCAAGAAAGGTGCTATAATGACTCTAGACTAAAAAATGGAGGTCTTTGATATGTCACAAGTAGTTACAGATACGACATTTAACGAAGAAACAGATAAAGGCTTAGTATTAATCGACTTTTGGGCAACTTGGTGTGGACCTTGTCGCATGCAAGCACCAATTTTAGATCAGCTGTCAGAAGAATACGATGAAGATGAATTCCGAATCGTAAAAATGGATGTAGATGAAAACCCACAAACACCTCAACAATTTGGGATTATGAGTATTCCAACATTATTGTTGAAAAAAGATGGGCAAGTCGTTGAAAAAGCGGTTGGTGTACACTCGAAAGAGCAATTACGTCAAATGATCGATCAATATTTATAAACATCTGGAATGTTACTGAGATATCAATCAATGGATTGATATCTCGGTTTTTTTGTCCTTAGCACAAATTTCAGTAAAACCTTTCTCTAGTTTATCTAAACCCTCAAACAAGTCTAGGAAACAAATGAGCCGATTACGATTCTTTTTGACAGACATGTTATAATTAATTCAATGAAATTTGAAAGGAAGTATTTCATGAACGAACGTATCAAAAATAAATTAGCCTTACTTCCTGATCAACCTGGCTGCTACTTGATGAAAGATAAAAATGGCACCATCATCTATGTTGGGAAAGCAAAGATTCTCAAAAATAGAGTCCGTTCCTACTTTACAGGTAGTCATAATACCAAAACCGAACGATTAGTTAGTGAGATCGAAGACTTTGAATATATCGTTACAGAATCCAATATCGAAGCTTTACTTTTAGAAATCAATTTGATCAAGAAAAATGATCCTAAATACAATATCATGTTGAAAGATGATAAAACGTATCCTTTTTTGAAAATCACAAACGAAAAGTACCCACGCTTAGTTATTACACGTAAAGTGTTAAAAGACAAAGCAGTTTATTTCGGACCATATCCAGATGTTGGCGCAGCCAACGAGACCAAAAAAATCCTTGATCGGTTGTTTCCGTTACGCAAGTGTAAACCTAGCCAAACGAAAGAACCGTGTTTGTATTATCACTTAGGCCAATGCCTTTGTCCTTATTATTTTGATGTTGATCCACAAGTTTACACGAAAATCGTTGATGAAGTTAAAAGCTTTTTAAATGGTGGCTATGAAAAAGTTGAATCAGAAATCCACCAAAAAATGGTTCAAGCTGCTGAAAAGATGGAATTTGAAAAAGCGGCAGAATACCGCGATCAGATACGAGCCATTGAAACGATTATGACTCGTCAAAAAATGACCAATACAGATCTGGTGGATCGAGATGTTTTTGGTTATGCCATTGACAAAGGCTGGATGTGTGTCCAAGTATTCTTTGTCAGACAGGGGAAATTGATTGAACGGGATGTGTCGATGTTTCCTTTTTATAATGAAGCAGAAGAGGATTTTCTGACTTATATTGGGCAGTTTTATCAAGAAAATGAACATTTTATTCCTAAAGAAGTCTTGATTCCTGACACGATCGATCAACCGAGTGTGGAGGCATTGTTGTCCACAAAAGTTTTACAACCTAAACGTGGTGAAAAGAAAAAATTAGTAGAACTTGCGAATAAAAATGCTACGGTTGCATTGAATGAACGATTTGATTTGATTGCTAGAAAGCAAGAACGAACGATTGGGGCAGTGGAACGTTTAGGGAATGCCATGAATATTCCTACACCTGTTCGGATTGAATCCTTCGATAATTCGAATATCATGGGAACCAATCCAGTAGCGGCAATGGTGGTATTCATCGATGGAAAGCCAGCAAAAAAAGAATACCGCAAATATAAAATCAAAACGGTCACAGGACCAGATGATTATGCTTCGATGCGAGAAGTGATTTATCGAAGATATTCTCGTGTCATTCGAGAAGGTCTCCCTTTGCCTGATTTGATTTTGATCGATGGCGGGAAAGGGCAAGTGGATGTCGCCAAAGATGTTTTAGAAAATCAACTTGGGATCGACATACCAGTGGCTGGTATGGCTAAAAATGATAAGCATAAAACGAATGAACTCCTTTTTGGAAATGAACTTTCGGTGGTTCCATTGGAAAGAAATTCGCCCGAGTTCTTTTTACTTCAACGGGTCCAAGATGAGGTCCATCGGTTTGCGATCACATTCCATAGACAACTACGAAGTAAAAACAGTTTTGCTTCTAAGCTGGATGAAATTGAAGGATTAGGACCGAAAAGAAAAAAATTACTTCTAAAAGAATTTAAATCGTTAAAAAATGTTACGGCAGCAACGATGGAAGAACTCCAACAAATTGGGCTACCAAAAAATGTTGCTCAAAATGTTTTTGATAAATTGCATGAGAACTAGCATAGGACACTTTACAAACCACGTAAAGTGTCCTATGATTTTTTGTATAACAAATGATGTAGAATTCGTTTTAGTTCGACGAGGCGGGAAGCGCTATGATGACTATTGGAAATGATTATAGCCAACCTAGATTGAATAAATGTCAAAATGGTCGTTGTTTCAATGAAAAGTGGGAAAGAATGGTTTTCTTTTTAAACTATACATTTTTCAATAAACTTTGAACCTTTAATTGATAAAGAATCTCTGGACTATTTCATTTTTTGCATTTGTATGCGATTTAAGTTGTCTGAACTATCTGAATATGGTAGAAGAAATGGAGACGAAGGAGTGAGACGATGTTAGAAGTGAAAGATTTGGTTAAGACGTTTGGAGACTATACCGCTGTTGATCATGTGTCTTTTCAAATACCTGATGGAAAGATTATGGGGCTGATCGGACAAAACGGGGCAGGAAAAACCACAACTTTTCGATTGATCTTAGATTTTTTGACACAGGATCAAGGAGAAGTTTTATGGAATGGACAACCTTTGGGAGAAAAAGACTATGACATCATTGGCTATCTTCCTGAAGAACGTGGGTTGTATCCGAAAGTAACGATTCAAGAGCAATTGTTGTATTTTGCTGAATTGAGAGGCAAAAAAAGAAAAGAGATCGAACCAAAAATCGATTTTTGGATGGAAAAGTTCCAAGTAAAAGGAAAGAAAACCGATAAAGTAAAATCATTATCTAAAGGAAATCAACAAAAAGTCCAATTGATTGCTACGTTGATCCATGAACCTAAATTGATCATATTGGACGAGCCATTTAGTGGGCTTGACCCAGTCAATGCAGAATTGCTGAAAGATGGGATCATTGAGTTAAAAGAACATGGCTCATGTGTTATTTTCTCCAGTCACAATATGGATAATGTTGAAAAAATCTGTGATCATTTAATTATGTTGCGTAATGGAAAAATGGTGTTAAGCGGGAAAGTCCATGAAATCAGAAATTCTTTTGGACGTACAAAGCTATTCTTAGAATCTGGCTTGTCCCAGCAGGAAGTTGCAATGATCGAAGGGGTCGAAAAAGTCGTCACTCATGAAGATCAAACGCTTGAAATCACTTTAAACGATCCTGATGTAGGAAAAGAAATCTTTACCCGAGCAACACAATTTGGCTATATTCCAATGTTCAATCAACAACCGCCTACCTTAGAAGAGATATTCAAAATGAAAGCAGGTGAGATTGATGCGTAAATTTTGGATCATTACAAAAGATGTCTATTTAAAAAATGTCAAATCTATCTCTTTCTTGATTATGATCTTAGTGCCATTCATTATGATAGGGATCGTTTATTTAGCAGGCAATTTTGCTCAGCAGAACAGTGAGATCAATAAAATTGGTGTATTGTCCGAAAATCAACAAGTAACGCAACAGCTTGAACAAGTAAAAACCGATGAGTTCAGCTTTCAAGCGGTTGATTCGCAAACAAAAGCTCAAAAAGAATTAGCCGATGAAAAAATTGATGCCTATTTAGTCGTCACGGTCGAAAACGATCAGCTAAAAGGTCAACTTTACAGTGAAAATTCGTTAGGACAAAGTACACAATTATTGATCCAACAGCAATTAACTGGGTTGCAATCACTATTGCGAGCTAGCCAACTGGGACTTTCCCCTGAAGAAGTAGCTAGTCTTAGTCAACCAGCAAGTTTGACTAGACAAAAAGTAAGTTTTGATAGTAATAACAAAATGAAAGTTGGAGAAGATAATTCTGGCGTACAATATGCGATTAGTTATGCAGCAACCATTATCTTATTTATCATTATCCTGACTTATTCACAAATCATCGCGCAAGAAATTGCTTCTGAAAAGGGAACTCGAATCATGGAAGTCATTTTATCAAGTACGACAGCTCAAAAACATTTTTATGGTAAATTGACTGGTGTCTTGTTAGTTGCTTTAACGCAGATGGCTCTATACGGTGTGATCTTGACTGTGGGATTCCAACAATTTAAACATATGGATTTTGTAAAAAGTATCATAGAGAATATTTCACTAGATAAGATCATCGGTCCATTTTTATGGTACGCATTGTTGTTTATGTTCTTTGGTATCTTGATCTTCTCCGTTTTAGCGGCATTATGTGGATCATTAGTCAACAAAGCAGAAGATACAGCAAAAGCGATTTTACCAGTTACTTATCTTTCTTTAGGTGGCTATATGCTTGGGTTGATCTTAGGCGCATCTGATCCAAACAATATCGTGATTCGGATCACGTCCTATATTCCGTTCCTTTCTTCTTATATTATGCCGATTCGATTGGCGAATGAGACAGTTGGAATGACTAGTGTATTGATTTCACTTGTAGTGTTAATCATTGTCACATTCCTGCTAATGTTCTTCTCAGCGAATATGTATAAATCAAATGTTCTTGTTTATAGTGAAGGTGGCTTATGGAGTTCGTTGAAACAGTCACTTTCAATTATGAGAAATGAACGTAAAAAATCCTAACCGACTGACTATTAAAAGCAGTATCGGCACAAGAAAACGGTAAATGAAAAACTAAATGCTGGCGTTATTTCGGTTGATCTACGAAATAACGCCAGCATTTTTTAGGATATTCTAAAGGAAAAAAATCGTTGCCCAATCACTTCAGGACTAAAATTCTTGAACAAAAAAATCAAATAATCCTTGGTCAGTGGGATTGCTTGAATGTGTCAGCTCTGGATGCCATTGTACACCAAATAATCGAACATCCTTATCGAGACTTTCAATCCCTTCCACTAGACCATCAGGTGAAAAGGCTGTGGCTTTTAATGAAGGTGCCAGCTCTTTCAACGCCTGATGATGATAAGAGTTTACCAAATAAGTATCAGGTAGTAGCTGATGTAATAGAGTGTCGGGTAAAATCTCTACTTCATGAGTAGCAAATTGTGGGGCGGTTGGATGCTGTTCATGTTTGACTGACCACTTAGGATAAGTGGTTAAATCTTGATACAAACTACCCCCAAGCACGACATTTAAGAGTTGCATTCCACGACAAACAGCAAAAATTGGTTTGTTTTGTTTGAGTGCCTCGCTGATAAGTGCTGCTTCAAAGAGATCTCTTTGAAGGTTGGTTTCTAAAAGTTTTGGATGGGGAGGTTCATGATACAGTTGTGGGGAAATATCCTGTCCACCGGCTAAGATCAGTTTATCGATTTGGTCAATATAAGCAGAAGCAGTCTTAGGGGATGAGATTGGTAAAACGATCGGTAAACCATTCGCCTGCTGCACAGCATTGACAAAGCCTTGGGGAGTATAGGTTACTTGATTTCCTTGAAAAGTATCTGTCGCTCGGATCAACTGATTTCCAGCAATTCCAATAATGGGTAACATAAACATTCCTCCAAATCGTCTATTCGTTCTATTCTATCAAGAATAAAAAAAATTTAAAACTATTTGAAATAGATCTAGTTTGGGATTACATATGAAGAAAAAATTTTTTTCATGAGAATTTCTTATAAAAAAACAGAGTTACTGAGGAAAAATATGGTGTTTTTATTGAATTTTTTCGTCATTTTGGTACAATAGAATTAAATCACGAATAAAATGGTTGGGCATAATGCTTCAAGGATCGCGTTCTTCAAGGGGTGAGAAGAACATATTGAAGGGCTCAGCATCATTAGTCAACTAAAGGGCACATACTTTCAATGTAACGAGAGCATGTGTCCTTTTTTAATCGAAAGGGGGAAGTGATTGTGACAGAAATGGCACGAATTTTGACAAGAATCAAAGAAGCAGAAGAGAATAATCAGAAAAAAGAAGAGCAGGTCAAAGCTGAACTTGCTCAATATGAACAATTAAAAAATAACGAATTAATCGATTTGAATAAAGAATTCCAAGAACGATTAACCAAGCTAATGAAAGAAAAAAGAAAAAATGAAGAGGAAGTAACTGAAGACGAACAGCACAAACTGGAATTGATTTTAGAACAATTTCGTCAAAAAGTTCTTGAAATAGAAAAAACATATTTAGAAAAAGAAGAAGAGGAAATAGCGAAGAAAAAGAACTTAACGAATGAGATCATTGAAAGGATGAAACAAAAAAATGGCTGTCACTAAAATGGAAAAAGTGACTCTCATTTCAGATAAGAAAAATCGTGAAATCTTGTTGCAAGCAGTTCAAGGACTCCATGCAGTAGAAATCCGTGATCTGTTCCAAGAATCTGAAAACAATCAATGGGTAGAGACGTTTTTTCCTGAACCAGAGATGATCGATAAGGACAAGGAACTTGCGAAATTATCCTATAAATTAACGGATATTCGTACAGCTATCCAATTTATCGAACATCATGGCGAAAAAAGTCAGAAAAAACAACACTTAAAAAGGCGTGAACTTTCGTTATACACCTTGGAAAAAAATTATTCAGAAGAAGCTTTTTCGAAAAAGCTGGAAGAAGTCTTACTTTTGAAGGAACAATGGGAGCAACTGGTAGACGAACGCCAACAATTGGAAGACCAAGAGAATTGGTTGCTCAATTGGCAAAATCTGGATTTGGCGCCTAAAGCATTTGATAGTCAAATGACCAAATTAGTCATTGGAACGGTCAATGCTAAAAATGCTGAATCTTTTAAAGCTGAAGTTGCTGAGATAAACGAAGCCTATTTAGAAGAAATCAACTCTTCACCAACAACGACTTACTTTGCCTACATTGTTTTACGAGCTGACGAGTCACGCATGGAAGAAATCGCCAGTCGTTATGGATTTGTTAAAGAAGACTATCTGTATGAGGGGACACCACAGCAACAGTTAATTGCTGTAAAACAAAGTTTACAGGAAATCAAGGACCAACAAAAGAAACTCTCTTCAGCCATTGGAGCTTGTAGTGGGTATATCAAAGATTTCGAATGGACGGAAGAAATCTTCTTGGCTCGCTCTGAACGAGAATCAATCAAGGACCGGATCATTCATACTCCTTATCTGATTCTGATTCAAGGCTGGGTGGATCATGAAGAAAAACAAGAATTGATCCACATGCTACAAAATGTCTTAGCAAGTGAAGAAGTCTATTTGACCTTTGACGAGCCAACGGACAATGAAATTGCTGAAGAAGTACCGACCAAACTAAAGAATCATCCGATCGTTGCTCCTTTTGAGATGTTAACGGAGATGTATAGTTTACCAAAGTATGAAGAAGTTGATCCAACGCCGTGGATGATGCCGTTTTACCTCGTCTTTTTTGGCATGATGGTGGCGGATATCGGGTATGGGTTACTGATGTTTTTAGGGGCATTTTTACTCCAAAAATTAGTGGTATTGCCACGGGGAATGCAACGTTTTGCAAAATTCTTTGAGATTCTAGCAATCCCTTCGATCATCTGGGGATTTATCTACAGCTCATTTTTTGGGGCGGCATTGCCTAAAGAAATTTTTGGTATTCATTTACCATTTCCAATTTTGTCTACTACAGATGATGTCAACACGATCTTGATTTTATCCGTAATTTTTGGTTTGATCCAAATATTAGTCGGACTATTTATTGCTGCTAAGGAACATATCAAACGAAAAGCATATATCGATGCCGTCAATGATGGGTTTGCTTGGCAAGGGATCTTGCTTGGTATCATTCTGGTTTTATTGGGAACGATGATCCTTAAAAACAACGCCTTTGTTTATTTAGGCGGTGCATTAGCTGTTCTTTCAGCCGTATGTATTTTGATCATTCCTGTTTTCCAATCTTCTTCAAAAGCCAAGGGGATCGCTAAAGGTGCGTATAATTTATATGGTCTAACTGGCTATATCGGAGACTTAGTCAGCTATACACGACTAATGGCACTGGGAATCTCTGGAGGAAGTATTGCCGCAGCTTTCAACATGTTAGTTGCTTTTATGCCTCCAGCTGCTCGTTTTAGTGTCGGAATTTTATTGATCATTGTCCTACAGGCTTTGAATATGTTCTTAACACTTTTGAGTGCCTATGTACATGGCGCAAGATTACAATATGTAGAATTTTTTGGAAAGTTTTACACTGGAGGAGGGCGTTCCTTCAAACCACTAAAAACGGTGGAGAAATACGTCAACATCAATCATAAGAAAAAATAGAAATATTGGAGGAATTTGATACAATGATGGATTATTTGATTACTCAAAATGGTGGAATGGTATTTGCAGTATTAGCGATGGCAACAGCAACGATTTTTTCAGGAATCGGGTCTGCTAAAGGCGTTGGAATGACTGGGGAAGCGGCAGCAGCATTGACGACCAGTCAACCAGAAAAATTCGGACAAGCGTTAATTTTACAATTACTTCCAGGTACCCAAGGCTTATACGGTTTCGTTATCGCCTTCTTGATTTTTATCAACTTAGGCAGCGATATGTCTGTCGTTCAAGGATTGAACTTCTTAGGGGCTTCCTTACCGATTGCCTTTACTGGTTTATTCTCAGGGATCGCTCAAGGGAAGGTTGCAGCAGCTGGTATTCAAATTCTAGCGAAAAAACCTGAGCATGCAACGAAAGGGATCATTTTTGCTGCGATGGTTGAAACATATGCCATCTTAGGTTTCGTTATTTCTTTCTTACTGGTCTTAAATGCGTAATAGCCTAGCTTATAAGGAGGAATGACGGTGGATGCGATTGATAAAATCATCACTCAAATAAATGAAACAGCACAACTCGAACGTGCATCATTCGAAGAAATGAAGCGCAAAGAAATCGATCAAAAATTCGAAGTGAAAAAGTGGCAGATCGAAGCAGATTTTCAGAAAGAAAAAGCAAGTAAACTGGAAGAAATTGAACGAAGTTATCGCCAGTTGAGAAACAAGCAAAAAATGCAAGTGAAACAAGAAATCTTAAATGCGAAACAAGAAGTTTTACAGCGTTTATTCACGGAAGCAACGCTTCAGTTAGAAAATGAACCAAAAGAAGAACAACTTGCGTTGATGAAGCAAATGATCCAAACATTACCGATCAATGGCACAGCTCGCTTGATCCCAGGAGAAAAATCAGCGGATATCTTAACACCTGCGGTCATCGCTGAATGGAATGAAGAACTTCCTTTTGAATTAATCCGGGAAGACTTTACTGAAAAAGCACAAGCAGGGTTGATCATTGATGATGCTGGTATCCAATATAACTTTTTGTTTAGTCACTTGATCAAGGAAATTCAAGAGACGATGAGTGCTGAAATTGCCAAAGAATTATTTGACTAAGGAGGGATTGTCAAATGGAGTATCATGAATTAAATCCCTTGATACGTGGTAGAGAATTAGAGTTGATTTCAAAAGACACGTTTGAGCAAATGATCCAAACCGATTCGATCGATTCACTTGGAGAAATCTTACAATCCACGATCTATCAGCCGTATATCTATGACGGCTTTGACAAGGATTTTGAAGCCAATCTCTCTCAGGAACGCAGCAAATTATTCCAGTGGTTGAAAGAATCTGCACCAGAACCAGAAATCGTTTGGATCTATACGATGCGTTACACTTTCCATAATTTGAAAGTATTGACAAAGGCTGAGATCACAGGGCAAAACCTTGATCACCTTTACATCCATGATGGATTTTATTCGCTGGAAGTGTTGAAAGATGCGATTCACACGCAAGTGTCGGTGGAATTGCCAGACAGTCTCATGGATTATATTCGAGAAGTTCATGAATATTGCGAAGAATCGACTATTTTACAAGGGATCGATGTGATTTATGACCGTTGTTTTCTAACCGAGCAACGTCGCTTAGGGGAACAGCTTGGTTACCCTGAACTATTAGAAGAGATCATTGCTTTTATCGATTTAACGAATATCACCACGACAGCAAGAGGGATCTTGCAGCAACGTTCTGCAGGTTTTATGACAACAGTTATTTCAAGTTCAGGAAATATTCCGAAAGACACATTGCTTTTCTTTGTTCGTGGGGAAATGGCATCTTTTACTCAGTTTTTACTGACAACAGATTACAGTGAGCTATTAAAGCAAGTCATCCATGAAGAACAGATTGATTTAGTCAGTTTGGAACAATTGAAAGATGATTATTTAAGTTCTTTTTATCAAGTAGCACAGACACAAGCGTTTGGCCCGTTACCATTACTAGCTTTTTTGAACGCAAAAGAAGTCGAAAGTAAAAATCTGCGCCTTTTGATCATTGGCAAACGAAATCACTTTTCACTGGAACAACTAAAAGAAAGGATGAGACAGGTCTATGACTTATAAAATCGGAGTAGTAGGTGACAAGGATTCTGTCTCGCCTTTTCGATTATTTGGCTTTGATGTACAGCATGGTACGACAAAGACTGAAATAAGAAAAACAATCGATGAGATGGCTAAGAATGAATATGGTGTGATCTATATCACCGAACAATGTGCAAATCTGGTCCCTGAAACGATTGAGCGCTATAAAGGACAATTGACACCTGCGATCATTTTGATTCCTAGTCATCAAGGAACCCTTGGTATCGGTTTAGAAGAGATCCAAAATAGTGTGGAAAAAGCTGTTGGACAAAATATTTTATAATAGGAAAAGGAGATAGTCATTTGCAAATTGGAAAAATCATAAAAGTCTCCGGTCCTCTCGTTATGGCAGAAAATATGTCAGAAGCAAGTATTCAAGACATGTGTTTAGTGGGAGATTTAGGAGTCATTGGTGAAATCATTGAGATGCGTCAAGATGTGGCGTCTATTCAAGTATATGAAGAAACTTCAGGAATTGGTCCCGGAGAACCTGTTCGTTCAACTGGGGAAGCACTATCTGTTGAGCTAGGACCAGGAATCATTTCACAAATGTTTGACGGGATTCAAAGACCACTGGATACATTTATGGAAGTGACTCAAAGTAACTTCTTAGGACGTGGGATCCAATTACCAGCTTTAGATCATGAGAAACAATGGTGGTTTGAAGCGACAATCGAAGAAGGAACAGAAGTAAGTGCTGGAGACATCATTGGGTACGTGGATGAAACGAAGATCATTCAGCACAAAATCATGGTCCCTAATGGTATCAAAGGAACTGTACAAAAAATTGAATCTGGATCATTTACGATTGATGATCCGATTTGTGTGATCGAAACGGAACAAGGCTTAAAAGAGTTGACGATGATGCAAAAATGGCCAGTACGTCGTGGTCGACCAATCAAACAAAAATTAAATCCAGATGTACCGATGATCACCGGTCAAAGGGTCATTGACACGTTTTTCCCAGTAACTAAAGGAGGAGCGGCAGCCGTTCCAGGTCCGTTTGGTGCAGGGAAGACAGTTGTGCAACACCAGATTGCTAAGTGGTCGGACGTAGATCTAGTGGTTTACGTTGGTTGTGGGGAACGAGGAAATGAAATGACGGATGTCGTCAATGAATTTCCTGAACTGATCGATCCAAATACGGGCGAGTCTTTGATGGAACGAACTGTGTTGATCGCTAATACATCGAACATGCCAGTAGCTGCTCGAGAAGCTTCTATTTATACGGGAATCACGATTGCCGAGTACTTCCGTGACATGGGGTATGATGTAGCAATCATGGCAGATTCCACTTCTCGTTGGGCAGAAGCACTGCGTGAAATGAGCGGACGTTTAGAAGAAATGCCTGGTGATGAAGGTTATCCCGCTTATCTGGGCTCTCGTCTAGCTGAATACTATGAACGTTCAGGACGTGTCATTGCTCTAGGCTCTGACCAACGTGAGGGCAGTATCACTGCCATCAGTGCGGTTTCTCCTTCTGGTGGAGATATCTCTGAACCAGTGACTCAAAATACCTTACGAGTGGTGAAGGTTTTCTGGGGATTAGATTCTAGTCTTGCTCAAAAAAGACATTTTCCATCGATTAACTGGATCCAAAGTTACTCATTATATTCAACAGAAGTTGGCAGATATATGGATCAAATCTTACAACAGGATTGGTCTGATATGGTAACTGAAGGCATGCGGATCTTGCAAGAAGAAGAACAATTAAATGAAATCGTGCGCTTGGTAGGGATCGATTCGCTTTCTGATAACGATCGCTTGACCCTTGAAGTAGCAAAATCGATTCGAGAAGACTATTTACAACAAAATGCTTTTGATGATGTAGATACGTTTACTTCAAGAGAAAAACAATTCAACATGTTGAAAGTTATTTTGACTTTTGGGAAAGAAGCTCGAAAAGCCTTATCGTTGGGAGCGTACTTCAATGAAATCATGGAAGGTACGGTAGCGGTCAGAGAACGCATTAGTCGGAGCAAGTATATTCCAGAAGAAGAGTTAGCCAAAATTAGTAGTATAAATGAAGAAATCAAAGAAACGATCCAATTGATTGTTTCAGAAGGAGGGATGACCGATGATTAAAGAATATCGTACAATCAAAGAAGTGGTCGGCCCTTTGATGGCAGTCGAAAAAGTTTCGGGAGTCAAATATGAAGAATTGATTGAAGTTCGGATGCAAAACGGCGAGATTCGTCGTGGACAAGTACTAGAAGTCCAAGAAGACAAAGCGATGGTTCAGATCTTTGAAGGAACCAGTGGAATCAATCTAAAAAATTCTTCCGTACGCTTTTTAGGACACCCTTTACAATTAGGAGTAGCAGAAGACATGATCGGTCGGGTTTTTGATGGTCTTGGTCGACCAAAAGACAATGGACCTGAAATCTTGCCAGAAAAATATTTAGATATCAATGGCGAAGTAATCAATCCAATTGCCAGAGATTATCCCGATGAATTTATCCAAACAGGGATTTCAGCAATCGATCATTTGAATACATTAGTTCGTGGTCAAAAATTGCCGGTTTTTTCTGGCTCAGGTTTACCACACAAAGAGTTGGCTGCCCAAATTGCTCGCCAAGCAACTGTTTTGGATTCTTCCGATGATTTTGCTGTGGTTTTTGCTGCCATCGGTATTACTTTTGAAGAAGCCGAATTTTTTATGGAAGACTTTAGACAAACAGGTGCGATTGACCGCTCCGTTATGTTTATGAATTTAGCTAATGATCCAGCAATCGAACGAATCGCCACACCAAGAATGGCATTGACGGCCGCTGAATATTTAGCTTATGAAAAAGGCATGCACGTCTTAGTCATCATGACCGATATGACCAACTATGCAGAAGCGCTCAGAGAAATTTCGGCCGCACGTCGAGAAGTTCCTGGTCGTCGTGGTTATCCAGGCTATCTTTACACAAACTTAGCCACCTTATTTGAACGGGCTGGACGGATTAGAGGATTGAAAGGTTCTGTAACTCAAATTCCGATTTTGACGATGCCAGAAGATGATAAGACTCATCCGATTCCCGATTTGACGGGCTATATCACAGAAGGTCAGATCATTTTAACGAGAGAGCTTTATAAGAGTGGGATTCAACCACCAATCGATGTCTTGCCTTCTCTTTCACGGTTGAAGGACAAAGGAACAGGTGCCGGTAAAACGAGAGAAGACCACGCAGCAACGATGAACCAATTGTTTGCCGCCTATGCGCAAGGAAAACAAGCGAAGGAATTAGCTGTCGTTTTAGGTGAATCTGCCTTGTCAGATATTGATAAAATCTATGCAAAGTTTGCGGAACGATTTGAAAACGAATATGTCAACCAAGGATTTTACACCAATCGGACGATCACAGAAACGCTTGACTTAGGTTGGGAACTGTTGGCGATGCTTCCAAGAACCGAGTTAAAACGAATCAAGGATGATTTACTGGATAAGTATTTGCCAGAAGGGAAGTGAGTTCCTTATGCGATTAAACGTCAATCCTACGAGAATGGAGCTAACTCGTTTAAAGAAACAATTAACGACAGCGACAAGGGGACATAAACTTTTAAAGGATAAACAAGATGAATTGATGCGTCAATTTATTTTACTGATCCGTAAAAATAATGAGTTACGCCAAGCAATAGAAAAAGAAACCCAAACCGCAATGAAAGATTTTGTCTTAGCAAAGTCAACAGTCGAAGAAGCTTTTATTGACGAACTTTTGGCATTACCAGCGGAAAACGTCTCACTTTCTGTAGTTGAGAAAAATATTATGAGTGTCAAAGTTCCCCTCATGAATTTTCAATACGATGAAACATTGAATGAGACACCATTAGAGTATGGCTATCTTCATTCTAATGCAGAGTTGGATCGTTCGATCGATGGTTTTACGCAGCTCTTACCAAAGCTTTTGAAGCTGGCAGAAGTTGAAAAAACATGTCAACTCATGGCTGAAGAGATCGAGAAAACCAGAAGAAGGGTCAATGCGTTAGAATATATGACGATTCCTCAATTGGAAGAAACGATTTATTATATTAAAATGAAGCTAGAAGAAAACGAACGAGCAGAAGTAACTCGCCTGATCAAAGTGAAAAATATGGGAACAGAAGAGTAAGGCTGATCCAATTCAGCATTCTAATGGCTTTTTTCATGATCGAAACAAATCGAATTTAGCGTAAGAAGAAAAAGTAGTAATTTATTTTTCTTCTTGCGCTCGTTTGCTTATAATGGAAAGAGGTCGTGAAAGAAGCGGTCAGCTCCGAGCGAATAAGAGAGGATTTTTTTAATAGCTTCTCCTATTTTAGAAAATCATCGCTTATTGTTGAGGAGTTGCTTCACGCCAATGATTCATTTTGTACCTATTTATGATCGCAGAACAAAATGTCGTTCTGAGATCTTAGATAAAAATTAAGCATAAGGAATGACTATCATGAAAAAAAGAGTAAGAAAACGATTATCACCTGTCCAGCTAATTGCTGCTGGTTTTTTTATCTTGATCCTGTTTGGAGGTAGTTTACTGACGTTACCATTTTTTAGCCGCAGCGGAGAAAGCACCCATTTTATTGATGCCTTATTCACTGCAACCTCAGCTGTTTGTGTGACTGGTTTGACGACACTGAATACTGCGGAGCATTGGAATAGTGCAGGACAGTTTTTGATCATGACCTTGATTGAAATCGGTGGGTTAGGCTTTATGATGATCCCGATCCTCTTTTTTGCTATTGCGAAGAAAAAAATCAGTTTTAGTATGCGGATTGTGCTAAAGGAAGCCTTAAACCTTGAAGAGATGTCGGGTGTAATTAAGTTAATGATCTATATCTTAAAATTTGCGGTGGTGATCCAAGTAATCGGGGCGGTTGCTTTGAGTGTAGTTTTTATTCCTGAATTTGGTTGGGCTAAAGGAGTCTGGTTTAGTATCTTTCATGCCGTTTCTAGTTTTTGTAATGCAGGATTTGATTTATTAGGAGACAGTCTACTCGCGGATCAAACAAATGTTTACCTGATCATGGTCGTTTCAGCGTTGATCATTGCAGGTGGATTAGGTTTTATTGTCTGGCGTGATATTCTAAGTTATCATCGGGTCAAAAAAATCACACTACATTCAAAAGTCGCCTTATCTGTAACTGCACTCTTATTAATTGGTGGATTTATTTTATTTTTCATCACTGAAAGAAATGGACTGACTTTAGTTAAAGGTACGTTTACAGAAAGATTAGCGAATACATTTTTTATGAGTGTGACCCCAAGAACAGCAGGCTATTACTCTATTGATTATTTACAGATGAGTCATGCAGGATTGATTTTAACGATGTTTTTGATGTACATCGGAGGAACTTCTGGTTCGACAGCTGGAGGACTGAAAACTACGACATTAGGAATTTTATTGATCCAAATGCATGCCATGTTTAAAGGAAAGACACGAGCAGAAGCCTTCGGTCGAACCATTCGCCAAGCAGCTGTGCTACGTGCATTGACTCTTTTCTTTGTAACTCTCTCTTTATGTGTTGTTGCGATCATGGTCCTATCTGTGACGGAGACGATTCCCAAAACGTCAGGAATCGAATATATTGCGTTTGAAGTCTTTTCCGCTTTTGGGACAGTTGGTTTGACGATGGGGTTGACCCCGGATTTGACATTGATCGGAAAACTAGTCATTATTTCTTTGATGTATATCGGTCGAGTAGGAATCATGACAGTCGTTTTTTCACTACTAGTAAAAGCGAACAGGACAGAAGCCAATTACAAATACCCAGAAGAAAGCATCATGCTTGGGTAGTTGTGAAGGTATCGGGGAGTTCCGATGATAATAAAAAAGAAACGCTCAAAACAAGAGAAGCTGTTTTGAGCGTTTTTTTAACAACCTTATCCCCGAATAACTTCGATTTTATATCCGTCAGGGTCAACAACGAAATAATAAGAAGGAGCTGTTCCTGGAAGTCCTTTTAGGTCTGTCACATTGAATCCTTCTGCTTGGTGTTTTTCGTGAAGTGCTTCTAAATCATCCGCAGCAATAGCAATGTGTCCATAGCCATTCCCTAGATCATAGCCTTCATGATCATAGTTATAAGTTAATTCTAATTCGTAGTCATCTCCTGGTAAAGTTAAATAAACAAGGGTGAATTTGTTTTCCGGAAAATCACGACGACGACTTTCTTCAAAGCCAAACGCTTTTTGGTAAAATTCTAATGAAGCGTCAAGATCTTTCACTCGAACGCAAGTATGAGCCATTTTCATAAATAACTACTTCCTTTCCTTTTTTTTCATCATAACAAAAAAAGAAAGAGCAATAGAAGATTTGCGCTTGTTTATGAGAAAACTCTCATGTAAAATAAAAAGTAAATAAGCTTAAGGTGGACAAAATGATGGATAAACCAGTATTTGGTGAAAAAGAAGCAGGGGTCCAGTATTCCCCACGATATGCTGCCTATATCATCGTGGAAGAAAAGAACAAACTAGCTTTGATTGAAGCTCCAAATGGTGCTTATTTTTTACCTGGTGGAGAGATCGAAGCGATGGAAACAAAAGAAGCAGCTCTTAAGAGAGAACTCCTTGAGGAAATGGGGATCGTCGCAGAAATTGCGACTTATTTAGGGGAAGCGGATGAGTATTTTTATTCCAATTACCGTCAGACCTATTACTATAACCCAGGCTACTTTTATGTGGCAAACGGCTGGCAACAAGTGGCAGAACCAACTGAAAAGACGAATACTATTTGGTGGGTCACATCACAAGAAGCCATTGAAAAATTAAAACGAGGTAGCCACAAGTGGGCGGTTGAAAAATGGTTATTGAACAATTAAAACAATTAAAACAATTAAATCAAGAAAAAATCCAAAACCAGCGTACAGTCAGTGACGAACTGGTTTTGGATTTTTATTTAGTAGCAAATGTTATTTTTATTATGATAAAACATACGTTTTGATCGCTTCTGCCACACCATGTTCTTCATTTGTTTTAGTGACCACGTTGGCAGCTTCTTTAACTAGCGGAACAGCATTACCCATCGCAACGCCTAAGCCAGCATATTCAATCATCGATAAGTCATTTTCGTTGTCACCAATCGCCATGATCTCATCCTGATCGATTCCAAGATGTTGCGCTAAGTTCGCAACGGCTGCGCCTTTACTTGCTTCTTTGTTTAATACTTCAAAGTAATAAGGCGCACTTTTCACTGTCGTGTATTTTTCACGGAATGTTTGTGGTAAACGAGCAATCGCAGCATCTAAGATATCAGGTTCGTCGATCATCATCATTTTAACCAAATTGATATCTGGTGTCATTTCTTCAGGTGTGCGGTATTTCAACGGCATATGAACTAAGCTGGCTTCATGGATCGTATACGCACTGATATCACGATTAGAGGTGTAAATCGCCTGATCATCAATGGAGTGTAGATGACTGCCAACTCGACGAGCCATCACTTCGATTTCTAAATAATCTTCATGTGTCAAACCATGTCGTGCGATGATTTTTCCTGATTTTGTTTGTTGGACAAGTGCGCCATTGTAGGTGATCACGTAGTCATTTTCTTGGAATAAATCGAGTTCATTCAACTGT
Organism: Enterococcus sp. C57; assembly: GCF_040887305.1. Lineage (NCBI taxonomy): Bacteria > Bacillati > Bacillota > Bacilli > Lactobacillales > Enterococcaceae > Enterococcus > Enterococcus sp. C57. The sequence continues at coordinate 251,391 of NZ_JBFOFP010000003.1, read as the reverse complement.
TCTTGGACACCAGGCAACGGTCTGCCGGTACACAAGACGATAGCTACTCCTTTAGCGACAGCCTGAGCAATCGCTTCTTTGACGTCTGCTGTAATTTCTCTTTTCTCATTTAATAAGGTTCCATCGATGTCGATGGCGACTAACTTGATAGACATAATTTCCTCCAGTGATCGTGTGTTTTAGTTTGTTTGGGTAATCAGTGAACCATTGCGGATATGGCTTGCAAATTCTTGATAGGTTTCGTCAAATAGATCGTAGTGATTTCTTAAAGACGGATCAACCATTTCTTTTGGAAAGAAAAATCGTTCATCTCCTTGTTCTTGTCCAGCAAGAGCAGCCACAAGTTGGCTCACCTCTGATAATTCTACCAAAGTTCCATCATTTCGCAAGATTTCGATTTGTGTTCGATGGCGTCCTTCTTCGGGGCGATAAAAATCATAAGGCAAATCATAACTGGAATTGATGGCAGTATAGTAGACAGGATTGTAGCCAACTTTTTCCACAAGAGCAGTCATTTCCTTGATCAAGGAAGAAGAGCGATCCCCAGAAAAAGTCGCCGATTTTAACGGTTTACGGTATAAGAAACGTTTAGCTAAATCACTTAAGATTGGATCAGAAAATTCCGTCCATTGGGTAAAATAAGTTCCTAAAACGCCATCGTCTAATTTTAAATACTCATCCAGTGTAAAGTTTTCGTCAAGAAACGGTAAGAGTAGTTGAGAATGGGATTCAAACACATTGGGATCTTCTCGATACAACTCATGCGCCCGATGTAACAAGTGTTCTAAAATTACTTCCATGCCACGAGACACAGGGTGGAAATAAACTTGAACGTACATTTGATAGCGGCTCACAATATAATCTTCGACTGCGTGCATCCCATTCATCGAAAAGGCGATCCCGCCTTTATAGGGACGAATGACACGTAAAATTCGTGTTAAATCAAACGTACCGTATTCTGTCCCAGTGTAATAGGCATCTCGCAACAAGTAATCCATTCGATCAGCATCGATCTGACTAGAAATCATTTGGACGACTTGGGGATTAGGATATGTTTTTTGGATCACACTGGCGACTTTTTCTGGAAATCCTTCTTCCACACGATTCAAAATTTGATAAACTTCCGTTTCGGGAGAAGTAATGATCTCTACAGTGATCGCTTCATGATTCGTATGGAAAATATGTTCAAATGTATGAGAATAAGGACCGTGACCAACATCGTGAAGCAATGCTGCGCACAACGTAACCAAACGTTCTCGATCATCCCAGCCGTCAGCGCCAATTTTTTCTTGAGGGAAATTGCGGGAAAAGATATCACAGATCCGTCTTGAAATTTCATAGACCCCTAATGAATGAGTGAACCGACTATGTTCAGCGCCGTGAAAAGTAAAGGAAGAAGTGCCTAACTGTTTGATACGGCGCAATCGTTGGACTTCTTTTGAATTGATCAAGTCTAAAATGACTTGGTGTTGGACATGGATATAGTTATGGACCGGGTCACGAAAGACCTTTTCGATCGGTAATAATTGATATTTATAAGGAATAGTCATCAGCAAGCTCCTTTAATTTATTTCGTTCTTCCATTCGATTGATTTGATCCGTCCACTGTTCAGAAGTGACATGTGCCTCTTTCCAGCAGAGCGCATCAACGGAACGACTCTCTCCATAGAGTTGTGTGAGTGCCAATTTGAATTGTTGTTTTACATCCTCAATGGTTAAAGGCGTTTCAAGTAAATCAGCTAAGGTTGCCATACTTTCAGGAACGACCGCCGGGTAACCATCCGTGCCGAAATATTCTTTCAGCGCTTCTTGATAGAATCGTTTCATCGCTTGACCTCTGGTTTGTTGTGCGCCATTGACACTAACATACATCATCACAGAAATCCCGTTTTTTATGCGACGTTGGGCGATCCCCGCAAACTTTTTACCGTTGATACTCAGGTCATACGTACCAGGACAATAAGAATGAGTCACTTCAAAAGCTTCGATTGATACGGTTGGAAAAGCCAGACGAGTCAATGTGAGCATTTTTTCATAGGCAGCATCAATCGATATCTTCTCCTGTTCGTTTTGAGGGAAAATCAATGAGAGATTTAAAACCCCTTGATCAGAAATGATCCCTAATCCACCAGCGTTACGAACGATTGGCTGATAGCCTGCTTTTCTTAGCTCCTGAATGCCTTCATGGAAGTAGGGCGTTCGAGTATCTTTCATTCCTAAGATCACCGTTTGTTCATATTGCCAAAAATGGAGAAAGTTTTGGTTGTTTTTTTTTGAATACTCGGTTAAGATATCCGTCAGAGCAAAAGGGGTAAAATCATTTTTTTGATAAATTTTTTGATCCAAAATAATTGTTGGATTCATTACATTCGCTCCTTTATATAATTAATCATCGATTGACATTCCAATGATTCACGTTTGTCATCGTTTCATGGGAGTTTCTCTCATTATTATACTATACTCTAACATACTCTAAAAAAAGAATTTATTGAGTCTGGGACAAAACTTGGCTCAGTCTCTTCTGGTAGCTCTAAAAACGAATAAACGGTGTTCAAGCATCAGCTCCTTGAAATAAGCCTGAATTTTTCAAAATATGAGAAGCTATTTTAAAAAATTCTTTCTTATTGTCATCGGAGCTCCCCGATGCTTTCACAACCTCTTCGATGACGAGTTGTTTGACAAATAGACGAAAACTAGGAACAATGTACCTATATGAAGTAAAGGAGAATGTAAAATGGCACAATCGCAAGGAACACCCATTTCAATCAAATTACGGACGAAAGTCATGCAAAACGGGGAGCATCAAGACTTTTTCTTTGATCTGAAAGGTCAAATGGTCAAAATTGGGGATACGTTATACATACGATACCAGGAAATTCAGGAAAATACAGCAGAAGAAATCCCTGTAACGATCAAATTGATGCCCGATGGACAGGTTCAACTGATTCGTGCGGGAGAAACACGGATGCGACTAAAATTCGGGTATCGTGAACGTTTGGAAACAACGTATCGGACACCTTATGGCATGCTTCAAATTGAAACGTATACCAAAGAATTACATGTTAGTTTGAAAGACCGACCAACCGCTGGGAAAGTAATGATTGAATACGACTTGCTAATGGGACCAGAAAAATTAGGGGAATATTATTTAACTTTAGATTTTACTGCTTAAATCGCAAAGAAACGTTTGATTTTTTACGTATGATTTTGTATGATAAGGAGTAGACTGTGAAAGGACGTGTCCTGATTGGAAATTAGTGTATTTGAAGGTGCAAACAAAAACGAATTATCAATGATCGAAGTAGCACATGCGATCTTAGAACAACGTGGCGATGTGATGGATTTTTCTGATTTAGCCAACCAAATCCAAACCTATCTTGGAAAATCAGACAGTGAGATTCGTGATTCACTGGCACAATTTTATACTGACTTAAATATTGATGGTAGCTTTATTTCATTAGGTGACAATCGTTGGGGCTTGCGTTCATGGTATGCGATCGACTCGATCGATGAAGAAGTAAACCATGGAATTGACGAAGAAGATGAAGATACACCTCGTCGACGCAAACGTAAAAAAGTCAATGCCTTTATCAACGATGATGAAGATGCGATCGATTATAATGATGATGACCCAGAAGATACTGACTTGTCTGACGAAGATGACGATGATCTTTTTGAAGATGATGATGACGATGATGAAGAAATCGCTGCTTATAACTCTGACTTGCAAGAAATCGGTGCAGACGACACAAGTGACGATGAAGAAGAATTACCAGGCAACATCGAAGAAGATCTAAGCATCATTGAAGATGACGATGAAGACGAAGACTACGAGGACGAAGAGTTCACCGAAGAATAGACTTTCGGCTTCATAGCTGCAGATCCCCCAATAAGGGATCTGCAGTTTTTTTGTATTGATTTTTTACATAAATTAAAAAAATTGAAACTTTTTGATTTGTTTGATCGTCATAGTAAGTGAGAGGGAAAGGAGATGGGTCCGATTTTTAATCGTTACAAGAAAAAGAAGCAAATCGAAAAATCAAAGAATTTATTAAGTGAATTGATCCAAGAGGAATATGAGAAAATGTTTCGGATCACAATGAATTATGTTCATAACAAAGAAGAAGCATTAGACGTAATGCAAGACAGTTTTCATAAAGCGTTAGCTGCTATTGAACAAGGGAAAGAGATTGAACGATTTTCAGCTTGGTTTTATCGTATTTTGATACGAACAGCGATCGATGCTTGGCGTAAGCAAAAACGAAATCAATCGGAAACATTGGAAGAAGAAACGATTCAACTCGCTCATACAATGGACGATTCATTGACTGATTTACATGGAATCATTGAAGGAATTGATAGCCCCGAAAAGGAAATTTTGATTTTACATTTTTTTGAAGGCTTTCGTTTAAAAGAAATTGCAGAGATTCTTGATTTGAATGAAAACACCGTCAAAACCAAAATGTATCGTACGTTAAATCAGCTAAGAAAAATCTTACAGTAAAAATCACAATAAAGGAGAGAAAGACGGATGTACTCAGCTCAGAAAGAATTAGAACAACTGAAACAAGTCTATCAACAACAAGAAATTCCTCATGGTATCAAAAATGAGATGATCAAGCGCTACTCATTGGAAGAACAAAGATTTAACCAGCGAGTGAAACGAAAAAAACAAGTGAAAGGACTTATTCTATCTTTTGCTATTATTGCGATGATGTTCAGCAGTGTTTTTTTTAACAATCAAATTCGTAGTTTTGCTGAAGATTTACCCTTGATTGGCCCAGTTGTGAAATTAATTTTAGGGAAAACACTGTCTGATGAAGCAATCGAGATCCGAGTGCCGCAAATCAGTACAAAAGATAAAGAAAATAGTCAGACGATTGCTGGACTGAACAAAAAGTACTTTCGTGAAGGACAAGAAAACTTTGAAAAAGCAAAAGTACAGTACCAAGACTTTAAAACAAATCATTTTCAAGTTACGGGAGATTATCAGAAACTGTTGGATGATCCGCGTTTTTTAGTGATTGAACGAAAGATGACACAAACTGCCGCAGACAGCTATACGGAAAAGCGTTATGATACGATTGATAAAAAAAGCGGAGTAGTCCTATCTTTACCACTATTATTCAAAGATGATCAGTATCTTTCCGTTTTGACAAATGAAGTCAAAGAGCAAATGCAAAAAAATAGCAAAGAAAACCCTGATCAGTATTATTGGACAGATGATGATTTTAAAGATGGACTAATCAGAAAAACACCATTAGTTACTAAAGACACATCTTTTTATATCAATAAAAACCACGAATTAGTCTTAGTTTACGATCAATTTTCGATCGCACCTGGCTATATGGGCACACCAACCTTTGTGATACCTAAAGAAGTGACACGTTCACTTTTAGCTTCTCCAGATTACTTAAATGATTAATTCAACTGAAATACAGCATAGAGGATAGGAAAACTAAGGTTTGCTATACCCTCATCGTTGTAAAAACGCCTGTAGTTTTCCAAAAAAGACTGACAAATGAACGGATCGAAACAGATTAAGCATAGTGTATAACATCATCCATTGATGTGTTTAACCGCTAAGCTTAGTCTGTTTTTTTAGTGAATATACTGAAAGTATAGATGAATAGCCAAGGGAAAACCTTTGAGAAAACGAGTGTCTATCGCTAAATCGGTCAATAAGGATCTGTTGTCAAGGGGCATCAATGCTTAACTATATTCACTGAAAAATCACTCTAATTTAGAAGAATTAAAAAAAAACGATCAAAATTTTAAAATAATAAGTGGTTAAATTGAGCGTTTATTAGGGGTTAAAACGAGTAAAATAACGATACAGGTAACCAAGTGGATTTGGATTTGCTTGAATATAAAAATAGTTAGCAACTAGGCAGAAAAAAGGAGGGAAGAAATGAAAAAAACAATTGGACTTTTAGTAGCTGGAATTGCCTGCTTTTGGGGATTGAGCGCTTGTGGTACGAGACATTCGACTACAACGACTTCTACTAGTACTGCTAGCCATACGCAGAAAAAAGCAGAATCATTGATCGTCAATGGGATCGAGATGACGCTTACTGATTTTGGAGAAAAGACATTGCTCGATACGAATCAAAAAAAACAAACCATCTATAGCGTACACGTCAAAGGGAAGAATGTATCTGCTGATATGAAAGGCTTAGGTGCGATTGATTTCTTATTGAAAACAGATAAAGGGGAACAAACCATCAATATGGATTTTGCCAGCTTTGGTGACGAAATGGACAAAGGAGAGACGATTGAAGGAGACCTCTATTTCCAATTGAAAAAAGGCGAAACGCCTAAAGCTGTTGAATACAAACCAACAGATAAAGTGATGTATTCATGGAAAATAGATGATCAAAAATAAGAACATGAAGGAGTAAAAAATGAGCAAGAAAAAATTAACAGCAAAACGTAAAAAGCAGTTATTAACGATGTTTGCAGTGGCTGGTGTGATGGGAAATACTGGGATTGCACCAACGATGGCATTAGCGGATACTTTGACACCAACAGCTGAAACTGCTACTGAACAAGCACAGGCGAATAAAGCAAAAGAAGCCATCGATCAAACGATACAAAACGTCACAGATCCGTTAGTAAACCCAACGGATTCAACCACTACAACTAGTGACTCGTCAGTACCAACCGATGAAACAACTGATGAAACAACTGAGAACACCCAAAAACAAGCAACAGAACAAGACCAAGCAACAGCACCGACTGCCGAAAGTGAAGGGGATGCAACTAATCCAACAGCGGAAGCGCCAAAAGTAGCGCAAAAAGCGAATGTGGCAGCTGCCTCCGAGATAACAGGCACGTGGGGTACCAGCTCGTATACGTTTGATGAAAATACAGGAGTATTGACAATCGGAGCAGGTGAGTTAAGTGGCTATAAAGAATCGCCATGGCGAAGTGGAAAAATATCTAGTACAGCAATCAAGAAAATTGTCTTGGCTGGGAAAGTAGTTGCCCCGGAAGATTCTGAATTCTTATTCGGTGGATCCGAAACCCTTACTGGTGTAACTGAAATCGTAGGATTGAGTCAACTGGATACCAGTAAAGTAACAAATATGTTTGGGATGTTTTACGATATGAGGAACTTAACAAGTCTAGATGTAAGTAGTTTTGATACCAGTAACGTAACAACTATGGAGCGTATGTTTGACAATCTGAGCCGTGTAACAAGTTTAGATGTAAGTAGTTTTGATACCAGTAACGTAACAAGTATGTTTGGGATGTTTGAATATATGGGCAGCGTAACGAGTTTAGATGTAAGTGGTTTTGATACTAGTAAAGTAATAAATATGAGTTATATGTTTTCTGGTATGAGCAGTGTAACAGGTTTAGATGTAAGTAACTTTGATACTAGTAAAGTAACAAGGCTGCGTAATATGTTTAGAAATATGAGTAGCATAACGAGTCTAGATGTAAGTAACTTTAATACTAGTAACGTAACAACTATGGGTTATATGTTTTCTGGTATGAGCAGTGTAACAAGTTTAGATGTAAGTAGCTTTGATACCAGTAACGTAACAACTATGGATGCTGCGTTTGACGGTCTGAGTAGCGTAACAAGTCTAGATTTAAGCAACTTTGACACTAGCAAAGTAACATCTATGAAAAATATGTTTACTGATACTTCGCTTAAGAAATTAATTTTAGGAGATACGTTTAAATTTGTAGAAGCAAATAAAACAAACGCAGGTCTTACTTCTGCTTGGAAGCGAGAGGATGGCAAAGGAAAGGCTTATACAGCAGAAGATTTCATGAAAAACTATGGCACCGGTGACTTGACTGCTGGCACGTATGTTTCTGCTACGGGATTGTGGGGGACCAGTCCGTATAATTTTGATGAAGATACAGGGACACTAACGATCGGAGCAGGTGAGTTAAGTGGCGCTGCAGAATCACCATGGAACAGCGACAAAGTAGATATTAAAGCCATCAAGAAAATTGTCTTGGCTGGAAAAGTAGTTGCTCCAGAAAATGCTAATTTATTATTTACTGGAAATAGCACTAGAGGTAACCTTGCGAATGTAACTGAAATCGAAGGGTTAAGTCAACTGGATACTAGCAACGTAACATCTATGCAATCTATGTTTCAAGGTATGAGCAGCGTAACAAGTTTAGATGTGAGTGGGTTTGATACTAGTAATGTAACAGATATGCACTCTATGTTTACAGGTATGGGTGGCATAACAAGTCTAGATATAAGTGGCTTTGATACCAGTAACGTAACAAGTATGTTTGCGATGTTTGCAGCTATGGATAGCGTAACAAGTCTAGATATAAGTGGTTTTGATACCAGTGAATTAACAACGTCGGAAAATATGTTTTATCAGACTCCACTTAAGAAATTAACACTAGGCGATCACTTTAAGGCGATTGGAGACACTAAGTTATCAGCGCCTGAAGCATTGAACGAAGGGGATCAGCTGACAGGAAATTGGATTCGTGAAGATGGTCAGTCCAAAGGCTATTCACCGGCTGACTTTATGGCAAATTACGGCACGGGTGATTTAACGGCAGGAACTTATGTGGCAGAACTAGTGAAAAGTGAGTTGGAACCACAAGAATATCATGTAGGAGATGTCAATATTACTGGAACCTACACAGGGAATATGTCTCTCGGCCGATTAACCGTTAATGGCAAAGTGGTCAGCTGGGGCGGTAGCTTCAAGGATGGTCAATTCAGCTATTATGTTGGTGCTGGCAAATTAAAAGTCGGCGACAAAGTCGTATTAGATGGCTACAACAAAGAGAAGAAATTGATGGATTCCAAAGAGATTGAAGTGATTTCCGAATCTTCAGGATCAATTGATCAAGTGGACGCGTATCAGTTGGGTGATTCAACCATTACTGGAACTTACACGGGGGATATCCATAAAGGAAAACTAGTAGTGAACGGAGAAGTCGTTAGTTGGGGCGGAACCTATAAAGATGGCAAGTTTAGCTATTATGTGAACTCTCAAGTCATCAAAGCAGGGGATCAAGCAACGATTCAAGGATATGATAAATTCAATACACCACTAGGGGACCCACAACCAGTGACTATAGGAGAACAACTGGGTCAATTAACAGAAGCCCATCGTGTGGGAATCAGTACAGTGATCGAAGGAAGCTACACAGGCGATGTTTACCAAGGAATCTTGTTGGTCAATGGCGAAAAAGTTAGTCAAGGCGGCAGCTTCAAAGATGGCAAGTTCAGTTATTATGTAGGAAACCTTAAAGTGTCAGAAGATGATCAAGTAGTCTTGATGGGTGCCAACAATCGAGGACAACAAATTCCAGGATCAGAGATTGATGTCACTATTCAAACACCAACAGCTGAAATCAACGAATTGACTTATAAAATCGGCACACAAACGATCAAAGGAGCCTATGGTTCTGATACCCAAGTTCACCAAGGACACTTGTTTGTCAATGGTAAACTGATCAGTAAAGGTGGGAGCTTTAAGGATGGGGCAATCAGTTATTATGTGAAGCCAGATCTAATCAAAGCTGATGATCAAGTAACAATGAATTTCTATGATGGAAGTGGCAACTTATTGGCTGAAAACCAAACAGTTTCTGTTAATTAAGAAAAAAATTCCATATTTAAGATGAACTAAATGGTACTCGCTGATTGCCAGTACCATTTAGTTTTTTAAGTACTTAGTTATCAGAAAGATATCCTTATGAAAAAGCAATGTTCAAAAATAAGAGTAACGAAATGAATAATCAACGAGAAAACAGCTATTAACAATTAGTAATAGAAGAATTTATAAAAAATTATCTTTTATAGATAGGGAGATATTATGAAAAAGATGGCTAAATTAAACGATTTGATCAAAAGATGGGGTTTTTGTTTTTTATTGATGACGATGACTTGGCAGGTTAGTTCGATGGTTGTTCACGCTGACACGAAAGAATTAAAGACGCCAACTGTGGATGTTACTGCTATTCCAAGAGGAGATCTCTATACAGATTATGATAAAGAGCGGAGAAATACTACTCACAATAACTTGGAAGTGACAGGGCTATTTTTACCTCGTGGAGAAGAAATTACGGTAGAAGTCAAAGAGAATCCAGAAAATGTTAGCTTAGTAATCGGGCAGTATGGAAAGTACGAGAATCTTAATTCTGCACCAGAAAGCATTGGTTCAAATCCGGTTGATTATCAGTTAACTAAGGGGATCAATCATATTACTAGAGAAGACAGCGATGGCATGGTTTATATTCGTAACCAATCTTATGACCAAACGATTCATGTCACTTTAACAGGTGGAGTCGAGGTTCCTGAATTTCGATTAGGTGGCAAAAATAATCAAGCAACCTTTTTTCAACGATTGAATGATTCAACGACGAATGTTCCTTTTTTTGTCATTGAGGGAAAATATGTGTTTGGAACATTTCAAATGAGTGAACTAAAAAATATAACGCCTCTTTCCGAAGATCGTTTAAATGAATTGGCTAGTTATTGGGATAAAGTATATCAACTGACTGTAGAATGTTATGGGTTTAATAATCAAGCAGGCTATGCTGCTGAGAAGAACATGAATCAAAGAATTCATATTGCCAATCCTGATTCAGGGGCAGGCTATGCTTATGCGACCAATAACTATATCTCTTTTCAAATAGATACGGGCGCTTCTCAGGATATTTTAGGAAGTAAACCGACAGATCAGCAATGGGGATTTTGGCATGAAATGGGGCATACGTTCCAAACACCTCAATACAAATTTGATGGTATGACAGAAGTAACGGTAAATATCTCTTCTATGTATGTCCAACAAAAATTAGGCTTCCCTTCACGACTTGCAAGCAGCTCAACACAAAAGGTCATTGATGATTACTTTAATATTGATGTAGATAAACGTGATTTTAGTAGTTTAGGCGATGAGCTATTTGCTCAGTTGGGGATGTTTTGGTCCTTAGAGCGTGTCTTCGGGTTAGATTACTATAAGACAGTTTCTCAACTATATCGAACAATGGAAACAAGAGAACTCCCTTCATCCAATGATGAGGAGATTCAGACAATGGTTAAAGTATTTTCTCAAGCGGCAAATCGTAACTTAGTTCCTTACTTTAATCAATGGGGAATAAAAACAACTGCTGAAACAGAAAAATATTGCCAACAGTTTAAGAAACTAGAAAAAGAAATTTGGAAAGATGTGGACGGTCGTGGGGAGGATTATGCACTCCCAGGAGCTGTTAAGCCTTACACCATTCCGACACTGGATTCCTTTACATTGACTAATCTGCCAATTTTTACCACAGCAGGCCAAGTTTCGTTAGAAAACCTCAAATCTATTCCACTTGCTAGTCCTACGAAGATTTCAAATGTTTACTATCAAGGGATTGGCAACTATTCTGATTATCCAGGGAATACCATTAAGCTAACGAATGAGAATGGTGTTTCTAACGTTTTACCTATTAAAGAGGTAACTGGGGGAGAAGCAGTCAAACTTTTTGGTAATGCTTATGGTTATCAGATTATTGTGCCAAATCTACAGACCAAAACTTTCTCGATGGTTGGAAATTCAGGTAAACTTCATTTTAGTTGGGGAGATGATGTATATGTAACAATCCAACAATACGACCATCAGATGAAACAGAAAAAAGCGGTCGAATTGTCGGGTGAAGAAGATAGCGACAAGTTAAGTCAAATGTTTAAAGATGTTCCTTATGAAATTGGCGATTATGTTCACATCACTCATGAAGAATCAGGTAATCGGATTGAACGTTATCATAATAGTGAATTGATTCCTAAGGATGACGAAAAAAGTTATTGGTACCAAATGACAGATAAAGGCTGGAAAGAGGTTGACCTAAAACCAGTAGTTACATCAATCACAGAAGATTTATTCTTGGGATTACCAGTGGATGCTAAACAATTAGTAGATACAAGCTCAGAAAAAAACATTGTGCCAATCACTAAAGTCGAATATGTACAAGTGCCAGATTTTGCAACTGTAGGACAAACCAGCACAGAGATAAAAGTTACTAACAGTGTGGGAGAAACCACAACAGTTTCAAATGATGAGCTGACTATTCTGGGGGGAGAAGCCGTTAAACTTTTTGGTAATGCTTATGGCTATCAGATTATTGTGCCAAATCCAGAGACCAAAACTTTCTCAATGGTTGGGAAATCAGGTAAACTTCATCAAAGTTGGGGAAATGACGTGTATGTCACGATCCAGCAATATGATCGTTACCTGAAACAGAAAAAAGCAGTTGAATTGTCAGGTGAAGAAGATAGTGACAAGTTAAGTCAAATGTTTAAAGGCGCTCCTTATGAAATCGGCGATTATGTCCATATTACCCATGAAGAATCAGATAACCGGATTGAACGTTATCATAATAGTGAATTGATTCCTAATGATGATGAAAAAAGTTATTGGTATCAAATGACAGATAAAGGTTGGAAATCAATCACTGAAGAGGAACTTCCAGAAGAAACCAAAGGAACGATTCAGGCGGATCAGTATATCCTTGGTAAAACAACAATTACTGGAAGATACTATGGTAATGTGAAAAAGGCTCGATTAACCGTCAATGGAAAAGTGATCAGCTGGGGAGGAACTTTTAATTCAGATGGAACCTTCTCATATTATTGTGGACCTAAAACAATAAGTGCAGGGGATACAGTTGTTTTAGATGCTTTTGATGAAGAGAATAAATTACTGGATACCGCAACTCTAACGATCACTAGTTATTCTGGAGCGATTACGATGGCTGACTATCAATTAGGTGCTTCTGTTATTACCGGAACATATACGGGAGATGTTCGAATGGCTCACTTAACAATCAATGGACAGTCCATTAGCTGGGGTGGGACTTTTAAAGACGGGACATTTACCTACTATGTGAAGCCTTCTCAAATTAAAGATGGGGATAAGGTATCGATCCAAGGATATGATCCAAATCAACATTCGTTAGGAGAAGAACAACCGGTCAATCTAAAAAAAGTAACAGGAAAAATAACTCAAGCAGTGAAGAAACAAGGAAGTACAGTCATTGAAGGGACTTATGAAGGCGACATCTACCAAGGTCGTTTAACTGTCAATGGAAAAGTGATCAGTTGGGGAGGTGCCTTTAAAGATGGTAAATTCACTTACTATATTGGTCAACTGGAACTATCTGAAACGGATACGGTGGTTCTTGAAGGAGTGGATAAAAATAAAAATATCATCGAAAACAGCAAAATTAACGTAACCTATCAAAAAAGTGAGGTAAAAGTAACTGATTTAAGCTATACCTTAGGCACACAAACGATTTCTGGAACCTATCAAGGGGAAGTTAAAAAAGGACAATTGTTTGTTAATGGAAAATCAGTCAGCTGGGGTGGTAGCTTTGCTGAAGGAAATATCGATTACTATGTGAAAGCCAATCAAATAAAATCAGGGGATAAAGTAACAATGAACTTATACGCACCAAATGGCCATCAAATTAGCGAAGGAAATGTTGTGACGATCAAAGAAAAATAACCACTCATTATTTTGATTACGTCCAGCTACTATGTAAAAGTGAAAGGTAAAAGTGAAAGCATCCAGAAAGTCATTGATCTCAGTGAGACACATAATGTTTTTTCAGAAAACTAACACGAATCGAATTGGTATCAATGACTTAATGATGTTTTACTTTTGAAAGTGAAGAAATTCAAAAATGCCCCGCACATTTTTTGCGAAATATTGTTCTTTCACTAGGGATTAACGTTTACACCAGTTTTTGTCCTTAATTTATCAGAGAGTGTTTATCGTAAAAATTAGTGGCATTTGAATGAGAGGAAAACGATGAGAGACAAACGCATTGATATTTTAAGAGGAGTGGCTATCTTATTCATTATTTTAGCCCATATTTCACCTCCTAATAATCTACTTCAGCTAAGAACTTTTGATGTTCCATTAATAACTATGTTACTAGGGATGAGCTTTAGCTTATCCACAAAAGAAGAAAAATACCGAGTCTATGTTTTTAAAAGATTTAAGCGTTTAATTATTCCTACTTGGAAAGTGTTACTAGGCTATTTTATTCTCTTTGGGGCCATCGCATTATTGAGACATAAGGATTTTCCATATCATTTTGAATATATCATTTCTTCGTTTGCGATGTTTTCTGATAAAGGTATCGGTTATATGTGGATATTAAGGATATTTTTTGAAATAGCCTTATTGAGTCCGATTTTCAAGTGGTTATATTCACTGAAAGAAAAACGGACAATGATCATCTTGCTATTCATTTTTTGTATGCTGCTATTGGAGTATGCGCAAAATCTGTCATTGGTTTCAACGGGACATTTTTTGATTTTGTTTGCTTTAGAATTAGGTGGCTATTCATTTATCGTATTTATTGGAATCTGTGTTTACAATAATCGGATGGTAGATAATCTCAAATTTTGTGGTTGGTTTGTTTTTCTATTTTTTGTTTCAATCCTTAAAACAAGAAGCTTTGACATACAAGCTTTCAAATATCCACCGCAATTACAGTATATAAGTTATGGCTTAAGCCTATCTATCCTTTTATTTCTAGTGACTACACTATTGAGTAAAAAGATAGTTCAATATAAACTCGACCCAATCATATGGTTATCAAAAAATTCTATTCAAATTTATTATATCCATATCTTTATCGTACGAGTAGTTGATCGATTACCTGTAGTAATGAATTGGTGGGAGACAAGATACCTTGTAACAGTAGGCATAAGTAGTATTGCTGTCTATCTATTTGGCAAAATCAAAACTATGACAGTGAGAAAAAGTACGTTCAAACTTTCTAATAGTCAGTAACTTTCAATAAGTAGTATTTATCCAAGAGGTTATTGATTGTTGCATGTATAGAATTATTGACGGTTTGTAAATGATGCAATGAGAATTGTTCCTTATATTGCAATAAAAGTCTGCTGTACCACTCAATGAAAAATAGTAAGTGTAAAACTAAATTATTCGAACGATAGTTGATGGATGTTTTGATCATCGATCCTGATGGAGTATCAGGAATATTTCACTATCGTTCGGATATTTTTGTTCTGTTGCCTGATGCTTTTCGATCTTGCTTAGCAAAATCATCTCTTTATAAAGGAAAATCAAACAAGAGAAATTGCAAAATGAAAAAACGGTAAGTGGCATTTTTGAAGGGTCAATTTTGTGATTCTTTATAAAAAATAGATAGCCTTACTGGGGTTCTTGAAGCGTGTTTGTTTAGGTGCCAACCTTTATATTATTTGGAAAATAAAAATGAGGAATGAAAGTATATCCTTTTTGATATATACTTAACCCATACTATTTCCTATGGCAAACCATCCTGTTCATTGCTCAAAATGAACGTGTTAACAGGAGCTTGGAAAATATATAGGAGGAATCTCGTGAAAAAACAACCAAAATTTCAAGAAATTGCGAATGAGATTGAGAAGCGAATCATGGAAGGAATTTACGTTTCTAGTCAAAAATTACCTTCAGAATATGATTTAGCAGACGAGTTTCAATGTAGTCGTTTAACTGTTCGTAAAGCAATCGAGTTATTGATCAGCCAAAATAAGTTGATCAAAGAAAAAAGTAAAGGCACGTATGTCATGAAACAACCTAAGATCCAAAGTGGCTCTGGAGGACTGCAAAGCTTTACCGAAACTGCTCGAATCCAAGGGAAAAAGACAAAAACGCAAGTCTTAGAATGCGAAGTTACTGAACAACTACCAACGAATGTTAAACAAGCTTTTGGTGAATCGATTTCTGAGCCAATCGTTCATTTGAGACGATTACGTTATTTTGATGACGAACCAATGACGGTTGAAAATCTTTATATTTTAAAACGTTATCTGGGAGAAGTCTCTCAAGAAGAATTAAGTGGGTCACTCTATCAAGTGATCGAAAAAAACGTTGAAATTGCTTATTCCCACCAAGAAATCGAAGCAGTGAAAGCGACGGCTGACGTGGCAAAACTCTTGCAAGTAGCTGTGGATGAACCGATGTTGTTTGTCCATTCAATGACATATTCGCCAGCAGCCAAACCGATCTTATATGACTGCTCGTTTTATCGTGCAGATAAATATACATTTAAAAATACGTTGATTCGTCAAAAAAGGAGTAAATAAATTGAAAAAAAACAAGTCGATGATTGATGATCATTGGGAAGAATTTCTTGAATTTCTTCAAACAGTTATGAAAGTACCAAGTGTGAAAGGGGAGCCGGAAGATCATGCTCCGTTTGGGAAAGCACCTCGAGAAGTGTTGGACCTTGTACTTAAAAAAGGAAAAGAAGTAGGGTTTAAGACCAAAGTGATTGATGATGCGATCGGGTACGTCCAATGGGGAGAAGATGATGAGGACTATATTGGGATCATTGGTCATTTAGATGTGGTTCCAGCAGGATCGGGATGGGATTTTCCACCCTTTGATTTAAGCGAAAAAGATGGACGCTTTTATGGACGAGGGATTTTAGATAATAAAGGGCCGATCATTAGTTGTTTTTATGCTCTGATCCTGTTGAAAAAAATGGGAGCGGTTCCTAAAAAAACGATCCGCATTATTTTTGGGACTGATGAAGAAAGTGGGATGTCTGATGTGGCTCATTATTTACAGGCTGAAGTTCCACCATCATTTGGTTTTACGCCAGATTGTAAATATCCAGTTGTTTACGGAGAAAGAGGAGTAGTCAACCTAACGATTCATTTCCCATTAGTTAAAGAAGAAGTTATTCAAATCAGTGATTTTGCAGGGGATCAATATCGAGATCATGTGCCAGACCAGCTGAGTGTGTCGATTAATGCGAAAAAATTTGATGTGGAAGGAAAACGTTCTCCAAGTAATGCCCCAGAATTAGGAGAGAATGCGATTACGCTGCTTGCCGAAAAAATCAAAGCAGATTCAGCTGTTCCAGAACAAATACGAGCTTATTTTGATTGGATCTGGCAAGCTTTCCACAATAAACATTATGGAGAAGGAATCGAGCTTGCTTTGTCTGATGAAGATTCAGGCAGGTTGATTCTTACACCTGTGAATTTGCAAAAAAACACTAACGGGTTAGATTTAGAAGTTGCTTTTCGTTACCCTGTTTCAGTCACAGAAGAGGAAGTCGTGAGTGGGTTGGCTAAACAGTTGCCCGAGAAAGCGACTTTTACAATCAATCGCAGTATTCCAGGGATCTGTCAGAAAAAAGATTCGCCTGAAATCAAAAAACTATCTCAAATTTATGGCGAGATTACTGGGAACGACCCTACACCAGTGACGACAACGGGTGCTACTTATGCCAGAAAGATTCCTAATGTATTAGCGTTTGGTCCCTCTTTTCCAGGGCAAAAAGGGATTGCGCATAACAAAAACGAGTATATGGAAGTAACAGATCTGCGTATGAATTTAGAGATATACCTGCGAAGCATTCAAGCATTGATCGAATAAGCAGTTATATATTTTTTAAAAAAAAGATTATCAGAGACTTCTCTTATAAATCAATTAGATTTTAAGAAAAGTCTCTTTTTAGTATAGACATAATAGTATATACTAAATAAAATAGATGTAAGCGCTATATATAGGAGGAGTAAACATGTGGGGAATTATCGCAACGTGGCGTATGGCACATGATGGTGTGTTAGCTGCCAAAGAATTATTAGAACAGGAAGGAACATGCGGAGATGCTGTGGAAACGTCAATCAAATGTGTAGAAGACTATCCATTTTATAAATCAGTTGGCTATGGTGGCTTGCCAAACGAACGAGGCATTGTAGAAATGGATGCGGCTTTTATGGATGGGGATACGTTCAAAATTGGGGCAGTGGCTGGGATCGTAGATATTGCGAATCCAATATCAGTTGCCAGAAAATTAAGTAATGAAAAATTCAATAGTTTTCGCGTAGGACAAGGAGCCACTGAATATGCAATGCTAGCAGGATTCGAACGGAAAAACATGCTAACGCCAAGAGCTAAAAAAATTTGGCAAAAACGAGTGGCAGAAGTGGCGAAAACGAATCTAAGCCCCTATGACGGACATGATACGGTGGGCGTGGTTTCTTTGGATCAACACACTGGCATGGCTGCAGGAACGTCTAGTTCTGGATTATTTATGAAAAAGCAAGGTCGTGTGGGAGATTCCCCTTTATCAGGTTCTGGTTTTTACGTCGACAGTCAAATCGGTGGTGCGACAGCAACTGGTCTAGGAGAAGATCTAATGAAAGGCTGTCTAGCTTATGAAATTGTTCGCTTGATGGGAGAAGGAGTCACTCCACAAAAAGCCTGTGATCAAGCTGTGTATTCTTTTACTGATTTATTAAAAGAACGGTATGGCAAAGCAGGTGCTTTTTCATTAGTTGCTATGAATAAAGCAGGTGAATGGGGAGTTGCGACTAATGTCGAATTTACGTTTACTGTTGCAACTGAAAAGGAGCAACCAGCTATCTACTTAGCTAATCCAGGAGTTGATCAGACAACGATCATTGAACCAATCACCAAAGAATGGCTGGATGCTTATGAAAAACGCATCAAAGCCCCAGTTTGATCCCAGTATCGAAGTCATTTAGCTGATAATCAGCATATGTATATATAAGGAGGAGAAAAAAATGGCAACAAAAAAAATCTATTTATTCTGTGAAGCAGGTATGTCAACGAGTATTATGGTCAATAAAATGATGGAAGTAGTCACAAAACATCAGATGCCACTAGAAATCCATGCGTTCCCAGCAATCCATGCAGAGGAAAAAGTTGAACAAGAGAAACCGGTAGCCATCTTATTAGGACCACAAGTTCGTCATTTAAGTGATAAAATGAAAAAAACGTTTGAGCCGTTAGGCATTCCTGTAGGCACAATTGCCACAGAAGCATATGGCATGATGGATGGCGAACGTGCGATGAAAGATGTCCTGAAAATGATCAAAGAAAGTAGAAAATGAGTTTTTGTAAACGGAAACAGTCGGAGTCAACAAAAAGATCGGGGGAAAAAAGATGCAAAAATTTTTGAATTGGTTAGAAAAAGTTTTGACACCAATGGCAAAAACGGTTGGAGAAAATAAATATTTGATTGCTATACGAGATGGCTTTTTACTTTCTACACCGTTATTGATCGTGGGGTCATTGTTTCTAGTATTGACCAACTTTCCAATACCAAATTGGAATGAATGGATGGCTGGTTTTTTAGGGGAAAATTGGGCAGTCATGTTGAATAAGCCTGCTACTGCCAGTTTTGATATCATGACGATTTTAGCAGTTGGGGGCATCGGTTATAGTTTAGCAAAGCAATTTAAAGTGGATGCGATGCAAGCAGCAATTATTTCTTTAGTTTCATTCTTTATCGTAACGCCTTTTACCACATTATTTACGCCAGAAGGTTCGACTGAAGTATTTGAAGTCGGAAGTCTTCCTTTACGTTGGATGGGATCAAGTGGTTTATTTTTAGGGATGGTAGTTGCTTTAGTAGCGACTCGTATGTTCGTTGCCTTGATTCGTACAGGGTGGACAATCAAAATGCCAGATGGCGTGCCGCCTACTGTTGTTAAATCGTTTGAAGCATTGATTCCAAGTTTCGTCATCTTAACGTTCTTTATGGTGGCTAATTGGGTAGCGAGTTTAACCACATATGGGAATTTACAAGAAATCCTGTTTAAATTCTTACAAACACCATTGTTAAGTTTAGGGAATACCTTAGGTGCTATGATCATTGCGTACTTATTTTTACATTTTTTCTGGTTTTTCGGAATCAACGGTTCAAGTGTCGTAGGTGCAGTTTTCAATCCAGTTCTTCGTGCTTTATCGATTGAAAATCTAAATGCGTTCAAAGACGGACATGAAATTCCTAATATCATTACAGGTCAATTTCAAGATATGTTTGCAACATTTGGTGGGGGCGGTTCTACCTTATCATTGATTTTGATTATGATTCTTGTATGTAAAAGTCAGCGAGTGAAAAAACTTTCACAATTATCGCTTGTACCAGGAATTTTCGGGATCAATGAACCGATCATCTTTGGTTTACCGATCGTATTAAATCCAATCATTTTGATCCCATTTGCTTTAGTACCGACAATCAATATCATTATTGCTTATTTTTGTATGGATCTAGGGCTAGTTGCTTACACCAATGGGATTCAACTTCCATGGACAACGCCACCGATCATTTCAGGCTTTTTAGTCAGTGGTTGGCAAGCTTCTGTCCTTCAGGGATTACTTATTTTATTAGGAATGGCAGTTTATTATCCATTCATCAAAGTGTTAGACAATCAATATCTGAAAGAAGAGCTTGAGGCAGAAGAATCAACAGCAGAAGAAATCAATTTTGATGACTTTGATTTTGATACCTTATAAAAAGGAGTAGGAGCATGAAAAAAATCATTTTGATCCTCAACCATGTGACTGCAGGTATGGGAAGTGACGAACAAGCACAATTACCTCCTGGTGGAAAAAAAACAGCTCTAGGACCGGGAGAAACATTAGCACCATTGTTTAAAGAAAAAAAGGCAGAGATTATTGCTACTTTATACTGCGGTGATCGTTATTATTCAAGTCATCCAGAAGAAGTCAAACAAAAATTTATCGGATTCGCCAAAAAGTTTGAAGCAGATGCGATATTATGTGGACCAGCTATGCATTATCCTAATTTTGGAGAGATGGCAGGCGGGTTAGTCGAAGCTTTTAACAAAGAAGGCATTCCTGCTGCCGCTGCAATGTCTGTTGAAAATCCTGCTGTAGCAAAATATCAGCAAGTGATCCCCATCGTTAAAATGCCAAAAAAAGGTGGGATCGGACTAAATCAATCCTATAAAAATATGGCAACAATCGTGACACAGTTAGCGAAAGGGGAAGAACGAACTTCCTCAGAACAAGAAATGATCTTTTGAATCAAAAGTGAATAAACGGAGCATAATGACTTTTCTTAAGTTGAAAAGCTGTTTCGATAGATGACGGAAAAAAGCCAATCATTACGTATGTTTTGATTGGCTTTTTGTGTGAAGAAGGTTGCAAAGAATAATTTGCCACAAGCAGGATCAGGGGAGATGAGCAACACGTAAGGCTTTGATCAATGTTTGGGTAGAAAGATTCAATCAATTAGCTAACTGAATTTCATCGTTTGCCAACTTGCTCCTTCTCTTTATTAAAAAGTAGAGTGAAAAATAGACTTGAATCTCAATGGATCGTCCAATAAACTATTTATTGTAAGCGATTTATTCTTAATTGAAGAAAAGTGGTGATGTATGAACAAAGTAAAGATACTCATGACCTTGTTTGTTAGCTCTATACTCCTATTTTTGATTTCTCATCCCCAAGAAATAGCGGCAACTACAAGCAAGTCTAATGTAGAAACACATGCAACATTTTCCAAAGTAATGACTTATGATCAAATGATTGAGCAACTCACAAACGATCTTCAGCTTTCATCAACAAAAGCAAGGCAAAAACTCGAATCTTCGGACAAGATTGTTCACACAGTTACTCGAAATAGAGCAACCTTTCGAGTACTGTCGCATACTGTGACGGTGAATAAGACGTACAAGCCAACGATGCGGTTTTATTGTGAAACGAGTGAAAGTGGTCATTTTAGAGCGATTAAACGAATAATAGCAATAAATTTGGTTAGAGAAGACCAGGAAGTGGCAAAAGCCTTTTCCGGAACTGTCTATGTCAACTTAGAAGAAGCCAATCGTATCTATTATATCGTGAATGGTGACTTCTTTAAACAAGGTACGACTTCATGGCAAAACGGATCAACGAGTGGTGTAGCCAGTGCGCTAGATCTAAGGTTTACTACAAAGGATGCCGGGAGCCATTACCAATACAGTTATAGTGAACTCCGAATCACTTTTTGATTTGCAGGCGGGGAAGGAAGTGGACAGCGATCGCTAACTATTGCTGAATAATAGTGAATGGTTAAAGAAAAGTGATGGGAGAGATATGGGTGGCTCGTAAAACTTAGTTTACACAAAAAATAACGAAAAAAGCTGATCCATACATGCGGATCAGCTTTTTATCTTTTAAATTTAGAAAGCAAAACATTCCCAAATATGCTAAGATAGCAATAGACGCGTCCTGAGGGAATCGAACCCCCGTCTCAAGAACCGGAATCTTACGTGATATCCACTACACTAAGGACGCAAGTACAGACACAATTGTAACGAAACTAAAAAAAAATTACAAGGGGAATGGACAAAAAAATGAAATTTCAACAAAACTTTTCACAAAAACAACAGCAAACACAAAAATTAGCCATGACACAACATCTGCAACAGTCCATCCAGGTATTGCAATATAACAGTGAAGAGCTCTTGGCATTTGTTGAAAATCAAGCATTAGAAAATCCATTGATAGAAGTAGTGGAACCAGAATGGCAATCTGACTATCAGAAGATCAGATCAGCCAATGATAATGAAGAAACCAACTACTTAAATCAAATTCCCGATACCAGTGTTTCCTTATTTGAATCATTGATCGAACAGATCCATTTGAACTATCGGCAGACCTTCTTACGTCAGTTAGTTCTTTATTTAGTCGAGTACATTGATTTAAATGGATTTTTGACGATTGATTTAAAAGAGGCACAAGAACAAACAAATGCTACTTCGATTGAGATCCTTGATGCACTGACACTGGTCCAACAACTTGAGCCAGCAGGTGTGGGGGCACGAAGTTTACAAGAGTGTTTGATGTTACAAACGGAAAGAGATGACTTTGCACCAGAGTTAGCGTATATCGTTTTGGAAGAGTGTTTTGAGTTGCTGGTTGATCGCAAATGGAAAGAGATCGCCCAACGCTTTTCAATCGAACTTAGTGAAGTACAACGAATCTTTGATTACATCCAAACACTAAGTCCAAGCCCTGGTCGAATTTTTGATCGAAGCAGTGAATTATATATCATTCCTGATGTCAAAGTGATGGTTGATAAGGACCAAAAAGTGTCTGTCCTTTCTAGACGAGGAAATCAACCAGACGTTCGTTTCCAAGAACATTATTTTAATCAGATGCTTAAAAGAGCAGACAAAGAAACGCAAGCGTATTTGAAAGAACGGAAACAAGAGTTTGACTGGTTGAAAAAAACGATTCTACAACGTGGGGATACGATTTTACGTGTGGCTCAAATCATTGTTTCCCATCAACAAGCCTTTTTCACAAATAAAGAACGACCAATTAAACCGCTGACATTAAAAGAAGTGGCAAAAGAGTTGGAAGTACATGAATCCACTGTCAGCCGTGCCGTCAATGGAAAATACTTGGAAACTGAATTTGGGGTTTTCGAGCTTAAGAAATTCTTTACAACTAGACTACAGCAAAGTGGGACAGATACTGAGACCGATCTCTCAGCTGATACTGCACAAAAGAAAATCCAAGAACTTGTAGATCAAGAAGACAAAATCAAACCACTTTCTGATCAAAAGATCGTAGAATTATTAAAAAAAGATGAAATATTGATTTCAAGAAGGACGGTTGCAAAATATCGTGACCTGCTGGGAATCCCAAGTTCATCGAAAAGAAAACGTTATGATAGATAATGTGAATCTCGACTAGAAAAAAATGAAAAGTTTTTTCTAGTCTTTTTTTATTGAAAAAAACGGGTAAAACTGTTAGACTTACATTCGTGAGGTTGAGATTTTCCTTTTAAATACTTAGTAGTAGGAAAGTCGCTTTTCTTTTTTTATCGTACATGGGTCGTTTTGAGTCTACATTGGACAAATATCGTCCAACTAAGGAGATCGCTATGCTTGATGAATTGAAAATGATTGAATCTGTTGCACCGGATATTATCGAGGTTTTACAGGAAAGATATAAAATTTTACGTAATATTTATTGGATGCAGCCAATAGGTCGTCGTAGTTTATCAGAGAGTATGGGCATCACAGAACGCGTATTACGAACAGAAACGGATCTATTGAAACAGTTAGATTTGATCAACACCTCTAAAAGCGGTATGACTTTGACCAAAAAAGGAGAAGAAGTTTATCAAAGCCTTGAGAACTTCATGGATCAACTTTTAGGAATGCATCAGACAGAAAAAAAACTGGCTGAGTATTTTGGGAATCAACGTTGTATCGTGGTATCAGGAAACAGTGAAGAACAGCCTAAAGTGGCGGATGCTTTTGGTGAAGCATTAAATGAAGCTTTAGATTTGTTACTACCGGAGGGCAATAATATCATTGCTGTAATGGGCGGAACAACGATGGCTGTAGTAGCTGAACAACTGACAAATTTGGAAAACAATCAGCGACATAATCTATTTGTGCCAGCTCGTGGTGGTATCGGAGAGGCTGTGACTGTACAAGCAAATTCCGTAAGTGCTAGAATGGCTACAAAAGCAAGTGGAAATCATCGTGCATTGTATGTTCCAGAACAATTAAGTTTAGCAACGTACAATTCCTTGCTCAATGAACCCTCTATTCAAGAAGTGTTAAACTTGATTAGTCAGGCAAATTGTGTTATTCATAGTATTGGACGCGCACTCCATATGGCAGCACGTCGGAAAATGACTGAAAAGGAATTAGTCATGCTGAAACAGGCGAATGCGGTGGCGGAATCTTTCGGCTATTTTTTCAATGAAAATGGCGAAGTCGTATATAAAGTTCCTCGCATCGGAATCGAATTGAAAGATTTGGCAAATGTACCCATCATTCTTGCGATTGCTGGGGGAAAGTCAAAAGCAAAAGCGATTCGCGCCTATATGAAAAATGCACCAAAACAAACGTGGCTCATCACTGATGAAGCTGCAGCAAAAGAGATTTTAAAAGGGGTATCCCTTTAAAATAAATATTTTTTTGATTTTCATAAGGAGGAAATCTTAAATGACAGTTAAAGTAGGTATTAATGGTTTTGGACGTATCGGACGTCTAGCATTCCGTCGTATCCAAGATGTAGATGGAATCGAAGTAGTAGCAATCAACGACTTAACAGATGCTAAAATGTTAGCACACTTGTTAAAATATGACACAACTCAAGGACGTTTCAACGGAACAGTTGAAGTTCACGAAGGTTCATTCAACGTTAACGGAAAAGAAGTTAAAGTTTTAGCTAACCGTAACCCTGAAGAATTACCTTGGGGCGAACTAGGTGTTGACATCGTTCTAGAATGTACTGGTTTCTTCACTTCAAAAGCAGCTGCTGAAAAACATTTAACAGCTGGTGCTAAACGTGTTGTTATCTCAGCTCCTGGTGGAAATGACGTTCCAACAATCGTTTATAACACAAACCACGAAACATTAACTGGTAAAGAAACAGTTATCTCAGGTGCTTCATGTACTACTAACTGTTTAGCTCCTATGGCTAAAACATTAAACGACAAATTTGGTGTTGTTGAAGGATTAATGACAACTATCCACGCTTACACAGGTGACCAAATGACTCTAGACGGACCTCATCCTAAAGGTGACTTCCGCCGTGCACGCGCTGCTGCTGCAAACATCGTTCCTAACTCAACAGGTGCTGCTAAAGCTATCGGTTTAGTAATCCCTGAATTGAACGGTAAATTAGACGGAGCTGCTCAACGTGTTCCTGTACCAACAGGTTCATTAACTGAATTAGTTACAGTTCTTGAAAAAGAAGTAACTGTTGACGAAATCAACGCAGCAATGAAAGAAGCTTCAAACGAATCTTACGGATACAACACAGACGAAATCGTTTCTTCTGATATCGTTGGTATGACTTTCGGTTCATTATTTGACGCTACACAAACTAAAGTAATGACTGTTGGCGACAAACAATTAGTTAAAACTGTTGCTTGGTATGACAACGAAATGTCTTACACTGCACAATTAGTACGTACTTTAGAATACTTCGCTAACTTATAAGATAGACCAAACGTACAAGTGTAATTTATAAGCATGTACACTTAAAAGCGGGGAAGCAATCGCGCTTCTTCCGCTTTTTTTGATAGTAAGTTTATTTAGGAGGAAATAAAATGGCTAAGAAAACAGTGAAAGATATTGATTTAAAAGATAAAAAAGTTCTTGTCCGTGTTGACTTTAATGTTCCTTTGAAAGATGGCGTGATCACAGATGACACACGTATCAAAGCAGCATTACCAACAATCAACTACGTATTAGAACAAGGCGGAAAAGCAATTCTTTTCTCTCACTTAGGACGTGTAAAAACGGAAGAAGATAAAGAAGGTAAATCTTTAGCTCCAGTTGCAAAACGTTTAGGCGAACTATTAGGAAAAGAAGTAACTTTCGTTCCTGAAACTCGTGGTGCAGAATTAGAAGCAGCAATCAATGGCATGAAAGATGGCGACGTGGTTGTTTTTGAAAACACTCGTTTTGAAGACATTGATGGCAAAAAAGAAAGCAAAAATGATGCAGACCTAGGTAAATACTGGGCTTCATTAGGTGATGTATTTGTCAATGATGCTTTCGGTACAGCTCACCGTGCGCATGCTTCAAACGTCGGAATTGCTTCAACTGGTATCCCAACAGTTGCTGGATTCTTGATGGAAAAAGAAATCAAATTTATCGGTGAAGCCGTTGAAGAACCAAAACGCCCTATGATCGCAATCTTAGGTGGCGCAAAAGTTTCTGATAAAATCGGTGTAATCGAAAACTTGATTCCTAAAGCAGACAAAATCTTGATCGGTGGCGGAATGACTTACACATTCTACGAAGCTAAAGGAATCAAAATCGGTAACTCTTTAGTAGAAGCTGATAAAGTTGAATTAGCAAAAGAATTGATCGAAAAAGCTGGCGACAAATTAGTCTTGCCAATCGATAACGTTTGTGCTCCAGAGTTCTCAAACGATGTTGAAACACAAGTAATCGAAGGCGATATCCCTGAAGGATTGATGGCTTTAGACATCGGCCCTGCATCAGTGAAATTATTTGCTGATACATTACAAGGTGCAAAAACAGTTGTTTGGAACGGACCAATGGGTGTGTTCGAAATGAGTAACTTTGCTAAAGGTACAATCGGTGTTTGTGAAGCAATCGCTAACCTTGAAGATGCAACAACAATCATCGGTGGTGGTGACTCAGCAGCAGCTGCAGAACAATTAGGTTTTGCTGACAAATTCACACATATCTCAACAGGTGGCGGCGCAAGCTTAGAATTACTAGAAGGTAAAGAACTACCTGGTTTAGCTGCAATCAACGATAAATAAGCATCGTTCGTTGTATCTGATTTAGATGAAGACAGCTGCTTTTTGCAACAGTGAATTGATTCAAACTCAAATAAACTTAACCAAAAAGCAGCTTTTTCTTTTTATACGTGGAGGAGAGTTCCACGACTCATAATTTTAAAGGAGTGCATACTGTCATGCGTAAACCAATTATCGCTGGTAACTGGAAAATGAACAAAACTGCATCTGAAGCAAAAGAATTTGCTGAAGCAGTAAAAAACAACATCCCTTCAAATGAAAAAGTTGATTCTGTTATCGGATCACCTGCTTTGTTCTTACAAGAACTAATGGCTTCAGCTGAAGGAACAGAATTAAAAATCTCAGCACAAAACTGCTACTGGGAAAACTCAGGTGCATTCACAGGTGAAACTTCACCAGCTGCTTTAGCAGACTTAGGTGTGGACTATGTGATCATCGGACATTCAGAACGTCGTGAATACTTCCATGAAACAGATGAAGACATCAACAAAAAAGCGAAAGCTATCTTTGCAAACGGCATGATCCCAATTCTTTGCTGTGGTGAATCTTTAGAAACTTACGAAGCTGGAAAAACAGCTGAATGGATCGAAGGACAAATCACTGCTGGTCTTGAAGGATTAACAGATGGCCAAGTAAGCAACATGGTTATTGCTTATGAACCAATCTGGGCAATCGGTACTGGTAAATCAGCTGATGCACAAATTGCTGACGAAATCTGTGGCGTTGTACGTCAAACAGTTGAAAAATTATACGGCAAAGAAGTATCTGATGCAGTACGTATCCAATACGGTGGTTCTGTAAAACCAGAAAACATTGCTGAATATATGGCGAAAGAAAATGTTGACGGAGCATTAGTTGGTGGCGCAAGCTTACAAGCTGATTCATTCTTAGCATTATTAGACGCTGTAAAATAATTAGTGAAAATTTGCGAAAAATGCAAGAAATGTTTGCACTAACGCCTAAAATTAACTAAAATCGTATATGAGGGAAATCCCTTAGGAAAAAACAAACTCAAAGGAGAGACAAAACATGTCAATTATTACTGATGTTTACGCTCGCGAGATCTTAGACTCACGCGGTAACCCAACAATCGAAGTAGAAGTATACACAGAAAGCGGAGCTTTTGGCCGTGGAATGGTTCCTTCAGGTGCTTCAACTGGTGAATACGAAGCCGTTGAATTACGTGATGGAGACAAAGCTCGTTATGGCGGTAAAGGTGTAACTAAAGCTGTTGACAACGTAAACAACATCATTGCTGAAGCAATCATTGGCTACGATGTACGTGACCAAATGGCAATCGATAAAGCTATGATCGCTTTAGACGGAACTCCTAACAAAGGTAAATTAGGTGCGAACGCAATTTTAGGTGTATCTATCGCTGTTGCTCGTGCAGCTGCTGACTACCTAGAAGTACCTTTATACCACTACCTAGGCGGATTCAATACAAAAGTTTTACCAACTCCAATGATGAACATCATCAACGGTGGATCACATGCGGATAACTCAATCGACTTCCAAGAATTCATGATCATGCCTGTTGGCGCTCCAACATTCAAAGAAGCTCTACGTATGGGTGCTGAAGTATTCCACGCATTAGCAGCAATCTTGAAATCTCGTGGATTAGCTACTTCTGTTGGTGACGAAGGTGGATTCGCTCCTAACCTTGGTTCAAACGAAGAAGGTTTTGAAGTAATCATCGAAGCAATCGAAAAAGCTGGCTATGTACCTGGTAAAGACGTTGTTCTTGCTATGGATGCTGCTTCTTCAGAATTCTACGACAAAGAAAAAGGTGTTTACGTATTAGCTGATTCAGGCGAAGGCGAAAAAACAACTGACGAAATGATCAAATTCTACGAAGAATTAGTTTCTAAATATCCAATCATCTCAATCGAAGACGGATTAGACGAAAACGACTGGGACGGATTCAAGAAATTAACTGACGTATTAGGCGACAAAGTTCAATTAGTTGGTGACGACTTGTTCGTAACAAACACTCAAAAATTATCTGAAGGTATTGAAAAAGGAATCGCTAACTCAATCCTAATCAAAGTTAACCAAATCGGTACTTTGACAGAAACTTTTGAAGCAATCGAAATGGCTAAAGAAGCTGGCTACACAGCAGTTGTTTCTCACCGTTCAGGTGAAACAGAAGATTCAACAATCTCTGATATTGCTGTTGCAACAAACGCTGGTCAAATCAAAACTGGTTCTCTATCACGTACTGACCGTATTGCTAAATACAACCAATTACTACGTATCGAAGACCAATTAGGCGAAGTTGCTGAATACAAAGGTTTGAAATCTTTCTACAACTTAAAAAACAAATAATTTTAGGACGATCAAATAAGTACGACGATAGTAGAGCGTCGATTATATAGCTGTGCTGGTCTACTTCATTCTAAAGTTATTAAAAAGTACCTTTCTCTTATCTTGAAGATAGGAGAAAGGTCTTTTTTTGCAGAAAAAATTTAGAGTTTATCCTAACAAAAACTGAATTACATAATCGTTTTTTGTCACGTTTACAAACGATTTAATTATTGCTAAGATATTATGATAAAAGGAAAAAAAAGAATAATGGGGAAAGTGTATGAAAGCAAAAATTTTAAAAGGGTTCAAATGGTTCGGTATTTTGCTTCTCAGTACCATTTTATTGGTCGTGATTGCTTTTCAAGTTTCACCGAGACCGGGTGCTTATGTGATCCGACATCTGTTTAGCAATGCTGTAACGATCACAGATAAAGAAACGTATGAACAAGCAAAAGATTCCACCAGTTCGCTCACTGATCGTTCTTATCAATCACAATTCAAAAAAAACAACTACGATATCTATTATCCTAAAGGCAGTGAGGGACCTTTACCCACGTTGATCTGGGTTCACGGTGGAGGCTATGTGAGCGGGGATAAAGCAGGTGTAAAAGAATTTGCAACAAGATTAGCTTCAGATACGCACATCGCAGTTGTTGCTATGAACTATGAACCGGCACCTAGCTCTCAGTATCCCAATCAAGTAGTACAAGTCAATGAATTAGTCCAACAATTAAAAAAAGAGAACAATCATAAGTTGGATCTTTCAAAGCTGATTTTTGGTGGCGATAGTGCAGGCGCTCAGATTGCCTTACAGTATGTTACTATCCAAACAAATCAACAGTATGCAAAAGAAATGAAGATGAAACAAATGATTGATCCAACAGCGATCAAAGGAGCCATTTCTTACTGTGGACCAGTTGACTTGCAACAAACAGCAAAACAGCAATCGAGTGATCGATTGATGCATTTCTTCGTTAAAACGGTAGCTTGGTCTTTGATTGGAACGAAAGATTGGCAAACAGACGAACGCTTATATCAAGCTAGTTTAGTTGATCAAGTGTCAAAAGACTTCCCGCCTACGTATATCACAGATGGAAATGCGTATTCATTTCAAGATCAAGGGATTGCTTTCGCAAATAAATTAAAAGAGTTAGACGTTCCTGTAGACGAACTATTTTATAAAGACCAGAAAAAAGAAATCAGTCATGAATATCAATTTAATTATACATTGCCAGAATCAAAAACTTGTTATGAGCAGACGGAGCGGTTCATTGAAAACTGTTTTCGATCTACAACAGCTCAATAACGAATTGCCGAAGCATCCCGAAATAGCTCCTTCTATTTTGGGGTGCTTCGGTGTCTTTAGACATAGGAGTGTCAATGGCTGTTGCTAGCTAATCGACTGAGAATGGATGAATGATTGAAAATGATACACTGTTTCAGTAAAATAGAAAGAAACAGCAGGAGTGTGGGACAGGATGGGAAATGAAGAAAAAATAGCTATTTTACAAGAAATGATCCGAATCAAGTCAGTGAATGGGAAAGAAGGGGAAGTAGCCGCCTACTTAAATCAATTATTGAATCAACATGGAATCCAAGGAGAAATCATTTCTCACACTGAGGGGCGTGATAACTTGGTGGCGACGTATCACAATGGTCAAGGAAGAGTATTAGGTTTGTCTGGTCACATGGATGTTGTGTCTGCAGGAGACGAATCGAATTGGACCTATCCGCCTTTTGCAGCAGAAATAAAAGGTAATCGTTTGTATGGACGTGGTGCTACCGATATGAAAAGTGGGCTAGCCGCTATGGTGATTGCGATGATTGAATTGAAAGAGTCCGGGAAACCGTTTAACGGGACAATCAAATTATTAGCGACAGTAGGGGAAGAAGTCGGAGAATTAGGTAGTGAACAACTGACAAAAGCAGGTTATGTCGACGATTTAGACGGATTGATCATTGGTGAACCAACCAATTACAATTTGATGTATACTCACATGGGTTCAATAAACTACACCGTTGTTTCTCATGGTAAAGAAGCCCACAGCTCAATGCCTCAAGAAGGCTACAATGCGATCAACCATTTAAATGAATTTATTACGCGTGCAAACGAGCAAATGGATGCTTTAGCGAATGATTTCCAAAATTCAGCGTTAGGAAAAACGATTCATAACGTTACAGTGATCAACGGAGGAAATCAAGTCAACAGTATTCCAAGTCAGGCGCAATTACAAGGAAATATCCGCTCAATCCCTGAATTTCCAAACGATCAAATCATTGATTTATTACAAAAGATCGTGGATGAATTGAATGAAGGAACGAACTATCACTTAGAATTGACGATCGACTACAATAAGATTCCTGTGAAAGCAAATCCTGATTCTTCGTTGATCCACCATATTCAAAAACAGTTCAAGCAACCATTGCCCCTAGTAGGTGCAGCAGCAACGACAGATGCAGCTGAATTTACTAAATCCGCTCACTCCTTCGATTTTGTGGTATTCGGTCCCGGAGTCGTAAACTTGCCTCATCAAATAGACGAGTATGTAGAAATCGATAATTACTTGGATATGATTGACACATATCAAGCAATCATCTTGTCTTATTTAGCATAACAGCCTATTTTGGTTCAAAGTACAAAAAAGTACAAAATAGATCCTTCAATTAAATCAAAAAAAAAGCAAAACATGAAAATTTGTTTTGCTTTTTTTTGATTTACTAATTGAAGTAACCGACTTCTATTCGCACGTATATTTACTCCAGCTCATCACAACTACGCAGCTCAAATCGCTCTGTTCACAACCCTTTTCGGCAATGCCAAGACGACAAGGGTGACGACGACTACTGAGAGCAGGCGGTCGAGGTAATCGGTACCCGCTTGAACGAGAATCACGCTCATTGTTTGATTGAACCCAATTCCATGGAGGAACTGAACGATCATGCTTGAACCAGAAGAAGTGACTCCCCCAAAGAGTTTTACAGTGATTAGGGAAGAAAGGATGGTTCCAGGCAGTGATAAGACAAGTGCCCAGAAAACTAAGGTCCAGCGGTTCTTACTTCGAGTGAATCGTTGATGGAAAATCACTCCAGCAAGTAAACCTGTTACCATTTGAACAGGTGAATAATACAACGAGAAGATATCGGTGGTAACACCACTTAATACCCCGCTGGCCAAGCCAGTGAGTAACCCAAATACCGGACCTAACAAAGTCCCAGCGAATATGGTACCGATCGAATCAAGATAGATCGGTAATCGTAGCCATAATGCAATGGTTCCGCCGATATAATTGATTCCGATACATAAAGCGACGATCGTAATCGTCTGTGTGGTGATTCTTTTTTTGCGCATGTTTTTCATCCCATCTTTAATCTTTCCAGATCTTTTTTAATCGTTTCTTCTTGTGCATTTAAAAGAACGGTCAAAAACTTCCGAAAAAATAGATGAGTATCAACTTCTGTCATAATGGTGCTGTTTGGTGCTTT
This sequence comes from Enterococcus sp. C57, assembly GCF_040887305.1. Taxonomy (NCBI): domain Bacteria; kingdom Bacillati; phylum Bacillota; class Bacilli; order Lactobacillales; family Enterococcaceae; genus Enterococcus; species Enterococcus sp. C57. The sequence continues at coordinate 218,559 of NZ_JBFOFP010000003.1, read as the reverse complement.
TTGCCAAAAATCAAAGCGATCGACTAGTGTTTGCCCACGGCTGATTCCTTGCGTTTCAACAGCGGTATAACTAGTAAATCCCTGACAAATGCTTTCGTCGATAAAGTAGGCAACGGCCAGAGGATCATTGATGACGCACCCTAGGATTCTTTCTTGTTGCCAGTGAAAATCAAAATAAAAACGAGTGATCGCTTTTAGAAATTCTCCTTCCTCAGGATTGAGCTGACAACAATATTCTAATAAGGTAGGTGTCAAAACGATTTCTCTCGTAACATCTAAACCGACCATTTCAATCGTGTTCCCTAAATTTTCAAACACAAAGGCAGCTGCATCAGGATCGCACCAATAATTGTACTCAGCAACTGGTGAACAGTTTCCGTGGCTTTTGTAGGTGCCACCCATTGAAATAAATCGCTCGAAATGTTTCCCTAAATGTGGATTTTTCATCAAAGCACGAGCAATATTGGTCAAAGGGCCAAGTGCAATGATCGAGGTGTTTGTTTCTTTAGAAAAGTATTCCGCCAAAAAATCGACTGCTGATTTTTCTTCTATTTGTTTTTCTGGTACTTGAGCAAAGTTTGTCTCGCCTAATCCGTCCATCCCATGAGTGTCTTGTGCGCTAATAAACGGCTGTTTCAACGGTTGTGTTTGCCCTTGATAGACGGGGATGTCTAAGCGTCCGCAACGTTTCAAACATTTGAAAACATTTTGGCTACCGATTGTCACAGGTACATTACCGCAGACCGTCGTGATCGCAACCACCTCGATTTCGGGGGACTTGATGGCTAACATCAATGCTAAAGTGTCATCGATTCCAGGATCGCAGTCAATAATTACTTTTCGCATTATTTCCAATCTCCTTTCTGTAGAGATACTTAGTTTTTTATTCTGGGAAGTTTCCGAACCAGTCCAAGGATACTCCTTGATTAAAATGCACGGAATCAGTATACTGGCTTTTAAATAAAATGTAAATGTTATCTTATTTTTTATTCCTATTTGATTGGTTTTAAATTTCAATGAAGCCTAGGGTGAAAACTTGAGCAGTTTTTTTAGAAAATGGTACAATGGAATAGAAGGCTATACGGATTGATAATAGAAAAAATATTTATGGAAAGCGGGGAAGATAAGTGATTGTCATGTATCTTATTCTTATAGTTCTCATTTTAGGCGCAGTCATTTATCGTGGACTTTCTTCTTACTATGCGCAAAAATTAATTCAATCGGGTTTACAAAGAGGGTATGATTGGTATGAGAAAACAGGTCATCAGTTGATGGACCCATCGGCTTTTACGATCGTGGAAAAGCAGCGGCAACTTGCGGAAACAGAAGCTGAGGGCTTTTGGAATAAAGGCAAAGAAATCGAAGTCAAAAGTCATGATGGGTTAAAACTATTAGGACGAATCTTTCAAAGTTCCTCTCCCAACAAAAAATGGGTTGTTTGTGTCCATGACTATCGAAGTGATGGGAAAACAGATATGTCTTATATTGGAAAGAAATATGCAGAAGCAGGGTTTAACGTCTTGATTCCTGATTTGCGTGCTCACGGCAAGAGTGAAGGAGAAATCATCGGAATGGGTTGGTTGGATCGTTTAGACTTGATTATCTGGATCAACTATATTTTACAGATGCAGCCAGATGCTAACATTATTTTACATGGGAGTTCAATGGGTGCCTCTGCTATCATGATGGCTAGTGGGGAAAAACTACCTCCTGCAGTTCGAGGGTTTATCCTGGATAGCGGGTTTGTTTCCGTCTATGCGGAGTTTCGCTACATGTTGAGCAAACTAACCTTTCTTCCTAAAAAAATGATCATGCGCCATGCAAATCGCTATGCAAAGAAATATGCTGGTTATTCTTTGAAACAGGCGTCAGCAACCCGTCAGTTGGGCAGTAACCATCTGCCAGTATTGATCATTCATGGGGAAGAGGATCAGTTCGTTCCAGTCAGTGCCGCATATACGATCCAAAATGCAACAGCTGGTGAAAATGATCTTTTTCTGATCCCAGAAGCCCAACATTTAGAAGCAGCCGTGAAAGATCCCACCAAATATTGGACGGTTGTTTTCTCATTTATCGAACAGCGAATCGATTGGAGAGAATCAGGTTATTCCGAGTATAAATAATTGTTTGCTGAGAACTAGACTGTTAGAATCAAGGAGAACAAATTATTTGGTCAATACGGGGAGTGGCGAAAATGGAAATCAAAGAAGAAAAAAATCGTTTCGTATTATTGAATGATGAAGCAAAAGAAATCGGGGAAATGACTTGGTCGGATGCAGGACCAGACATCATGATCATTGATCATACATTTGTAGAACCAGAGTATCGTGGACAAAAATTAGCAGAAAAATTGGTGCTTAATGGCGTAGAACTAGCTCGAAGAGAAGGTAAAAAAATTATTCCATTGTGTCCATATGCGAAGAAAGAATTTGAAAGAAAACCAGAATATCAAGATGTGCTTCGTAAATAATCGACTCGTTTTCGTACGATCGTCAATGAATGAAATGACAAAAAGTGGATCTATCCGCTAAATGAACTTTTTTTAAATTAGAGAAACCGAAATTGTAGCAACCGGCTATTAACGTTGTTATTCTTTCGGTTTTTTCATCTTTTCAGTCTTTGCCCATGAATAAGTGCTAATACTAAATGTTATCTAAAATTGAAGCCCCATTCGCAAGAGAAGGTTGTCAGAGTTTTTTTTATATGATAAAGTAAAATAGATGATATTTTACGGAAAGGAGGCTGCTTAATGTATAATGTAATTTTAGGAATCGTGATCGTGTTATCGATTGTAATGGTCATTGCAATCATGATGCAACCAAGTAAACAAAACAGTGCAGCAAGTGCATTTACTGGCGGAGCGGATCAATTATTCGGTAAACAAAAAGCACGTGGTTTTGAAGCAGTCATGCAACGTTCGACAGCGGTAATGGGTGCCATTTGGATGATTTTATTATTTGTACTAGCCTTTTTATCTTCTAAATAAAAAGTTGATTTAACGATTAGTCGAAATAATTATGAATCGTTTTTTCGTTCAAAAAATTTCGGCTTAATTTTTTAAGTAGTTGATTTGAATGAGCGAAAAAAGAATTCCTTTCATGCAGAGCAGTGATTGACGTCGCGGCTCTTTTTTATTTGCCAAAAGAGCGGTTTTGTCCTAAGGGATCGCCAATCTATGTTAAAATGAGAAGAACGAGGTGAACCTAATGAAAAGTCTACCAAAACCCCTTTATGCAAAACATAGCAAGAAAGCTGTGCTACTCTTACATGCCTATTCTGGAAGTCCGAATGATGTGCGCATGCTGGCTCGATATTTGGAAAAGTCAGAATATACTGTCTATGCTCCATTATTTACTGGACATGGAACGCTAGCTCCACAAGACATTTTAGCGCAAAAAACGGAAACATGGTGGGAAGATACGAAACAAGCCATCCACTTTTTAAAAGCAGAAGGTTTTTCCCAAGTTGCCGTTTTTGGATTATCAATGGGAGGAATCTTCGCTGTTCGAGCATTAGCAGAACAGCCAGAGATCATTGGTGGCGGATGTTTCTGCTCGCCGATTTCACCAGTTGAAAATCATGTGCCAGAAAATTTTGAGCGATATGAACGTTATGTGCTAAAACTTGCAGGGGAATCTGAACAGGAAATCGAAGAAACTGTCGCTGCGCTTCGACCAAATGTTTATCAGCAATTAGCAAAGATACAAAACCAAGCAGCAATTACAGAAGGAAAACTTAGTGACATCCAAGCACCTGTTTTTTTAGCCCAAGCCGGTCAAGATGAAATGATTGATCCAGCTGGAGTCTACGAAACAGCAAAAAAATTAGCCGATAAAAGAGTGACCCTTCAATGGTATCCCAACAGCAAACATGTGATCACCGTTGGAGAGTCTAGAAAATTACTGGAAAAAGATGTGTTGGAGTTTCTAGAGAATTTACCTTGGAATGAGGAATGAAAATGACAAAAGAAACATTGAAAGAAAAAATTATTTTTTTTATTGAGAGCGAGCGCAAAAAAAGCTTTTCAATGGAAGAAATCGCCCAAGGATTGGGCTTGCAAAAAAGTGAAGATTTCAAGCTACTCGTTCAGACGATCGCTCAAATGGAACGAGAACAAAGTGTGGTCTTTACCAAAAAAGGAAAAGTGAAGCTACCATTAAAACCAGTATTGATCGAAGGAACGTTTCGGGCCAATGAAAGAGGATTCGGCTTTGTGACGATTGATCCAGAAGAAGATGATATCTATATTCCTAAAGAAGCAACTGGGTATGCCATGGATGGCGATACGGTAGCGATCGATATCATAAAAACGGCCGATACTGCGATGGATCGTGGAGCAGAAGGTAAAGTAGTTGAGATCCGCAAACGAGCAACTACGCAATTAGCTGGGGAATTTGTAGCTTACACAGAGGAAGAGATAAGTGAAACGGATCTTTATGGGGTGGTTATCCCAAAAGACAAAAAATTGAATCAGTTTAAAGTTTATGCAGCAGCTGAAGGGATTCGACCAGTTGATGGGAGTATCGTAATGGTTGAGCTGACCCATTATCCTGAGAAAAACTATGCGACCAGTTTAGAAGGTATTGTCAAACAAGTCATCGGCCATAAAAATGATCCTGGCATGGATATCCTATCGATTGTTGTCTCAAACGGGATTCCGACAAAATTTCCGGATGATGTCTTGGCAGAAGCTGATCAAGTGCCAGATACGATCGATGAAAAAGACCTAGTTGGCCGGAGAGACTTACGTGAACAATTGATCGTGACGATTGACGGAGAAGATGCCAAAGATTTGGATGATGCCGTTACTGTGAAAAAATTAGCCAACGGTAATTATTTCTTAGGTGTACACATTGCAGATGTTTCCAATTATGTGACCGAAGGAAGCCAGTTAGATCGTGAAGCTTACGAACGAGGAACGAGTGTGTATTTAACCGACCGTGTCATTCCAATGATCCCACAAAGATTATCAAACGGGATTTGTTCATTGAACCCTCACGTACCAAGACTAACAATGAGTTGTGAGATGGAGATTGATCCAAATGGTCAGGTGGTATCTCATGATATTTTCCCAAGTGTCATCCAAACGACGGAACGAATGACCTATACAGCGGTCAATCAGATTTTAGAAGAACAAGATGAGCAGGTAATGGAACGGTATAAGCAATTAGTGCCGATGTTTCAAGAGATGCAAGAGCTACATCAGATTTTAGAAGAAATGCGGATTCGTCGAGGAGCGATTTCTTTTGAAGACCGTGAAGCAAAAATACTCGTAGAACCAGATGGACAACCAACTGATATCTTATTGCGAAGCCGTGGCGTAGGCGAACGGTTGATCGAATCTTTCATGTTGGCGGCAAATGAAACGGTGGCGGAACATTTTAATAAACGCAACTTTCCATTCATTTATCGGATTCACGAGCAACCTAAAGAAGAAAAGATGCAACGTTTCTTTGATTTTGCTTCCGCACTAGGAATCGTCGTTCGTGGAACAAAAGGAACGATCACACCTAAAGATCTTCAAAAAGTCATTGAAAACGTTGAAGACAAGCCGGAATCAGCTGTTATCAATACGATGCTGTTGAGAAGTATGCAACAAGCACGTTATTCAGAAGATAATTTTGGGCACTATGGATTAGCTGCGGAATATTATACGCATTTCACTTCGCCTATCAGACGTTATCCAGATTTGATCGTCCATCGCTTAATTCGCTCGTATGGACAAGACCCAAGTGAAGCAAATCAAACTTATTGGGAAAATGAGCTACCCGAAATTGCGGAGCATAGTTCGAAGATGGAACGTCGTGCAGTCGAGGCAGAGCGTGAAGTAGATGCAATGAAGAAAGCTGAATACATGATGGATAAAGTAGGAGAGGAATTTGAAGGGATCATCAGTTCAGTTGTTAAATTTGGGTTGTTTATCGAATTACCCAATACGATTGAAGGGTTGATCCATATCAATGAGTTGAAACAAGACTATTTCCACTTTATTGAGAATCATTTAGCATTAGTAGGCGAACGAACAGGGTTAACTTTTAAAATCGGTCAAAAAGTGCGGGTAAAAGTCATCAAAGCAGATCCGGAAGAACGTGCAATCGACTTTGAATTGATTGATGCAGAAGAAATCGTTCCATTAGAACGTCCAAAAACGTCAAACAAAAATCGTCCTTCTAATCGTCATCAAAAGCGTTCATCAAAATCTCATACTGAACGGAATGGAAAGAAAAATTCCTATTCAAATGAGCGGAAAAAAGGAAAAGGACCATCTAATAAAAAAGGGAAAAAACCTTTTTATAAGGGAATTAAGAAGAAAAAGAAAAAATAACCAATAACCACTATGAATACCAGTTTGGAGGAATGTCATATGCCAAAAGGCGACGGAAAGTTAATCGCCCAAAATAAAAAGGCTCGCCATGATTATTCGATTATCGATACGATGGAAGCAGGAATGGTGCTGCAAGGAACAGAAATCAAATCGATCCGAAACAGCCGAATCAATTTGAAAGATGGATTTGTCCGTATTCGAAACGGTGAAGCATTTTTGCATAACGTTCATATCAGTCCCTATGAACAAGGCAATATTTTTAACCATGATCCGTTACGAACAAGAAAGTTACTATTACACAAAAAACAGATTTCACGGCTAGAGACTGAAACAAAAAATACCGGGGTCACGATCGTACCCTTAAAAGTATATATTCGTGATGGGTATGCCAAAGTTTTGATTGGTCTTGCGAAAGGGAAGAAATCTTATGACAAGCGAGAAGATCTAAAACGAAAAGATGTGGATCGTCAAATTGATCGAACATTAAAAAATTTCTCTAGATAATTTCATTATCCTTTTTCGCATATTCGGTGCTTTTAGGTTTACTTAATGATAAAATTTGTTAGCATTTAATCTGATAAAGCATGATATCACAGGTTTTTTCTTGTAAAACGCCACGATGATTTCTAGGAAAAAGCAAACTTTTTTGACTGAAATAAAAAATTGTCTTATTTTCATGAAAATGTTTTGAATTTTCTGTTTCATGGTGGTATGATACCGTTTGGTTAGAAAACGATTTAGAAAAACCAGATGTACACATGAATTTGATTTTATGTGAAATTCAGGGAAAAGAGGTGAAATGGATTGGATGAACGCTCGCTAACGTTCCATATTGGACCGGTTTGGTTTGATGGTACTGTTTGTATGATGGTGTTATTGACCTGTTTGATTGTCTTCTTCTTAGTTTACTTCTTTACAAGAAATCTTAAGATGAAACCAACGGGGAAACAAAATGCGCTGGAATGGGTCATTGACTTTACCCGAGGGATCGTAACAGATAATCTGCCTAGAAAAGAATTGAATAATTTTCATTTGTTGGCTTTTACATTGTTCTTGTTTGTCTTCGTGGCAAATAATATAGGTTTAATAACGAAAATCGTCTTACCTAGCGAAACAACACTTTGGAAAAGTCCGACAGCAGACCCGTTTGTTACTTTAACTTTGGCATTTATAATGATCACACTTACTCATTTATTCGGGGTGAAAAAGCTTGGATTTAAAGGGTATTTTGTAAATTCGTTCTTGAAACCATATAGTTTCATGTTTCCAATGAAGCTGATCGAAGAATTTACGAACCTATTAACACTTGCTTTGCGTCTTTACGGGAATATCTACGCGGGGGAAGTTTTACTTACCTTGATTGCCAATATGATGAATAATTTAGGTTGGTTCTCATTACCGTTAGCAATTCCTTTAGAGATGGTCTGGATCGCATTCTCATTGTTTATCGGAAGCATCCAAGCATTTGTCTTTGTCACTTTATCGATGGTATATATGAGCCATAAGATTGAAGTAGAAGAGTAACATCGTTTTTAACAAACTACTATTTATCTATATTTAGGAGGAAATAAATTATGAATTATATCGCAGCAGCAATCGCAATCATGGGAGCAGCTATCGGAGCTGGTTATGGTAATGGTCAAGTAATCTCTAAAACAATCGAATCAATGGCACGCCAACCTGAAATGTCTGGTCAATTACGTACAACAATGTTCATCGGGGTAGCCTTAGTTGAAGCTGTTCCTATTCTAGGTGTGGTTATTGCCTTGATTCTAGTCTTTGCTGTTTAATCAATTAACTGTTTGAGGATAGGACTACTGTCACTAATCCTCTTTTAATTGTCAAAAACTGAAAAAAAACAACCTGATTATTTTCAAAATAATTGAGTTGTTTCATCATAATACTAGAACAAAAGGCGTTGAGGAGGCTGTTTCAATCATTGAAGTCAGGATTCCTTCATCATCCATGAGATACACCTTAAAGAAAGGAAGGCTAGCCTATGCTGAATCAATTGGCAATTGCAGAAGTTGGTAATCCGATGTTAGGTAATATCATCGTTGTCAGCGGCTCATTTTTGATACTAATGTTTCTATTGAAACATTTTGCTTGGGGACCAATCAGCGATATTTTGAAAAAACGTGAAGATAAGATCGCCAATGATTTAGATTCTGCCGAAAAATCTCGCATCAATTCAGCAAAAATGGAACAAGAACGCGAACAACAATTGTTAGCGTCTCGCTCTGATGCAGCTGATATCATTAAAAATGCGAAAGAAAGTGGAGAATTAAGCCGTCAAAATATTTTGAAGGAAACGCAAGAAGAAGTTGCACGTCTAAAAAGCAAAGCGCAAACTGATATCATGTTAGAACGTGATACAGCTTTAAACTCTGTAAAAGATGATGTAGCAGATCTTTCTCTTCAAATCGCGGCTAAAATCTTGAACAAAGAATTGTCTCCAGAAATGCATGAATCTTTAATCAATCAATATATCGAAGGTCTAGGTTCTTCAAATGAAACTAGATAAATATACTGTCGGCAGACGCTACGGTAAAGCACTATTTGAACTGGCGATCGATTCAAATAGCGCAGAAGAAATTTACCAAGAATTACTAAGCTTACGCCAAATCTATAGTGAAGTACCTGGATTAGGCAACGTACTTAGTGACGTCCGCTTAGAACCTCACGAAAAACGAATCATTATGGATAAACTTGTCAGTGGGTTTGACGGTATCGTGAAAAACTTTTTAGAAGTGGTCTATAGTTATAATCGGATGTCTGAATTATCGTTTATGATCGATGAATACGAACATCGCTACAACGATTACAAAGGACTACTTTTAGGTAGTGTAAAAACAGCAGTACCACTTTCTGATGAACAATTACAAAAACTAGAAATGAATGTTGCAAAAACAATGGACTATCAAACAGTTGAATTGAAGCAAATCGTTGATTCTTCTATTATTGGTGGGGCAATTGTTGAAGCCAACCATCGAGTGATCGACGGAAGCATTCGCACGCAATTAGAAAAAATGCGTAATCAATTAAATAGATAGTACAAAGAGGTAGGTGAATCGAATGGCTATCAAAGCAGAAGAAATTAGTGCCTTGATCAAAGAACAAATTGAAAATTATCAAAACGTGCTTTCAGTCGAAGAAATCGGTACCGTGACTTATGTCGGTGACGGGATTGCTCGTGCACACGGTTTAGAAAATGCGATGAGTGGTGAGTTGCTTGAATTTTCAAACGGCTCATACGGAATGGCGCAAAACTTAGAATCAAATGATGTAGGTATCATTATCCTTGGGGATTTCGAATCCATTCGTGAAGGAGACAAAGTAAAACGAACAGGTAAAATCATGGAAGTTCCAGTTGGGGACGCCTTGATCGGACGTGTCGTTAATCCGCTAGGTCAACCAATCGATGGTTTAGGAGAAATCGTTACAGATAAAGCTCGTCCAGTCGAAGCAATGGCACCAGGCGTTATGCAACGTAAATCTGTCAATGAACCAATGCAAACAGGTCTAAAAGCCATCGATGCTTTAGTTCCAATCGGACGTGGCCAACGTGAATTAGTTATTGGTGACCGTAAAACGGGTAAAACATCTATCGCAATCGATACGATCCTTAACCAAAAAGGTCAAGATATGATCTGTATCTATGTGGCGATCGGTCAAAAGGATTCTACTGTGCGTACACAAGTAGAAACTTTGAAAAAATATGGAGCAATGGATTACACGATCGTAGTCAATGCGGGTGCATCACAACCTGCGCCATTACTTTATATTGCGCCTTATGCAGGAACTGCAATGGGTGAAGAATTCATGTACAACGGCAAACATGTATTGATTATCTTTGATGACTTATCAAAACAAGCTGTTGCTTATCGTGAACTTTCATTGCTATTACGCCGTCCTCCAGGTCGTGAAGCTTATCCAGGGGATGTTTTCTACTTGCACTCACGTTTATTAGAACGTGCGGCAAAACTAAGTGATGATTTAGGTGGCGGTTCAATGACTGCTTTACCATTTGTTGAAACACAAGCTGGAGATATCTCTGCTTATATTCCAACAAACGTTATTTCAATCACTGACGGACAAATCTTCTTAGAAAGTGACTTGTTCTACGCCGGAACTCGTCCAGCCGTTGATGCTGGGTTATCCGTTTCCCGTGTAGGTGGTTCTGCTCAAATCAAAGCAATGAAAAAAGTGGCAGGAACATTACGTCTTGACTTAGCAAGTTACCGTGAATTAGAAGCATTTACCCAATTTGGTTCTGATTTAGATGCTGCGACTCAAGCGAAATTGAATCGTGGACGTCGTACAGTTGAGATCTTGAAACAAAAACTTCATGCACCACTAGCTGTTGAAAAACAAGTAGTTATCTTATATGCTTTGACACATGGATTCTTAGATAGTATTCCAGTTGACAGCATCTTAGATTTTGAACATGAATTATTTGAATATCTAGATACGAATCATGCAGATATCTTTGAAACGATCCGTACAACGAAAGATCTTCCAGAAGAAGAACGATTGAATCAAGCGATCCAAGAATACAAAGATATTTTCTTAGCGACAAAAGGAAACACTTCTTCAACAGAAGACAAATTGAAATCCATTCAAAATGCATAGTGAGGTGAGATGAATGGGCGCTTCATTAAATGAAATCAAGACTCGGATTGCTTCAACGAAGAAAACGAGTCAAATCACTCGAGCAATGCAAATGGTGTCCGCTTCTAAACTGACAAAATCTGAAGCTTCTTCTCAGAAGTTTCAGATTTATGCAAATAAAGTCAGAGAAATCGTCACTCATTTGACAGCTACTCAACTAAATGATATTGCTTCTGATAATCCTCGTGGAGATATCAATTACAATAGTATGTTAATCAGCCGTCCGGTAAAGAAAACGGGGTACATCGTGATTACCGCTGATGGTGGTTTAGTTGGTGGCTATAACAGTTCGATTTTAAAGCAAACAATGTCTATTTTAGAAGAAGACCATAAATCTCCTGACGATTATGTGATGATCGCAATCGGAGGTACAGGTGCAGATTTCTTCAAAGCTAGAGGAATTAATTTGGCTTACGAATTACGTAATTTATCGGACCAACCAAGTTTTGATGAAGTGCGTAAAATCGTAGGTATGGCAACAACGATGTATCAAAATGAAGTATTTGATGAATTGTACGTATGCTACAATCATCATATCAATTCACTAACTAGCCAATTTCGTGTAGAAAAAATGCTGCCAATTTCAGATTTAGATCCAGAAGAAGCAACTACTTTTGACCAAGAATACATTTTTGAACCTTCAAAAGAAGAAATCTTGGCGCAGTTATTGCCTCAATATGCGGAAAGCTTAATCTATGGTGCAATCGTTGATGCGAAGACAGCAGAACACGCTGCCGGCATGACTGCCATGAAGACAGCAACGGATAATGCTGCAACGATCATTGATGATTTGACGGTATCTTATAACCGTGCAAGACAAGGGGCTATTACCCAAGAAATTACCGAAATTGTTGCCGGAGCTTCGGCGCTAGAATAGTATTGAGATTGGAGGAAAAAAGATGAGTTCAGGCAAGATTGTTCAAGTAATCGGTCCCGTTGTCGACGTGGAATTTTCTTTAGACCAATCCTTACCAGATATCAACAACGCATTAGTTGTTTATAAAAATGATGAGAAAAAATCAAAAGTTGTTCTTGAAACAGCATTAGAATTAGGGGACGGAGTGATCCGTACCATTGCCATGGAATCAACAGATGGTTTACAACGTGGTATGGAAGTTATCGATACTGGTAAAGCCATTTCTGTTCCAGTAGGGAAAGATACACTAGGACGTGTATTCAACGTTTTAGGAGATACGATCGATTTAGGATCATCTTTCCCAGAAGATGCAGAACGTAGTGAGATTCATAAAAAAGCACCAAGCTTTGATGAATTAAGTACTAGTACGGAGATCCTTGAAACTGGGATCAAAGTTATCGATTTGTTAGCACCTTACTTAAAAGGTGGGAAAGTTGGATTATTCGGTGGTGCCGGTGTAGGTAAAACGGTATTGATCCAAGAATTGATCCATAATATTGCCCAAGAACATGGTGGTATTTCTGTATTTACCGGTGTTGGGGAACGTACTCGTGAAGGAAATGACCTTTACTATGAAATGAAAGATTCAGGCGTTATCGAAAAAACAGCGATGGTGTTCGGACAAATGAACGAACCACCAGGTGCTCGGATGCGGGTAGCTTTGACTGGTTTGACGATCGCTGAATACTTCCGTGATGTAGAAGGTCAAGACGTGCTATTGTTTATTGATAATATTTTCCGTTTCACCCAAGCTGGTTCAGAAGTATCTGCCCTTTTAGGTCGTATGCCTTCTGCCGTTGGTTACCAACCAACGTTAGCAACTGAAATGGGTCAATTACAAGAACGTATCACATCAACGAAAAAAGGTTCGATCACTTCGATCCAAGCAATCTATGTACCAGCCGATGACTATACTGACCCAGCGCCAGCAACAGCATTTGCCCACTTAGATGCTACAACAAACTTAGAGCGTAAATTGACAGAACAAGGGATCTATCCAGCCGTGGACCCATTGGCTTCATCTTCAAGTGCTTTGGCACCTGAAATCGTTGGTGAAGAACATTATAAAGTAGCGACTGAAGTCCAACATGTCTTACAACGTTACCGTGAATTACAAGATATCATTGCGATCTTAGGGATGGATGAATTATCTGATCAAGAAAAAGTTTTAGTTTCACGTGCACGTAGAGTGCAATTCTTCTTGTCACAAAACTTTAACGTAGCGGAACAATTTACAGGTCTTCCTGGTTCTTATGTACCAGTTGAAGAAACAGTCAAAGGTTTCCGTGAAATCTTAGAAGGTAAATACGATGATCTTCCTGAAGAAGCATTCCGAAGTGTTGGTAGAATAGAAGACGTCGTAGAAAAAGCGAAAAAGCTAGGCTACTAGAAAGGGGTGCCCCATGGATCAATATTTAACTGTGAATGTGGTGACTCCTGACGGTTTGGTCTATGATCACCATGCAGCGATCGTAGTAGCACGTACTACAGCGGGGGAACTTGGTATTTTACCTAAACATGCGCCGATCATCGTTCCATTAACAATTGATGAAGTCCGTGTGAAGAGAACAGACTCAGATACCCACGTCGATTGGATTGCTGTCAATGGCGGAATCATGGAAGTTCGTGACAATGTTGTTTCAATCGTTGCCGATAGTGCAGAACGTGAAAGAGATATTGACGTTTCTCGGGCAGAAAGAGCCAAACAACGTGCTGAGCGACAAATCGCAGAAGCAAAAGAAAAAGAAGATACGAATGAATTGAAACGTGCGACAGTTGCTTTGCATCGTGCGATCAACCGAATCAAGGTTTCAAAACATTCTTAAAAGCAACGAATGAGGACCTAACAAGTAGGCCTTAAAAAATCCAAGATTCTTAAGGAGATTCCTTAGAATTTTGGATTTTTTTTATCGTTTTTTTATTGGTAGTTATATTCTAAACATAAAAAGTAAAGAACAATTACTTCTTTGTTACATAAAAATATGGAACTTTCATCATTATGATACTATGGTAAACTAATTGCAGTAAAAAAGGAGGTATCATAATGCCGAAAAAGGTTCAACGGTTTTCCACAGAAGACACAAAAGAAGAAACACATACGCAACAAAAATCGCTATCTTACTCAGAAATAGTAGGCAATCTTACGGATGATCAAACAGTTTCGTTACATAAACAATTACAAGAATTTAGGGACTATCTTTTAAAGAAGAGCCTTGAATCAGAAAAACAAGAAAAAGAGGAGTTTCCATCTAACAGACATCATTTTGGTCCACCTCTATCGGAAAATAATACAGGTAATCTTGCTGAGCAACAACACTCGCGATCGGAAACAATTCAAAGAAAGAGAACGTTGCAAAACATTATTAACGAAAATGAACTGAAAATGACACAAAACCAAGATAGTCATGCAGTGTCAGAACAGAATAACAAAGTACAAGTTCCCCCATATAAGAAACAAAAAGTTGCTCCAGAGAACGAACTGGAAAATCATTTGGAGTACTCATTAGATGTCGAACGGTTACTAGAAATAGAAGAAATGTTGGGGATCAGAAACACTTCCCAATCAACAACGCTGTCTACCAAAGCCCAAGAGTCTTTATATGAAACTAAGGAATTTGTACAAGATACAAACGTGCCAATAGAAAGTAATAGCGAGTTCAGGTGTTCAACACAACAACCATTGGAGAATGGGCAGACAAGCACTCAAAGTAAAAAGGAACAAGCCCTTGTTGAATCAGTGAAGTGTTTGTTGGAGCAAAGACATAAACTATTTTTTTTGCAATTAGCTAAAAAACATGAGATGAGTTGTCAAACTGTAAAAAACATTTTAATTGAGAATAATATAGATGTAACTGCTGAGAATAATAAAATAAAAGTAGAGTCTGAAGAAAAAGCACGGCAATTATTAACGGAAGTATTTCACGGAAGGAAAAATTTATCATTTGAAAATATTAGACAAATGGTACGATTGAACAACAATGATATTACAATTTTAGCTAAGAATCACTTAAAAGTTCTCCTAAAACAAGCACACGCATCTCATCTGAATGGTTCTCAGAAGGAAACTTCAATAGATAGGATTCTTTTGACATATTCTGAATGGACTATGCCAATGCAATATAAATTGTCAAGGCTGGATGCTGAATTAAAAGAACAGATAGATAAATACGGCGTAATAAACATAAATGAAATATCAAAGAAAATACCATGTAGCCAAATTGATGTCATCAAGCGAACATGGCAGTTAAATTATCAGCAATATCTCCCACCAATTTATAAGTTTCACCCGCAGCCAAATGAGAAAATCCAAAAGCCATTTTATGATGCAATAATACAAGATAAATCGATTCCTACTGATCAAACAAATCAATTTTTTAATACTAGTACTGATCAAAACATTGCTTATTTGAAGGAACGAATAAAATTAAATCTCGCTAGAAAAGCTGAGTTTGAAACAGCAGAACAAAAAAACAAGACAATTATGGATCAGAGAACTCAGTTAAAAAAACAACCGATTAGAAACAATCAATCTCCCGCTATGGAAGAACGTTGAGTGTTTTAATTTTCGTAGTATGACTATTTTTTTTGTTAAATCGGACTAGGACAAAAGAAAAAAGTTCAAAGGAGGACGATTATTGCTGCTATTATTTACCTTGAAAACTAAAAATAAATAAACTTATGGGAAGGAAAATGAACGATGAAACAGGAAATAATTCTATTTTATGGCTTATCACTAAAAGCGGAAAACTTACAGAAACAGATTGAAAAAATTAGAAAAAAAGGATTCTATTCAAGTGATACTGAAGGACAAGGTCCCTGTGATATCAGAGAGTACAATAATCATTTTTCATCGATTACATATGATCACCCAAAAAATCCGATGAATCTTGAATACTTAAAAGATTTTTCAATAAATTGGAAAAAATATATTTCACCATTTAAAGATTGGTGGCCTTTATGGTCTTACTATTTTCAACGCACACAAGATACTGAAAAAAATAAAGTAATCAATTTTAATCCTGGGCTACATGAAGCTACGGAAAAAAATATAGAACATCTATGTAAGAAAAATTGCAAATATACAGGACAGCTGATTGTTAGAGGTTGTAAAATTGGATTAGACAGTGCAAGAGATAATGAAAATGTAACCATTTATTATTGTATTGATGGTTTAGATATGAAACGTATTATAGAAAAAAAAGATAAAAAGGCTTTCACTCCTAAAGAAATTCGCTATCTCTTTCGCAATTGGAAAGATTTTGAAGGAAAGGTACATTTTTTTGAAGATGGATATGAAGTGCCTGCACCTTGGAAAACATCTCCAAATGAATGGGAAAGTTATAAACCAAAAAGTTGGCAAACGTTGAATGAACAACCACCCTTTCAAAAGAATCAAGTGAAACCAGAAACAATCAACCAACGAATATGTAGACAAAAGTATCTAAATGAAATAAAAAATAAATTATTTGAGCTAAAAGTAGCAGAACAACCATCCTTTAAAGAAAATCAAGTGAAGCCAGAAACAATCAACCAACGAATATGTAGATAAAAGAATTTAAATGAAACAATAACAAATAACTTAGCTGACCTTAAAGTACAAGCAAAGAAGATGGCAAAAAAAGAAATAGACTTGATTGTACGATCATCAAGAAATTAAACAAAGGATTTTTTGTTCCTACACTATAAGAGAGGGCATATATTTATATTAAATAATCGTTTAATTATCAATGGTAAATTCTATTATAATGATATGAGTACATAAGCAAATAAGGAACAACTTTCATCAAAAAAGCATGTGAAATAGTAGTTAAAATAGTTTATAAAAATAAGGTATTGAAACAGAGTCATCATTTGAATGTAAAGTTCTTGAAAATTCTCGTCTCGTTTAGCCAACAAATTCCATCTTTTTACAACCAATAATTTCTCTATTTTTCCAATTTATGGTATCATCATTTTGTTAGTTATTAAAAAAAGTATAATTTTGAAGGGACGTCACTATGCAAGTATACGGAATTGATGCAATTATTCGAATCGTGAGTCATTTAGCTTTTATTTATCTGGCTTTCTGGTCGTTGCGGTCACTGCGAATTGAGATGTTTTTTAAAAAAATGCATGATACGCAAATTCGAATGGCGATTGTATTCTTCTCTATTTTTTTAGGATATACTGCCAGTAATTTCTTCTTAGAAATTATTGCATTGTGTCGAAATCTTTTCGTTAGCCTGCAGTAAAAAAAAGGTACTATAAAAAAAGGTACTATTTTAATAAAAGAAATGATATAATAGAAAAGATTTTGAGTCTTTATAGCTCATTGGAATTTTTTGGGGGGAACAACA
The DNA here is from genome assembly GCF_040887305.1 of Enterococcus sp. C57. Taxonomy (NCBI): domain Bacteria; kingdom Bacillati; phylum Bacillota; class Bacilli; order Lactobacillales; family Enterococcaceae; genus Enterococcus; species Enterococcus sp. C57. Next base: position 201,311 of record NZ_JBFOFP010000003.1, on the reverse strand, counting down.
TGGAAGAGATCATCGTCAAAGGTGGCAAACAATTGAATGGAACAGTAAAAATCGAAGGAGCTAAAAATGCTGTTCTACCTATTTTAGCTGCTAGTTTGTTGGCTGAAGAAGGAACAACCGTTTTAGACAACGTTCCAATTCTTTCTGACGTCTTCACTATGAATCAAGTGATTCGTCATTTAAACGTAGATGTAGTGTTTGATGAAGACAATAATCAAGTAACGCTTGATGCGTCAAGACAATTAGAAATCGAAGCGCCATATGAATATGTGAGTCAAATGCGTGCTTCTATCGTTGTAATGGGACCATTACTTGCTAGAAATGGTCATGCAAAAGTTGCCATGCCAGGGGGATGTGCGATTGGGAAACGTCCAATTGATTTACATCTTAAAGGATTCCAAGCATTGGGTGCGAAAATCATTCAAAAAAATGGCTACATCGAAGCTATTGCGGATGAATTGATCGGTAACACGATCTATTTAGATTTTCCAAGTGTTGGAGCCACTCAAAATATCATGATGGCAGCAGTAAAAGCTAAAGGAACAACGATCATCGAAAACGTCGCTCGAGAACCTGAAATTGTAGATCTTGCAAATATTTTAAATAAAATGGGCGCAAATATCTATGGTGCTGGTACGGAAACGATGCGTATCGAAGGAGTCGATCATCTGCATGCAGTGAAACACGCAATTGTTCAAGACCGGATCGAAGCAGGTACCTTTATGGTAGCAGCAGCGATGACTGAAGGAAATGTCTTGATCGCAGATGCAATCTCAGAACATAATCGTCCGTTGATTTCTAAATTAATTGAAATGGGTGCAACGATCACTGAAGAAGAAGGCGGCATTCGAGTTGTTGGTCCAAAACATATTTTACCAACTGACGTCAAAACAATGCCTCATCCTGGTTTTCCGACAGACATGCAAGCCCAAATGACTGCTATTCAGTTAGTCGCTGAGGGAACGAGCATGGTGACTGAAACAGTTTTTGAGAATCGCTTCCAACATTTAGAAGAAATGCGCCGTATGAACGCCCATGTGAAGATTGATGGAAACGTAGCGATTATGGACGGGAATCATGAATTACAAGGTGCTGAAGTTTATGCAACAGATTTACGAGCTGCTGCAGCATTAGTACTTGCTGGTTTAAAAGCAAATGGCATAACACGCGTTCGCAATCTTAAATACTTAGATCGTGGTTATTATCAATTCCATATTAAATTGCAAAACTTAGGTGCAGATGTGGAACGTGTGGCAATCGATCAAACGCCCGCTGATAAAACAGCTCAAGTCACTGTTTAAGGACGTGATAAAATGAGTAGCCAACGGTATATTTTAATCACATTGGTGAAGATTTTAGTTGTCATACTATTACTGATTCTTTTATTTATAGCTGGAACAATGATTGGATACGGGGTTATCGGTGGTGGAAATCCGTTTAAGGTTTTTCAACCAAGTTTGTGGCTGCACATCCAAGATTTTTTCAGATAAAGAGTTGTGTGAAAATGATAGTGTAAGCAAACAAAGGATTTCTTAAAACGAATTTTCGCTTTTGAGAAGTCCTTTTTTATTGTGAGTCATTCCACTGTTTGGCAGATTATTGCTCCTTTGAACAGTCGTTTGTCATGAATAGGAGAATGAGGAGCAAAGCTTTAATAATGAGGTGATGAGATGAAAAAAATCTTAGTGGCTATTGTCCGTTTTTATCAACGGTTTATTTCTCCTGCTTTCCCACCTAGCTGTCGGTACTATCCCACTTGTTCAAACTATATGATACGTGCGATTCAAGTACACGGTGCATTTAAAGGAACGCTGATGGGGACAGCACGCATTTTGCGTTGCCATCCATTCGTAAAGGGCGGAATCGATTACGTGCCTTTAAATTGTCAATTGACACGTAATAAGAAAGATAAAGAGATGCCTAATTATGATGAAAAGTAAACAGTCAGGTAAGACCGAGCATTCTGGAGAAAAAAGTATCGTCACACTAGATCAATCAACTTTACCTTGGTCATTATTGTTGGATGCAGATCCTGAAGAGGAAAACATCCAACGATACATTGATCAAGGGGCTGGTTTTATATGGAAAGCAGAAAACGACATTCAGGGAGTGATCGTTTTTCTCACAAATAAATTAGTGTTTGAAATAATGAATTTAGCTGTAGCTCCAAAAGTTCAAGGTCAAGGAATCGGCTACGCGTTGCTTACCCATACACTAAAAGAAATGAAAAAGTTAAAAACCACTCAACAACAAGTCATTATTCGGACGGGGAGTACGTCATCAGCAGCTTTACAACTGTATAAAAAAATCGGCTTCCTGGAAATTTCTAGAGAAAAAGATTATTTTGTCAAAAATTATAAACAGCCAATCTATGAAAATGGCCAACGTTTACGAGATCAAGTAACTCTAGCAAAGAAAATTTGAACTCATCCATAAAAAGGCTTTCAAAATACTGTGGCTTGACTTAAAATAAAAACAGTATGAGAAAAGGAGACAAATAAATGATGGGTATTTTAGTTTTTGATTTTGGTGGTTCCGCAGTAAAATATGGCTATTGGAATGGACAAGCGCTTGAAGACACCAGCCAATTTCCGACTCCTAAGACATGGGAAGAAATGAAAGCGCATTTAAAACAGGTATTCCAAACGTTTGTAAAACAGAAGGCGATTGAAGGCGTAGCAATCAGCGCACCTGGAGTAGTGAATCAGGAGAAACAGCTGATTGAAGGGATTAGTGCCATTCCTTATATCCACGGATTCAATATTTTTCATGAACTGGAAGAACTCTTCCATTTACCAGTGACGATCGAAAATGATGCTAATTGTGCTGGAATGGCTGAGTATTATGAAGGCGCAGCGAAAGAATATCAACATGTAGCATTTGTTGTACTTGGGACTGGAGTAGGTGGGGCAATCTTTACCCAAGGACAACTAAATAAAGGCGCTCATTTGTACGGGGGAGAATTTGGCTTGATGTTCTTAGAAGGCAATCAAACATTTAGTAAGCTTGGTACAGCAGTTCAAATGGCTTGGCGTTACTGTGACCGTTTGGGAGTTTCACGTACGACTTATAGCGGAAAAGAAGTCTTTGAACGAGCAGAACAAGGGGATGAACTAGCAAAAGAAGAGGTAGATAATTTTTATAATTATTTAACAAAAGGTTTGTTTAGTATCCAATTTTCGATTGATCCTGAAGTCATCGTGATTGGTGGGGGGATCTCTGCAAAAGCAGGGTTATTAACAGAAATCAATCAACGAATGAAACAATTAACTACAGATTTAGAACTAAATGACTTTGATCCTAAAATTTTATTATGTGATTATCGAAATGATGCAAACTTGATTGGAGCAGCTGCCAATTTCACCGCTCAACGTGAAGGTTTAGTTCAATGATGCATAGCGTTGAACAAAACTTTTAGACATATGGTAGGCATTCCATGATTGAATATGATAAACTATCATGGAGGTGGAAAAAGATGTCAAAAAAAAATAAAGATATTGAAGTACGTATCGAAGAAGTCAAAAAACAAATCAAAGGAACAACTTATGATGTGACTCAGTTATTTATTGGTAAAAAAATGATTGGGGAAATTTTGGCTTATGGACCAAAAGAATTTGAAATTTTTTTTGGTGAAGAAGATTTTGGGAAAGAAAAGAGTCTTGAAAACGCGATAGAAACAGTTATTCGTCACTGGAATCTACACGAATAAAAAAATATCAAAAAAATTTTCAATAAGGGGTTGCAAAAATCTGGAAAATTAGGTATTATAACTAAGTCAGGTTGATACAAACCTTTCGGAGGAGTAGCGAAGTGGCTAAACGCGACGGACTGTAAATCCGTTCCTTAGGGTTCAGTGGTTCGAATCCACTCTCCTCCATTTCATTGGGGTATAGCCAAGCGGTAAGGCAAGGGACTTTGACTCCCTCATGCGTTGGTTCGAATCCAGCTACCCCAGTAGTACGGAGTGATCTATTAAGATCACTCTTTTTTTGTGTGAGAACAGCTTGTTTCTTGAAGATTATCAAGAAATAGGCTAGAGTGAATAGTAGATAGATCAAAAAAAGGGGGCAGTAAAATGAAGTGGAAAGAAAAAGTAGATGAGACTGCAGAGAAAATCTATGATTTGATTAAGTCGGAAAAGTATCAGGTAGAAGTCCGGTTACCGAAAAAATCAGAAAAAGCGATACAAGTGAAATCAAAGCGTCCAACCAATCACACAAAAAAATGGCTTTCAAAAAACCGTTAAGAATAACACAATCTCTAAAAAACAGTGATTTTGCTGTCTTTTGGAGATTTTGTTATTTTACAAAATGATTTTCAATCCTTCCACTTGGATTAAAGAGGAAGGACACACATTTACTTACATAAACTTTTGGATAAAATAATCGGGTTGGCAAATGATTGATCGACAATTAGTCGAGCAAAAGAAACTTTTTCCTTTTCAGTTGTGAACCAGGTATATACCAGTTATAATAAAGGAAATGAAAGGGCGGATATACGTTATGTCGAATCAACTACCAGTCTATATACAAATCCATGATCAGATCAAAAGTGAAATCGAACAAGGTATTTGGAAAATCGGTGATCGCCTTCCTTCTGAAAGAGAATTGGCAGTGAAATTCAATGTTAGTCGAATGACTTTACGTCAAGCCATTCAAAACCTGGCTGATGAAGGGATTTTGGAAAGAAAAATTGGCTCAGGTACATATGTAGCAAGAGAAAAAGTCCAAGAAAAGATGTCGGGTGCGACCAGTTTTACTGAAATTATGGAATCACAGAATCGAGTACCCTCTAGTCGGACAATCTCTTATTTTTTAACTTCCCCAAGTTCTAGTGAAATGGAGAAGCTGCAACTGGAAAAAGACGAAACGATTCTTCGTATGGAACGAATTCGTTATGCTGATGATATACCAATCTGTTTTGAAGTAGCCAGTATCCCGCAAAAGATTATTGCAGACTATAGTAAATCTGAAATTACCAATTCTCTTTATCGGGTACTCGAAGAGAAAAGTGGGCATAAGATCGGGGCAGCTAATCAAACAATCACAGCCATTCTTGCTTCAGAAAAAATTGCAGAATATTTAGAAGTAAAAAAAGGAGATGCTGTGTTACGTTTACGCCAAACTTCTTATTTTGATGACGGTACCCCATTTGAATATGTTCGTACGCAATATGTAGGAAATCGTTTTGAATTTTATTTAGAGAAATAAAGAGAGAGACACGAAACAGTCCAAATAAAGAAGAGCCTGAGACAAGTTTTGTCCTAGGCTCTTTCTTTTTTGATTTCGAGATCAGCGGATAGAGTGATTACTGGTTAGCTTCTACCAGTTGTTCATGATAGGAAATTGGACCATCTGTAAATTCCACCTGTCCATTCAATAATTCAACGACTGCTGTTTTAAATGCCGTAACTTCTGTTTCTATAATCAAGCAGTGAACCGTGACTTTGTCTGTGTAGATCGTTTCTTTTATAGGAATATGTTTCAACTCAAGCATATTTTCTAATTTACCTAATTGCGGATAGGTGATATGGACAGCTATTTCTTGCTGTTGTGTTCCTTCAACGATCCCGATTTCAATTAGTGCGTGAGAAACAGCCTGTGTATAGGCACGAATCAAACCACCGGTACCTAATTTTGTCCCACCAAAATAGCGTGTGACGACAGCGACCACATTGATCAATTCATTTTTTTTTAGTACTTCCAGCATTGGGACACCTGCCGTACCACTAGGCTCACCGTCATCACTACTGCGTTGAATTTCATTTTTTTCACCGAGAACGAAAGCACTACAGTTATGGTTTGCTTTCCAATGCTCTTTTTTCATTGCCTGAATAAACGCTTTAGCTTCTGCTTCCGTTTCAATTCGTTTCATAGAGCAAATAAAACGAGATTTTTTGACTTCGATTTCTGCTTGACCGTCTGCTTGGATGGTTCTATAACTATTCAGCGTGATGCTTCCTCCTTACAAGTAGTTGATAATAGTCAAAGTATAATGAATTATTCCTTTAGTTTCAACACTTATAATACTTGAGTAATGAAGAGAGTCTATGGGATAATAGAAGAAAGAAAGGTGAGATGGGGATGAAAGAACGCATAAAAAAATATGACGACATCACCCAATATTTAAAAAATAACGGGGGATCACAGGTTACTTTAACATTTACACAGATCGACGAACTTCTTTTTCCAAGTTATGGGCTCCCTAAATCAGCTAGACAAAGCACTGATTGGTGGGCAAATGATTATAAGCACCCAGAAAAAGGAGCATATGGCTGGATCAATGCTGGCTACGAGGTTGTGGTGATCAATTTAAAAAAAGAATATGTTGTGTTCAATCAATTAGTTAAATCGAGTTGGCTATTCGACTGATAAGAAAACGTTGACATTATCTTGCTTTTTTGTATAATAATCACACAAGCAAAAAAGAAATCGTTTGCAAAAGTTAAAAGAATGGAGAGAGTAAAATGACTAAAAAAACAATCATGCTCGTATGTTCTGCTGGGATGAGTACCAGTTTACTTGTAACAAAAATGCAAAAAGCTGCTGAAGAACAAGGAATTGATACGGATATTTTTGCCGTATCAGCTTCTGATGCCGATAATCAGCTAGCTTCTAAAGAAGTTGATGTTTTGCTGTTGGGTCCACAAGTCCGCTTCATGAAAGCTGATTTTGAAAAACGTCTAGAGCCAAAAGGAATCCCATTAGATATTATCAATATGGCAGATTATGGGTTGATGAATGGCGAAAAAGTATTACAACAAGCCATCCATTTAATTGAAAACAAATAAAGGACAGAGCATACTAAGATGTTCATATCGGAAACAAGCCGAAAAATCCAGCGAATAGGGCGCCTATTCGCTGGATTTTTTGACTTATTTTTTATACCAACCGTTTCAAATAACCATTTATTCTCAAATTTTTTGAAGAATGGACTGATGTAGCGTATCTTCTTTTAGGGGATTAGATGAAAAAAAGTAGTTTATGCAGTTTATATGGTAGACGATTACTTACGAGAGACTTGTTAGAATGGTTCGATGATCGTTTTGAACAGATTCGCTATCAGAAACTAGCCGCCATTCATTTACAAGGGAATTGGCTAAAATGTAATCGGTGCAACAAGCGAACAAAAATAGGTAAAATAGAGAAAAATCAACCGATCTTCTTTTGTCCTGTTTGTCTTTTTTTAGGTCGTTGTGACAACACACAAGAATTATTTTTATTTGAACAACCTGAGTTGCCGAAAAGAAATGTCTGTTTTACTTGGACAGGAAAGTTAACGCCAACTCAACAAGCGATTTCTACGAACTTGGTCACTGATGTCTCGGGAAAACAGCACATGATTTGGGCTGTGACAGGAGCGGGAAAGACTGAGATGCTTTATGAAAAGGTCATAAAAACGTTAGAAAAAGGTGGACGAGTCGCATTAGTTTCACCTAGGGTTGATGTGTGTAACGAACTTTACCTGCGTTTTTGTGGCGTTTTTCCAGAAGAAGACATTGTCCTGCTTCATGGAAAAAAGAAAGAAGCCTATCGCTTTAGTCCATTCGTGATTGCGACTACGCATCAGCTGTATCGTTTTTATCAGGCGTTTGATCTGTTAGTCGTCGATGAGGTGGATGCGTTCCCTTTTGCAGGAGATCCTGGGTTAGCTTATGCTGTTGAAACTGCAATTAAACCAAAAGGAACATTTATCTATTTAAGTGCGACACCTAATGAGCAGCTACTGAAAAAAATCCGTTCAACCTTTTTGATCCATCAATTGCCACTTCGCTTCCATCAACGGTTATTGCCTGAACCACATTTGTTTTTTTGGAATGACTGGCCAAATAAATGTTTGAAAGAAAAAAAACTTCGACCACTTTTGAAGTGTCTAAACATGCTGCTCCAACAAAATCATGTCTTATTATTTTGTCCGTCGATTGCCTTGATGAATCGATTAGCCTCACTGTTAAAGCGTTGTTTACCCATGTACCGTATTACCGATGCATCCGCAAAAGATCCAAACCGTTCAGAAAAAGTTCAGCAAATGAGAAAGCAACAATATGATGTGTTACTTACTACAATGATTTTGGAACGTGGGGTAACATTTGCGAATGTGTCAGTGATCGTGTTAGGCGCTGATCACCGTGTTTTTACTAAATCTTCCCTTGTACAAATCGCTGGTCGAGCCGATCGAAAGGGAGATTTTACCAATAGCCAAGTCTATTTTTTCTATGAAGAACTGACAAAAGCTATCAAATTAGCCTGTCGTGAGATTAAAGAAATGAATCGTCAAGGAAAAAAGCAGCTTGCTATGAAAAATAGTGAGCCTAGAGGAGAAAAAACACATGAATCGTTGTAGTTATTGTCAAAAACAAGTCATCCGAAATTTGAAGATCAGCGAGATTCTTGGGTTGGGAAAGATTCTTCCTCAGATTTGTGAGGACTGTTCAAATTTGTTTCGTCCGATAAATAAACAGCAAAGCTGTCGAACTTGCCAGAAAGAACTGCCTGGTGATATTACGTATTGTGAAGATTGTATTGCCTGGAAAAACGCCTATCCCAATTATGATTTCAGTCATCATGCTTGTTTTTACTATGATTCAGCCTTCAAAGAATGGTTAAAGCGCTATAAATTTATGGGAGATGTCCGACTGGCAGGTACATTTGCTAAACAGTTGCAAATAATACAACAAGAATTTAGCGATTATCAAATCTGTCCAATCCCACTAGCCGCTGCACGTTTAAAAGAACGTGGGTTTAATCAGGTCATTGAAATGTTGAGAGTAGCTAAAATACCTTATAGTCAACTGCTGACTCGCTCTGATCATTCACTTCCACAATCCCAAAAAACACGTCAGGAACGTTTAAAAACTACCCAACCTTTCAAATTAGCTGTTGTTCCAACGATCATCAAAGGGAAAAAAGTATTGTTGGTAGACGATGTCTATACGACGGGGCAAACCCTTTTCCATGCTGCTTCTTGTTTATTGCCACATGCTCCTGAAAAAATCCGCACCTTTTCGCTAGCTCGATAAATAAATGAAAAACGAATGTCCTTGATAGCGATTTAGTTTGCAAATGGATTAGAGTTCGATATAATGGTAGTAAGAAGAGGGAAAGAGTGGTCCTTCTCCTTCTTGATTGTGGTAGACGAAAGGGGTAATTTTTATGTTTAGATACAATGTACGCGGTGAAAATATCGAAGTAACTGAAGCGATTCGTGACTACGTTGAGAAAAAAGTAGGAAAACTTGAACGCTATTTCAGTGATGCACCCGATGCTACAGCACATGTAAATTTAAAAGTTTATACTGAAAAAACAGCGAAAGTGGAAGTAACTATTCCATTACCTTATCTTGTATTGCGTGCCGAAGAAACATCACCTGATCTTTATGCAAGTATTGATTTGGTAGTTGACAAATTGGAACGACAAATCCGCAAATTCAAAACAAAAATTAACCGTAAATCTCGCGAAACCGGTATGAACACAGCCGATGCAGCGGTATTATTCAATAACGAAGCTGACGATGCCGATCATGAAAATGATTCTGAATTAGACATTGTCCGCACGAAACGTTTATCACTGAAACCAATGGACAGTGAAGAGGCTGTTCTACAAATGAACATGCTTGGTCATAATTTCTTTATTTTTGAAGATGCAGAAACCAATGGTACAAGTATCGTTTACCGTCGTAAAGATGGCAAATACGGTTTGATTGAAACCGACTGATAAATAACAATTAGAAAAAGCAGTAAAAAGCTTGTGGCAAACCCTTCACGGTTTGCCACAGCTTCTTTTTTGTCTACGTCAGAAATTGTGAATTAATTGTGAATATATTACATTAATTGTGTTAAGATATTTCAATTATCTAGAACTAATGATAAAATAGAAACTAGAATCTACATAATCTGGATAATATATGTAAAAAGGAGATTATACAACGCATGGCCAATTTTATTCGTTCGATTATCGAAAATGATAAAAAAGAACTAAAACGTTTAGATCGTATTGCTAAAAAAGTAGAAGATCATGCTGACGAAATGGCAGCATTAACAGATGAACAATTACAAGCAAAAACAGCTGAGTTTAAAGCTCGCTATCAAAATGGGGAAACTTTAGATCAATTATTACCGGAAGCCTTTGCGGTAGTTCGTGAAGCTGCCAAACGAGTGCTGGGACTTTATCCTTACCATGTACAATTGATGGGGGGGATCGTTCTTCACGATGGAAATATCCCAGAGATGCGTACTGGTGAAGGGAAAACTCTAACAGCGACAATGCCGGTTTATTTGAATGCATTGACGGGAGAAGGCGTTCACGTCGTTACTGTCAATGAATACCTGGCTACTCGTGACTCCTCTGAAATGGGCGAATTATATAACTTTTTAGGTTTAACAGTTGGCTTGAATATCAATTCAAAATCAGCGGACGAAAAACGAGATGCTTACAATTGTGATATTACCTATAGTACCAATAATGAATTAGGTTTCGACTATCTAAGAGACAACATGGTCGTTTATCGTCATCAAATGGTTCAAAGACCATTGAATTATGCGATTGTCGATGAAGTCGATTCGATCTTGATCGACGAAGCAAGAACACCGTTGATTATTTCAGGTCAAGCTGAAAAATCAACAGCTTTATATACAAGAACAGATAATTTTGTGAAACGTTTGAAAGAAGAAGAAGATTATAAAATCGATGTGCAATCGAAAACGATCAGCTTGACTGAAGCGGGGATCGAGAAAGCCGAAGAAACATTTGGCTTAGAAAATCTATATGATATCGAAAATACTGCCTTAACCCACCATCTGGATCAAGCATTGCGTGCCAATTATATCATGATCTTGGATATTGATTATGTGGTCCAAGATGGAAAAGTCTTGATCGTTGACCAATTTACTGGTCGTATCATGGATGGACGCCGCTACTCTGATGGATTACATCAGGCGATTGAAGCAAAAGAAGGCGTAGAGATCGAAGACGAAACGAAAACGATGGCGACAATCACGTTCCAGAACTATTTCCGAATGTATAAGAAACTGTCAGGTATGACTGGTACAGCAAAAACAGAAGAAGAAGAGTTTCGGGAAATCTATAATATTCAAGTTTGTCAAATCCCAACAAATCGTCCAGTCATTCGTGACGACCGACCTGATTTGTTATATCCAACATTGACTAGCAAGTTCCAAGCGGTGGTGCAAGACATCAAAGAACGTTACCGCAAAGGACAACCTGTTCTTGTCGGAACGGTAGCAGTAGAAACTTCAGAATTATTGTCTGATATGTTGAATCGTGAACGTATCCCACATGAAGTATTGAATGCAAAAAACCACTTCAAAGAAGCGGAAATCATCATGAATGCTGGTCAAAAAGGTGCGGTGACGATTGCAACGAATATGGCTGGACGTGGTACAGATATCAAGTTGGGACTTGGTGTCAGAGAACTAGGCGGACTAGCTGTTATCGGGACAGAACGTCATGAATCACGTCGTATCGATAACCAATTACGTGGTAGGGCTGGACGTCAAGGAGACCCAGGGATGTCTCAATTCTATCTTTCATTGGAAGATGATCTGATGAAACGATTTGGTTCTGAACGGATCAAAGCATTCTTAGATCGCATGAAAATCGGTGAAGAGGATGCAGTGATCCAAAGTAAGATGCTGACAAAACAAGTGGAATCAGCACAAAAACGTGTCGAAGGAAATAACTACGATACTCGTAAAAATGTCTTACAATACGATGATGTAATGCGAGAACAACGCGAAGTTATCTACAAACAACGTCAAGAAGTCATCATGGAAGAAACAAGTTTGTCTAAACCAATGATGAATATGATCAAACGTACGATCAGTCGGGTAGTAGATGCGCACACACAACTAGAAAAAGACAACTGGAACCTTGAAGGAATCGTTGATTTTGCGGGTAGTACATTAGTCCATGAAGACAGTATCTTAATCGATGATCTTAAAGGGAAAGAACCGCAACAGATCAAAGAATATTTAAATGAGTTAGCACAAGAAGTATTTAATACGAAAGCTAACCAGCTCAACGGACCTGAACAATTACTAGAATTTGAAAAAGTAGTCATTCTACGAGTAGTGGATTCGAAATGGACCGATCATATCGATGCTATGGATCAATTACGCCAATCAATCGGTCTTAGAGCATATGGACAAAACAATCCATTGGTTGAGTATCAAACAGAAGGATACAAGATGTTTGAAGAGATGGTTGGAGCGATCGAATATGAAGTGACTCGTCTCTTTATGAAAGCTGAGATTCGTCAAAATGTTCAACGGGAGCAAGTGCCAACCGGCGAAGCAGTTCAACCAACTACCGGTGATGCAAAAGAAAATAGCAACACAAGTGCCAAAAAACAACCGGTTCACGTGAACAAAGTAGGCAGAAATGATCCTTGTCCATGTGGTAGCGGGAAAAAATATAAAAACTGTCATGGAAAAGATGAGAACTAATTTTTGACAGCTAGCAGATAAGATTGGTGAGATCGGTTCTTTTTGATTAAGAATCGACTCACCTTCTTTCTGTTATGAAGCGTTTCTGTTAAACTAAAGTGGTTGAATAAAACATAAAATAATGTAGATAGAAAGAGGGAAGTTTATGGAGATTTCAGAAATCCGTAACTTATTAGCTGAGATGGAAGAAAAGGTCACAAGTTTCAGGAGGTCTCTTTGACTTAGATCGGTTGGAAGAAGACATCGCTGAAGCTGAAGCCAAAATGGCAGAGCCTGGTTTTTGGGATGATAGCGAAGCAGCACAAAAAGTGATCAATGAAAACAACACAAATAAAGAAACGTATGATCAATTCAATGCGTTAGCTGAAGAATTAGAAGAGTTAGCCCTAATGGTAGAAATGTTGCAAGAAGAACCAGATGCACAAATGCAACAAGAAGCTGAAGACAGAATCCAACTATTAGACGAAAAAATGAAGACGTATGAATTAGCCATGCTTTTAGATGGTCCATATGATCGCAACCATGCAATCGTCGAACTTCATCCTGGAGCAGGGGGTACAGAATCCCAAGACTGGGGAAGTATGTTGTTACGCATGTATACACGTTGGGCAGAACAACATGGCTACCAAGTGGAAACATTGGATTACCAAGCAGGGGATGAAGCAGGAATAAAAAGTGTGACTTTACTGATCAAAGGGCATAATGCATATGGCTATTTAAAATCGGAAAAAGGTGTACACCGGCTTGTTCGGATCTCCCCTTTTGATTCAGCCAAACGGCGCCACACTTCGTTTTGTTCGGTCGATGTGATGCCAGAACTAGATGAAACGATTGATGTTGCGATCAACCCAGATGACTTGAAGATCGATACGTACCGAGCAAGCGGTGCTGGAGGACAACATATCAATAAAACAGAGTCTGCCGTTCGGATCACTCATCTTCCAACAGGAACGGTCGTAGCTAGTCAAGCGCAGCGTTCACAATTAAAAAACCGAGAACAAGCAATGAGCATGTTGAAAGCGAAATTGTATCAACTTGAGGTTGAAAAGAAAGAACAAGAAGCTGCAGCATTGCGTGGGGAGCAAAAAGAAATTGGTTGGGGTTCACAAATTCGTTCCTATGTCTTCCATCCATATTCAATGGTAAAAGATCACCGGACAAACGTAGAAACTGGTAATGTTCAAGCTGTAATGGATGGCGATTTAGACTTATTTATTGACGGATATTTAAAAATGCACCTCTAAATAGTTGACTTTAATTGAAATAAAATTGTAAGATTTTGAAAGCAAGATGAAACATTACCATGCTATAATGGTGAGAGACTGAGAAAAGATATGGAGAGAACGCCATGATTGAAATGAAGGATGTCATGAAAAAGTACTCAAATGGTACGACTGCAATCCGAAATTTATCGGTTGTTATCGATCAAGGAGAGTTCGTTTATGTAGTTGGTCCATCAGGGGCTGGGAAATCTACATTCATCAAATTGATGTATCGAGAAGAAAAAGCGTCAAAAGGAACCTTAAATGTTGCTGGTCATGATTTAATGGCAATCAAAAACAAAGATGTTCCTTACTTACGCAGAGAAATCGGGGTAGTTTTCCAAGACTACAAACTGTTGCCGAGAAAAACAGTTTACGAAAATGTCGCTTATGCGATGCAAGTAATCGGTAGAAAACCACGAGATATCAAAAAACGTGTGATGGAAGTGTTAGATCTTGTTGGTTTGAAACATAAAGTGCGTGTTTTTCCAAGTGAGCTATCTGGTGGGGAACAGCAACGGGTATCGATTGCCCGTGCAATCGTAAATACGCCGAAAGTATTGATTGCTGACGAACCTACAGGAAATCTAGATCCGGAGAATTCTTGGGAGATCATGAAGTTATTGGACCGAATCAATGCTCAAGGGACAACGGTCGTTATGGCAACCCATAACAGTACGATCGTGAATACAATTCGTCATCGAGTGATCGCCATCGAAAATGGACGAATCATACGTGACCAAGCGGAAGGGGAATATGGATACGATGATTAGAACCTTTTTCCGACATTTATTAGAGAGTATCAAGAGTTTAAAGCGTAACGGCTGGATGACTGTCGCTTCAGTGAGTGCCGTGACGATCACATTAACATTAGTTGGGGTGTTCATGGCTGTGATCATGAATGCAACGAAACTAGCCGAAGATATCGAAGGTAACGTAGATGTTTCTGTTTTCGTTGATATTGGCACGAATGAAAAAGATATGAAGACTCTTGAAAAACAATTAAAAGAGATTGATCACGTCAAAAGTGTCAAATTCTCAAGTAAAGACCAAGAGTTGAAAAAGATCCAGGATGCTATGGGGAATTCATGGAGTTTATTTGAAGGAGATAACAACCCGTTATATGATGTTTATGTCGTTCAAACGTCAGAACCTTCTTATACGAAACAAGTATCTCAAGAAGCCGGAAAATTAGCGAATGTTTCTCGCGCGGATTACGGTGGAACGTCTTCAGATAAAATTCTTAAGCTTGCAGGAACCGTTCGAACATGGGGCTTAGCTGCAGCAGCATTATTATTGTTTATTGCAATGTTTTTGATTTCAAATACAATCAGAATCACGATCTTATCTCGCCAAAAAGAAATTCAAATCATGCGATTAGTTGGTGCCAAAAACGGCTACATTCGTTGGCCATTCTTTTTAGAAGGTGGCTGGATTGGTTTGATCGGTGCAATTATTCCGGTATTGCTGATTACATTTGGGTACCAAGAAGTATTCCGAATGCTTAACCCTTCATTATTGCGCTCCCACTATTCCTTGATCCAACCACAGGATATCGTGTGGAAAATCAACGCTTTGATGGCTGGGATCGGAATCATTATCGGTTCATTAGGATCAATTATTTCGATGAGAAGATTCTTGAAGTTTTAATTCATTTCCATCGTTTCACCATATGAAAGGATGGAACGAGTTGTTTCAAGAAGATCCAACAACTTTAAAGTTTAAAAGGATGATTCAATGAATCAGCAGACAGAAATTCATTTTTCTGTCTGCTTTTTTAGTTATGATAAGAGTGACCATTTTGTAAAACGCTATGATTTTTTTTACCTCATAATATAAAATAAAAAAATAATATCAAGTAATGATCAATAGGAGGTCATATCGGTTCAGCAGTAGGTATTTTAATTCATTGAGATCATTATCTGTCTGATACTTTCACTTTACTTTAAAAAACATCTCGGCTATTCTTAAGTAGGTGTAAAAGTGAAGAGGTGAGCCATGAGAGTAGTTGTTGATAATTTTTTTACGATCATCTTAATTGCGAATATCTTATTATCAATTGTCATTGTTTTTCGTGAACGAAAAGAAACCGCTCAGACATGGGCATGGTTGTTAGTATTAATGTTTATTCCGATTGTCGGTTTTCTTTTATATATCTTTTTTGGCAGAGGTATTTCACAAGACAAGATCTTTGATTTGAAGATCCAAGGGAAAATCGGGAAGAACTTGGAAATTGAAGAAGACAAACAAGCCTTGATGCGAGGACTTTATCCGTATCCACCAACAGGACAAGTTGATGTCAAGCAACTAATCTATATGCTGACAGTGTTTGAAAGTACATTGTACACAACTGGAAATGAAGTGACTTTATTTACGGATGGACGAGAAAAATTTGATGCATTGATTGAAGACATCAAGCAGGCAAAAGATCATATCCATCTACAATATTATATTTATCGGGGCGATGCTCTGGGTAAGGAAGTGCGTGACGCGCTGACTGAAGCAGCTCAAAGAGGGGTCAAAGTCCGTGTATTATTAGATGCTTGGGGGTCTACCCAAGTAAATGCAAAATTTTTCCACGAATTACAGGTAGCTGGTGGTGAAGTCGCTTTTTTCTTTCCACTATTTGTCCCTTATATCAATCCACGAATCAATTATCGAAACCATCGGAAAATCGTTGTCATTGATGGGAAAATTGGTTATACTGGTGGATTTAATGTAGGAAACGAATATTTAGGAGAAGTTTCAAAGTTTGGTTATTGGCGAGACAATCATTTGCGAATCTATGGGGAAGCAGTTTATACGCTACAAAATCGTTTTTTGATGGATTGGAACTCGCAGCACGTGAAAGAAGTCAGCTATGCACCAAAATTTTTCCCAAAAATTGATTCTGTAGGCACTTTAGCACTTCAAATCGTCACAAGTGGCCCAGATTCTGAGCATGAACAAATCAAATTGACTTATTTAAAAATGATTTCATTAGCAAAAAAAGAAATATTGATTCAAACGCCTTACTATATCCCAGATGAATCCATTCATGAAGCATTGAAATTAGCCTTGCTTTCTGGTGTCAAAGTTCAGATTCAGATTCCCAATAAACCTGATCATCCGTTAGTCTATTGGGCAACTTATTCTTTTGCAGCAGAACTAATCGAATATGGTGCAGTGATCGAAACCTATGAAAATGGGTTTATCCATGCTAAGACCATGATCATTGACAGTGGAATAGTTTCAATTGGTTCAGCAAATATTGATGTCCGTTCATTCAAATTAGATTTTGAAGTGAATGCGTTGATCTATGATGAAGGAATGGCGACTCACGTAAGAAAAGCTTTCTTTGCTGATTCAAGAAAGTCACAACTGTTAACCAAAGAACGCTATGAAAATCGAGGATTTATCATCAAATTAAAAGAAGGTTTGGCACGATTGATCTCGCCATTATTATAATTGCTACTTCCAGCTAATCAAAAAGGACATGAGGGAGGCGTCTAAGACGTCAGCTCATGTCCTTTTTCTGTCGGGGCCATTTCTGTAAACTGTCAGAAATGGAGAAAGCGTCTCACAGGAACAAAACTAACTTTGGGGTACTTCTTGTTTTTGGGGAAAGCAAGAAATAAGTTAGATAATGTTTGATAAAGAGACACATTTCAAAGCCAGTATAGCATAGAATAACCTAATGAGATAGTGTTTTTTTATTAATAATCATTATTTTTGTTATTTTATAATTTTAATTCGTTTTCAAGTATTTTGTTAAATGTTAAAATGAACTTACTTTAGGACTGAAGGAGATTTCTAAATGAAAAAATTAAAATTACTTTTACCAATAATAGGATTAACTATTCTTTTATCAGGTTGTTCAAAATGGATCGATCGAGGAGAATCCATTACAGCTGTCGGGTCTTCCGCATTGCAACCATTAGTTGAAACAGTCGCTGAATCTTTTCAGGCTGCAAACCCTGGGAAATTCATCAATGTCCAAGGAGGAGGAAGTGGAACTGGATTATCTCAAGTCCAATCTGGAGCAGTAGATATCGGGAATTCTGATTTATTTGCGGAGGAAAAATCTGGAATCGATGCATCTGCTTTAGTTGATCATCGGGTGGCTGTAGTTGGGATCACACCGATCGTTAACAAGGAAGTGGGCGTTAAAGACATCTCAATGGAAAACTTACGGAAGTTATTTACGGGTGAAATCACCAACTGGAAAGAACTTGGCGGGAAAGACCAACCAGTGGTTATTTTAAATCGTGCATCAGGAAGTGGGACACGTAGTACTTTTGAAAAATGGGTCCTTGATGGAGAAACGGCGATTCGTGCGCAAGAACAAGATTCAAGCGGAATGGTGCGACAAATCGTTGCAGATACTCCAGGAGCAATTAGTTATGTCGCTTTCTCATATGTAACCAACGATGTGGCTACTTTGAGTATTGATGGTGTAGAGCCAACTGATGACAACGTTACGACCAATAAATGGATCATTTGGGCTTATGAACATATGTATACAAAAAATCAACCAAAACAGTTAACGAAAGAGTTTTTAAACTACATGCTATCAGAAGAAGTTCAAAATAATATCGTAGGTGAATTAGGTTATATTCCGGTTTCACGTATGCAAGTAGAACGTGATTGGGAAGGAAATATTGTAAAATAATCATCTTTACACAATCTTTACAAACTTCGCATAAATTTTACATGTTATTAAACTCAAATTGATGTTCGCTTTGTACACTGTATAAGTATGTTAAACCTTACTGGGGGGGAATCATCTGTGGAAGATGTGAAAAAAGTATTATTAACAAAATCAAAACGTTCAAAAATGGAGCAGCGTGGTAAATTCATCAGCTTCTTATGTATCGCCTTGATCGTTCTAGTAGTAGTAGCCATTTTTTATTTTGTTGCAAGTAAAGGATTAGCGACCTTTTTCGTTGATAAGATCAACGTATTTGATTTCTTGTTTGGAACGAATTGGAATCCTGGACAAATTGGTGCGGATGGTAAACCGATGGTCGGGGCATTACCAATGATCGCTGGTTCGTTTATCGTTACTTTTTTATCTGCGATCATCGCGACACCTTTTGCCATCGGTGCAGCGGTCTTCATGACAGAGATATCTCCAAAAAATGGCACAAAAATCTTACAACCAGTCATTGAACTATTAGTTGGTATTCCATCTGTTGTTTATGGTTTTATTGGATTATCAGTCATCGTACCATTTATCCGAAACATTTTTGGCGGAACTGGTTTTGGTATTTTAGCTGGGACATTTGTTTTGTTTGTCATGATCTTACCAACTGTGACGACTATGACAGTCGATGCCTTAAAAGCTGTGCCGCGTCATTATCGTGAAGCGTCATTAGCTTTAGGAGCTACACGTTGGCAAACGATCTATAAAGTCGTTTTACGAGCTGCTGTACCGGGAATCTTGACAGCCGTTGTATTTGGTATGGCACGTGCATTTGGTGAAGCATTAGCGATCCAAATGGTCATCGGGAATGCTGCCTTGATGCCAACAGGATTAACAACTCCTGCTTCAACATTGACATCGATTTTAACAATGGGGATCGGAAATACGATCATGGGAACAATTGAAAACAACGTGTTATGGTCATTAGCTTTGATCTTGCTATTGATGTCATTAATCTTTAATATCGTGATCCGAATGATTGGTAAGAAAGGGGCATTGAAATAATGAACGCAAAACGCTCTGATAAAATCGCAACAGGAGTCCTTTATGCAATATCGGGAATTATTGTATTGATCTTAGCTGCGTTACTTTTATATATTTTAGTTCGAGGAATTCCTCATATCTCTTGGTCATTTTTAACTGAACCATCAAAAGCCTATCAAGTAGGCGGCGGAATCGGTATCCAATTATTTAACTCGATTTATTTATTATTGATCACGATGATCATCAGTTTTCCGCTTTCTTTAGGGGCCGGTATTTACCTTTCTGAATATGCTGGTAAAAACTGGTTGACTGATGTTATCCGTACTTCAATTGAAATATTAAGCTCATTACCATCTGTAGTTGTTGGTTTGTTTGGCTTTTTAGTTTTTGTTATCCAATTCCAGTATGGCTTCTCCATTATCTCTGGGGCACTAGCTTTAACAGTTTTTAACTTACCTCTATTGACGAGAACGGTAGAAGAATCTTTACAAGCGGTGCATTACACACAGCGTGAGGCAGGGCTTGCATTAGGTTTGTCACGTTGGGAAACAGTGATTCGTGTAGTTGTACCTGAGGCAACTCCAGGGATTTTAACAGGAGTCATTTTAAGCTCAGGGAGAATTTTTGGGGAAGCAGCAGCTTTGATCTATACAGCTGGGCAAAGCGCGCCTGCACTTGATTTCTCAAACTGGAATCCATTGAGTGTCTCTAGTCCAATCAGTATTTTCCGTCAAGCTGAAACACTAGCTGTTCATATTTGGAAAATCAATACGGAAGGAACGATGCCAGATGGCGTATCAGTATCTGCTGGAGCATCAGCGGTCTTAATTATCGCAGTATTACTATTCAATTTTGGTGCTCGTGCGATTGGTAAACGTTTATACCGGAAAATGACTTCAGCTTAAGGAGAAGAAGTAAGATGAAAGAATATAATTGGAATGAAAGAAATATCATCACAATGGGTCAGGAAAAAGAAATCGCCCTTTATACAGATGATCTTCATGTTTGGTACGGTGACAACGAAGCGATCAAAGGTGTTGATCTGGAATTTGAAAAGAATAAGATCACAGCTTTAATCGGTCCTTCTGGCTGTGGTAAGTCTACTTATTTACGTTCGTTGAATCGGATGAATGATGGGATCGCAAATACTAAGGTAACTGGTAAAATCATGTACAAAGATGTCGATATCAATGCGCCACAAATTGATGTCTATGAGATGCGTAAGCGAATCGGAATGGTTTTCCAACGACCAAATCCATTTAGTAAATCAATCTATGAAAATATCACGTTTGCATTGAAGCAACATGGCGAAAAGAACAAGAAGAAATTAGATGAGATCGTTGAGACCAGCTTGAAACAAGCCGCATTATGGGATCAAGTAAAAGATAGCCTGGATAAAAGTGCTTTAGCCTTGTCAGGTGGTCAACAACAACGTTTATGTATTGCACGTGCGATTGCGATGAAACCGGATATCTTGTTATTAGATGAACCAGCCAGCGCACTTGATCCGATTTCTACTGGGACAGTAGAAGAAACATTGGTGAATCTAAAAGATGATTACACGATCATCATTGTGACCCATAACATGCAACAAGCAGCTCGTATCAGTGACTATACTGCCTTTTTCTACTTAGGAAAAGCGATCGAATACGATAAAACGAATAAGATATTTACTAGACCAAAAATTAAAGCGACCGAAGATTATGTATCGGGTCATTTTGGGTAAGACGGAGGATTCGTTATGACAAAAGAAATTATCTCATCAAAAGATCTTCACTTATATTATGGAAAAAAAGAAGCGTTAAAAGGAATCGATCTAAGCTTCAATCAAGGCGAAATCACAGCGATGATTGGTCCTTCTGGCTGTGGTAAATCAACTTATCTACGCTCATTGAATCGAATGAATGATTTGATACCGAGTGTGACGATCACTGGAAGTGTCCTGTATAAAGGAAAAGATATCTATGGCCCTAAAACGGACATTGTTGAATTGCGTAAAGAAATCGGAATGGTCTTCCAACAACCAAATCCTTTTCCCTTTTCGATTTACGAAAATGTGATCTATGGGTTAAAACTAAAAGGCGAAAAAGATAAAAAAGTCCTTGATCAAGTAGTCGAAGAAAGTTTAAAGGCTGCATCTGTGTGGGATGATGTCAAAGACAAACTGCATAAAAGTGCCTTATCCTTATCAGGTGGTCAACAACAACGGGTATGCATTGCAAGAGTGTTAGCCGTCAATCCAGAAATTATTTTGTTAGATGAGCCAACTAGTGCGCTTGATCCTGTTTCTACTGGGAAAATTGAAAGCATGCTCTTGGAATTAAAGGAAAGATATACTATGATTATAGTTACGCATAATATGTCACAAGCTTCACGGATTTCTGATAAAACAGCCTTTTTCTTAGATGGGAATTTAATTGAGTTCAATGATACGAAAAAAATCTTTATGACTCCAGAAAAACAAGAAACGGAAGACTATATCTCAGGGCGATTTGGATAAGGAGGAAACGAAATGTTACGTACACAGTTTGAAGAAGAACTACTTAACCTTCATAATCAATTTTATGAGATGGGGATGATGGTAAGTAGTGCAGTGCATAAATCAGTTCGTTCTTATATCAAACATGATAAAGCACTTGCTCAAGAAGTGATCGAAAATGATATTAAAATCAACGACATGGAAACACGTTTAGAGAAAAAAAGTTTTGAAATGATTGCTTTGCAACAACCAGTGACTACAGACTTACGGATGATTATTACCGTAATGAAAGCTAGTTCTGATTTGGAACGAATGGCAGATCATGCGGTTTCAGTTGCCAAATCAACGATTCGTGTGAAAGGTCAAACCAGAATCCCAGAGATCGAAAAAGAAATCTCTGATATGTCTGATTATGTCAAAAAAATGGTGGACAATGTGTTGGTTGCTTACGTCAAAACAGATGAAAAAGATGCTCGAACGATCGCAAATATGGATCAACGGGTCAATGATTATTTCAATCGCATCTACAATGCAACGATCAAAAATATGCAGTCTGATCCAGAAACAGTCATCAGTGGGACAGATTATCTAAATGTTGCCAGCTACTTAGAACGGATTGGCGATTATGTAACGAATATTTGTGAATGGATCGTGTATCTAGCTACAGGAAAAATCACCGAATTAAACTCAAATCATAACGAAATTTTCTAACTCTTGAAGATTGGAAAGTAACGATCAACGTGTGAGTTATAAGAAATAAGCCGAAAAATTCCAAAATAGGAAATATCCTAGGAATTCTTCGGTTTTTTTGTAACTTGAAGACTTAGAGTGAATATTGCTGACTTCTCTGAGAGAAAAAGGTCAAGACTAATTGTCATTTGTATAATCGAAATTCAGCGACTAGTCTTTGTTTTTTCAACTCGTTCAATTATAATAAGAGCATAGAGATGAAAAGGAGTGAAAGAAGATGAAATTTGTTGAGCAAGATTTTGCTTATTATGAGCGCACAATCAAAAGAATGTATCAAAGTTATTATTGGAAGCGAATTCTAATCTTAGCATTCGTACTCGTGATTGTTCTGGCTTATACAGGCATCTTTCAGGAACATTTGCTTTATAATGTTTTACTGATGATAATCATTGCTGGGGGAGGTATTTATCTTTATCTGCAAAAGCAAAAATTTCCAGAGGTCTATCAAAAATATCTAGAGATAAATCAACCAGAAGCAAAAATCGTTAAGATCCAAGAAGCAGAGTATAGTTATAATGATCTTGAAGACAAGAGTGTCAGGATTAACAAAACTGGTATGCGTAATTTGCCGTCAAGGAATAAACAGTATACATTGATGGTTGGATTCTCCAAGTCCTTTTTTCCGCGTGAACCACTTCAAATTGTTTATTATGATATGCTTGAACTAACCTATGAAGAAAAGTTTCGTTTGAAGCGAAACGGCTATCATTCAATGCCACGTTTTTTGCGTCGGTTTACATTTAGTAATTTAAAAGAAAGCATTGGGAATATGGGACGTTTTATTGTCGGAAATATATTTTTACTAGTTATCCTGTTTCGTGTTATACGCTATTTATGGTCATTTATCCAATTGCTTTTTTAATATCTATAATATTCATACATAATTCATAAAAAATTAGAAAACAATATTTCTTGCCATAAAAAGGGAAAGAAATATTGTTTTTAAAGCATTATTGGCTGGTTCAATGGGAAGTAAATCGTTCAGTAACTCAAGTTGGAGAAAAAGTTACAACTTAAGTCCTATGACTTTTTCTTCCATTCCGTGCATAATATGAATGTAAGGAAAAGCTTGCAAACTATATTTGCTTAAGGAGGCAATTTCCATGAAAGAAAGAGAACGTATTTTAGACTTAGTTAAAAAAGGGATCCTTTCCACTGAAGAGGGCTTAGATTTATTAGAAAGCATGGCAACTGAGAAAGATGAAAAGCAAATCGCAAAAGAAGCAGATAAAGTAACTGCTAGTCATAAAGAAAAAGATCAAGCAACTCAATTGATCGATGAATTGGAAAATGGCACATCAGAAGAAATCCATTTTAATGCCGATCCAAAACAAAATGAAAAAGAAGATCAAGAAAATTTGGAACGTATCTTAGATGAGTTAGCAACACAAGCCAATCAAACGTCGGCTCATTTAGACGAAGTGAATGAAAAGTTAGCACAAAATAAGGCGGCACGCAATGACAAACAGGAAACATTGATGCAGCTGAATACCAAAGAAGAATTGGATGAACTAACAGAAGATGAGCTTCTCCAAAGAAAGACTCTTGAATCTGAGATCAAGGAATTAGAAGCTGCGAGTGAACAATTAACAGAAGAACAATTGAAATTAGAAGCAGAATTAAAAGATATTCGCAAAAACCAATGGACAGAAAAGAAAGAAACAATTGCTGATAAATTTGAGTTACCGGATGACTGGAAAGAACAAGCCAACGATACATTGAACCAAGTTGGAGAAAAAATGTCTGAAGCTGGTTCTCAGCTAGGCAAGTTTTTGCGGAAGACATTCCAAACGGTATCGGAAACAGTTAATGAAAACATGGAATGGAAAGATGTCAATCTACGTGTACCAGGTATCGCAACGACAAAATTTGAACACGAATTTTATTATGAAGCACCTGCAGCAAGTATTCTTGATATCAAAGCTGCAAACGGAAATGTCACATTGAAAACTTGGGAAAGTGAAGATGTGAAAGTTGAAGCTAAAATCAAATTATACGGTAAAATGAATGCAGAACCATTCGAGGCATTCTTAGAACGTAGTCAAATTGAAGTCAATGATGAGCATGTCTCATTCCAAATTCCAAATAAACGTGTACGTGCGGATCTAGTCTTTTATTTACCAAAACGAGTATATGACCATACAGCAATCAAATTGTTAAATGGGAATATTACGATTAACGACTTAGAAGGTAAAGATGTGTACACCAAATCGACAAATGGAAATATCGCCATTCAAAAATTACAAGCAACCATGCTTGAAATTGAAGGTGTTAATGGGAATATCGATGTTCAATCAGGTGCAATCTTAGATTCGATCATCGAAACAGTGAATGGTACGGTCACTGTAGGAACAACCCCTGAAAATCTTTCCGTTTCTCTCGTTAATGGGGATGTACGGTTGACAATGAAAGAAGAACATTTGAAAAAAATTGAAGCAAGTTCAGTCAATGGCAATGTCAAAGTAGCTTTACCAACAGGAATTGGCATGGAAGGTAATGCGAAAACAAGTTTAGGCAGCATCAACAGCCGCCTGACTGATTATGAAGTAATCCGTGAAAAAAAAGAACGGACCAATCAATTACTACAGTTCCGTCGTCTCTCTGAAAATGAAGTAGCTAGAATCCAATTATCGACTACGACTGGTAGTATTTATTTGAAAGATACGGATCAATAAAGTAATCAACCGGTGAGTTAGCTTATTCTAACAATCGAAAGCAGGATTGATAAGTGGGATGTACGTTCACTATTAAACGATGATACTTGGTCATTCGTTCCTTTAACGAGGAAAAGCAAAAATCTTTGGAGAAAAAGTGTAGTGAGAATGAACAGTTTATCTATTGTCACACTCTTTTTCTTCCATTAAAATGAATAGAACAGAGGTGAAAGTAAAATGAAAAGAAAATTGACAAAATCAAATAAAAATATTGTTTTGACTGGTACATTAGCTGGGATCGCAGAATATCTTGGAATTGATCCAACGGTAGTTCGTGTGATCTATGTATTCCTAAGCTTAGTGGCATTTGGAAGTCCAGTTATCTTATATATTTTATTGGCTTTGCTCATCCCTTCTGGACGAAACAAACAGACTCGTTATGGGCATGAAAACCAATATTATCAAAATAATAATTATCATCATGAACAAACAAAAAAACGTAAAGAGGCGGAAAAGGTCAATGATGACGAATGGAGTGACTTCTAATGTCTTATCTTCAGCGCCTCATCGTGAATACGTTGACGTTCATCTCTCTGGCAGTGATTTTTCCGACGATGATTTATGTAGATAGTATTTGGACAGCTATTTTAGCAAGTTTCGTATTGTCCATCTTGAATATGTTCATTAAACCTATTCTAACAATTTTATCACTACCATTCACTTTAGTGACACTGGGCTTGTTCACATTTGTCATCAATGCGGCAATCTTGAAGATGACTTCCTTTTTTGTTGGAGCATCTAATTTTAATTTTGCTTCCTTTGGTTCAGCTTTTTTGATTGCTGTGATCATGTCAGTGGTGAATATGATTGTCAGTGAACACAATAGTAGAAGGTAAACGTGAACAATCGATAATGACTAAAAGGGTACATCCATGGGAAATGTTTTAAATTCCCTGGTTGTACCTTTTTTCTTTGTTTTATAAAAAAAGTGAATTTAAAATAAAAACGTTTTTTTTATTTGGTAGTACTTTTTGTCAGACAATGATAAAATGGGAAGGAACACTCTAATAGAAATGAGGTAGCACGAATGGCAGAAGTTGTAAAAGTAAGCCAATTAGTAGAAAAATTATCATTAGAAATAGTGACTGGTGATGAAAAGAGTTTGGAGCGTGTTATCGTAACTGGTGACATCTCAAGACCTGGTTTAGAATTGACCGGTTATTTTAATTATTATTCACATGATCGTTTACAATTATTTGGGAGCAAAGAGATTAGCTTTGCTGAACGGATGATGCCGGAAGAAAGACTGATGATCATGAGAAGATTGTGCAGTGAGGATATGCCAGCATTCATTATTTCTCGGGGGCTTCCAGCTTCTGAAGAAATGATTCAAGCAGCCAACGAATACGGTATGGCTGTCTTACGTTCACCAATCTCCACATCCCGTTTGCTTGGAGAATTATCTAGTTATTTAGATGGACGTTTAGCTCCTAGAACGAGCGTTCATGGTGTGCTAGTCGATGTTTATGGGTTAGGTGTACTCATTCAAGGGGATAGCGGAATTGGTAAGAGTGAAACCGCATTAGAATTAATCAAACGTGGTCATCGCCTGATTGCTGATGACCGAGTAGATGTTTATCAACAAGATGAACTGACAGTCATTGGTGAACCACCAAAAATCTTAGAACACTTGATAGAAATCAGAGGGATCGGAATCATTGATGTCATGAACTTGTTTGGAGCAAGTGCTGTCCGTGGTTCAATGCAAGTGCAGTTAGCCGTTTATTTAGAAGCCTGGGCGAAGGACAAAAAATATGATCGACTAGGTTCTGAAGATACTTCTGTGGAAATTGCAGAAGTGGGGATTCCACAAATAAAAATACCTGTCAAAACTGGACGAAACGTGGCCATCATCATCGAAGTCGCAGCAATGAATTTCCGAGCAAAAACGATGGGATTTGATGCAACAAAAACGTTTGAAGAAAGATTAAGTCGTCTGATCGAAGAAAATTCAGGGGCACAATAGCAAGGAGTGGAAACATGATAGCGCAAATCGATCGGGTAGCGTTCAATCTTTTAGGAATACCAATCTATTGGTATGCTTTGATCATTGTATCGGGAATAATTATTGCCATGTGGCTAAGTAGCCGTGAAGCCGTACGAGTTGGCTTAAAATCTGAGGATGTCACTGATTTTATGTTGTGGGGATTGCCACTTTCAATTATTGGCGCACGGTTGTACTATATTTTATTTGATTTACCACAATATATAGCTGATCCTATTCAAATATTCAATATCCGTTCTGGCGGGTTAGCTATTTATGGTGGATTAATCGCAGGTGCCATTACTTTATACTTCTTTACCAAATACCACTTTATTTCCATGTGGACATTTTTAGATATAGCAGCACCAAGTGTCCTACTCGCTCAAGCAATTGGGCGCTGGGGAAATTTTATGAATCATGAAGCTTATGGCCCTGTCACGACGAGAATCTTTTTAGAAAATCTTCATATCCCAAGATTCATAATTGATAATATGTACATTGAAGGATTTTATCGTCAACCAACCTTTTTATATGAATCCGTTTGGAGTTTGATTGGCTTTATCCTACTCCTATTTTTAAGAAACAAAAAGCATTTACTGAAAAAAGGAGAAGTTTTACTTGTTTATGTGATGTGGTACAGCTTCGGGCGCTTTTTTATCGAAGGATTACGGACAGATAGTTTATACTTCTTAGGTGTTATTCGTATCTCCCAATTGTTGTCAGCCTTTTTATTCGTTGGGACAATTATTCTGTTTATCTGGCGTAGAAAAAAAGGAAATCTACCAGATTACGATCGCACTTTTGGTAAAAATCAAATGATTATCTAATTTACAGAGCTAAAAAAATGAAAAAAATAGCAGGAGTGGTAAAATGAAATATAGGGTGGCAGTCTTAGGAGCTGGCTCATGGGGGACAGCTCTTGCGCAAGTTCTTGCTGAAAATGGACATGATGTTCGCCTATGGGGACATCGTCAATCGCAAATAGACGAGATCAACCAACAACACACCAATCAAAAATATTTACCCGACTATCATTTGTCAACGTCAATCCGTGGTTTTAGTGAGTTGGAACAGGCAGTTCAAGATATTGATGCCTTGTTATTCGTGATTCCGACACGAGCCATTCGCTCTGTAGCACAAGAGGTGGTCACTAAATTGAATACCAAGCCTGTAATCATCCACGCAAGCAAGGGTCTAGAACAGGAAACACACAAACGGATCTCAGAAATTCTTTTAGAAGAGATCCCGAGTGACAAACGTCAATCCATTGCTGTTTTATCTGGTCCGAGTCACGCAGAAGAAGTAGCAAATCATGACATTACTACGATCACAGCTGCTAGCACAGATCAAAAAACAGCTTCCTTTGTCCAAAAGTTATTCATGAATCATTATTTTAGGATTTATACCAATCCTGATGTGATTGGGGTTGAAATGGGGGCTGCATTGAAAAATATTATTGCTCTTGGTGCAGGAGCAATCCACGGATTAGGTTTTGGGGATAATGCAAAAGCTGCTATTATGACTAGAGGTTTAGCTGAAATCAGTCGTTTAGGTGTTGCCATGGGTGCCAACCCATTGACTTTTATTGGTCTTAGTGGTGTGGGCGATTTGATCGTTACTTGTACTAGTATCCATTCGCGAAATTGGCGAGCGGGCAATTTGTTAGGTAAAGGGCATGAACTGTCAGAAGTATTGGAAAATATGGGGATGGTTGTGGAAGGTGTCCATACGACAAAAGCCGCAAAAGAACTTGCTCAGCAAGTAGGTGTAGACATGCCAATCACTCAAACAATTTATGAAGTACTTTATGAAAATAAAAATGTACAAATTGCGGCAAGAGAAATCATGTTGCGAGATGGAAAAAAAGAAAATGAATTTTCACGATTAATTTTTTAGAGGAGAGATGACAAATGAAAGTAAAAAAGGCAGTTATTCCAGCAGCAGGTTTAGGAACAAGATTTTTACCTGCAACAAAAGCGATGGCAAAAGAAATGCTTCCAATCGTTGACAAACCAACGATTCAATTTATCGTAGAAGAAGCACTTAAATCAGGGATCGAAGACATTTTGATCGTCACTGGGAAAGCAAAACGACCAATCGAAGACCATTTTGATTCAAATATCGAGTTAGAAACGAATTTGAGTGAAAAAGGGAAAACAGAATTATTGAAGTTGGTTGAAGAAACAACTGATGTAAATCTACACTTCATTCGTCAATCTCATCCAAAAGGGTTAGGACATGCTGTATTACAAGCCCGTGCTTTTATCGGTAATGAACCTTTTGTTGTGATGTTAGGTGATGATATCATGGAAGATGAAGTACCTTTGACACAACAATTGATTGATGACTATGAGCGGACACATGCATCAACGATCGCAGTGATGGAAGTGCCACAAAAAGATACGTCTAAATACGGAATTATTAATCCTGGTGAAGAATTAGAAGAAGGATTGTTCAATGTTAAAAACTTCGTTGAAAAACCAGACCCAAGTAAAGCACCAAGTAATTTAGCTATTATTGGACGCTATTTATTAACTCCTGAAATCTTTGATGTTTTGGCAGAACAACAACCAGGTGCTGGGAATGAGATCCAACTGACAGATGCGATTGATACATTGAATAAAACACAACGAGTATTTGCTCGTAACTTTACAGGCAAACGCTATGATGTTGGTGACAAGTTTGGTTTCATGAAAACCAGTATCGAATACGGCTTGACTCATCCAGAAGTCGGCGAACCATTAAAAGAATATATCAAAGAGCTAGGGAAACAATTAGAAGCTGATCAAACGATGGTACCAA
The DNA here is from genome assembly GCF_040887305.1 of Enterococcus sp. C57. Lineage (NCBI taxonomy): Bacteria > Bacillati > Bacillota > Bacilli > Lactobacillales > Enterococcaceae > Enterococcus > Enterococcus sp. C57. The sequence goes on along the minus strand of NZ_JBFOFP010000003.1, from coordinate 171,189 downwards.
AAAAAGACAACAAAAAAATTGAATCAAAAGATGAACTGAAAAAATAAATTTTTTAGCAATGAAAGCTTCAACTGCTCTTATCCAAAAAAAGTAGTTGAAGCTTTGCTATTTTTTATTTGTTTAAAAAATGCGAAAATGCTATGCTTATAGAAAGAGTATCAGAAGGGAGTTCGAGTATGACAGGCGGAGAAATTGCTGGGCTGATTGCGGCCATCGCATTTGCAGTCCTCGTTGTTTTTATCATAAGAGTATTGTTACAATTATCAAAAACATTAGAAAAAGTGGATCAAACAGTGGCAGAAGCAAATACGACGATTGAAGTCGTCACCAAAGATGTCGATCTTTTGTCAAGGCAGGTGGAAGGTTTACTAGTCAAAAGTAATGAATTGCTTTTAGACATCAATGGGAAAGTAGAAACGATTGATCCATTATTTACAGCTATCGCGGATTTAAGTGAAAGCGTGTCAGAATTGAATACATCAAGTAAAAATATCGTAACCAAAGTTGGTGGGATTGGGCGTACAACAGCTAAAGCTACCGTGACTGGAAAAGTTGGTGGCACAGCTTTAAAGTTTTTCAAAAATAAAAAACATACAGAAAAGACTGGAGGAATTTAATTATGGCAAAAAAAGGTGGATTTTTACTAGGAGCAGTTATTGGTGGGACAGCAGCGGCAGTCGCAGCATTATTATTAGCACCAAAGTCAGGAAAAGAACTACGCGATGAACTTGCTGCACAAGCAGATGATTTACTTGATATGGCTTCAGACTACACGGATATGGCAAAAGAAAAATCAGCGACATTAACAGACATCGCAAAAGAAAAAGCGCAAGATCTATCCCAACAAGCTGGTGACTTAGCTGGTAGCGTGAAAAATAAAGTCAATCATTCTGCAAATGATGTCGAAGATGAGTCTGAAGACATTTTATTAACATTAAAAGAACAATCAGAAGATCTTTCTCATCGCTTCAAGAAATCAGCAGATGAGCTTAAAAAGCCAGTCGGACAAATGAATGAAACAGTTAAAGATGCATCTGAAGATATGATGATCAATGCGAAAGATGCTGCAGGTGAAGCTGGACAAACAGTCAAAGAAGGCATTGCTGAAGCAAAACCAGTCGCAAAAGATGCGCAAGCAATGGCAGATATGGCTAAAGAAGATGTCAAAGCTAAAAAAGAAGATTTAAAAGATACATTTACTGACAATGGAAAATAGGCAATTTCTATTTTTTGTAAATAATCAATAGATGCTATCTCGATTTTGGTTAATCGAACGGAACAAGTGATGAATATCAAAGCTAGCGAAGTTTCCTAGCTTTGATATTTTTTTGTTTGGATAATTACTAGAATAATACATAATGTAAAGGTCTAATTTGCGTAATCACTTGATAGCATGCTTATCACCATGAGAGTGAAGACACTATAAAAGAACCAGAATGATCAGAAGAATTCGTAAAATCTATTGGTCACCAGAGCTCTTTGGTATGAATGGGCCAACAACGATTAGTGAGGTTGAAGATAAGAAAAAAATGAGTCTAGGACTAACAGTCGCCCTAGACTCATTAATAGATGTAGAAGTGATCCACGGCGTTCAAGAAGCAACTCCTCAACAATAAACGATAATTTTCTAAAATCAGAGAAGCTATTTTAAAAAATCATCGCTTATTCGTTCGGAGTTAACCGCTTCTTTCACAGCCTCTTGCTTAAACGGTGTTCAAGCATCAGCTCCTTGAAATAAGCCTGAATTTTTCAAAATAAGAGAAGCTATTTTAAAAAATTCTTTCTTATTGTCATCGGAGCTCCCCGCTTCTTTCACAACCTCTGATTCACGGTGTTCAAAGAGCTGATCTTCGGCGATAAGTCAAAAAATCTCAAAACATGGGAAGCTGTTTCGAGATTTTCATCCTTACTGCTCCTGCGATTACTCGTCGCAGTTTTTACTTGGTGAGCGCTCAGATCAAGTCGCTCTTCTCACAACCTTATTCAATAACCAATAATTCTTTTGGCGTAGTTGTAAATGGAATACAGCCGTCTTTTGTCACATAGACACAGTCTTCGATTCGAACACCTACTTGATCAGGGATATAGATTCCTGGTTCAAGGGAGAAGCACATGCCTTCTTCGATGACTAAATCATTACCTGCTACAAGGGAAGGAAATTCATGGACAGTGGTTCCGATTCCGTGACCTAGACGATGATTGAAGTATTCGCCATAGCCATAGCTATTGATTACATTTCTTGCAATTTGATCTAGTTCGGCAGACGTTACGCCGGGACGTACAGCTGCTTGGGCAGCTAATTGTGCCTCAAGTGTGATTTGATAAATTTTTTCCTGAAATTCAGTTGGTTTTTTATAGGCTACAGTTCGAGTAGCATCGCTGCAATAACCATCCCAAACAACACCTAAATCAAACAAAACAAGTTCATTAGGCGAAATTTTTGTGCTGCCTGGAGCACCATGGGGGCTTGCTGCGTTTTTACCAGCTAAAACGAGCGTGTCAAACGACATTTGCGAAACACCTTGTTTTTTTAGTTGGTATTCGATTTCTGCAATGATTGCTTGCTCAGTAACACCTTCTTTTACTGCCTTAAAGCCGATTTCAAAGGCAACATCTGCCCATTTACCAGCAGCAAGTAATTGGTCTTTTTCTTCCAGTGTTTTGATTAATTGGAGACGTTGAATGATTGCTGTTAAATCAGTAAAGTTGTCAGAACCAGTTAGAACATCTGAAATGGCATCGAAACGATCAACGGTTAACGCATTTTTTTCGATTCCGATATTTCCAGGCTGACCATAACGGTGACGAATTTCTTTCCCAATGATTTCCCAAGGATTTTCGCTGTCTAAATAGCCACGAACATCAAAAGACCATGCACTGTTTTGTGCATCTTCAACTTCTAAAGCCGGAGTGAATAAAAAAGGATCCTGTTCAAGTGGGATAAATAGTGCTAAGACACGTTCATGGGGTTCACTTTCGTATCCTGAAAAATAAGCGATGTGTCCTGGATCACTAATATAGGCAAGATCCACTTGATTTTGAGCCATCCATTTACGTAATTCGTTGATTTTTACGTTATTCATTTTGGCATCCTTCTTTCTAATTTATTGAATTATTAGATAATTGTACCACTTAATGTTTCAAAGACCAACGTATAAAAGTGAAAAAATGAATTATTTTCATGAAAGCGGTAGTAAAACGGTTGCAATTTTGAGTATTATTTGTTATCCTGTTTTAGAAATGTAAAGCGTATTTTCAGAAAACATATAAAAATGAACAGGAGAGCAAGAATGGAAAAGCAAACAATTACTATTTATGATGTAGCGAGAGAGGCAAATGTTTCGATGGCTACTGTTTCACGTGTCGTTAACGGGAATCCGAATGTCAAACCTGCGACTAGAAAAAAAGTGTTAGAAGTCATTGATCGATTGGACTATCGTCCGAATGCTGTTGCACGTGGGCTAGCAAGTAAGAAGACAACGACAGTAGGGGTAATCATTCCAGATGTCAGCAATATGTTTTTTGCTTCTTTAGCACGTGGGATCGATGATGTTGCTACAATGTACAAATACAACATCATTTTAGCAAATTCAGACGGCAATGATCAAAAAGAAGTGAATGTATTAAATAACTTGTTAGCAAAACAAGTAGATGGCGTGATCTTCATGGGACATCATATCACTGATGAAATCCGTGGTGAGTTTTCTCGATCTAAGACTCCTGTAGTATTGGCTGGCTCAATTGACCCTGATGAACAAGTTGGAAGTGTGAATATCGATTACACTTCAGCAACTAAGGATGCTGTCAATAAATTAGCTAAGAATGGCAATAAAAAAATTGCCTTTGTCAGTGGGGCATTGATTGATCCAATCAATGGTCAAAATCGCTTGAAAGGATATAAAGAAGCACTTAAAGAAAATAATTTACCTTACAGCGAAGGTTTGATCTTTGAAGCAGAGTATAACTTTAAAGACGGATTAACCCTAGTTGATCGCATTCATAACAGTGGCGCAACAGCTGTTTATGTTTCAGATGATGAATTAGCTATCGGTATTTTAGATGGTCTTTTAGATAAGGGTGTGAAAGTACCAGAAGAATTTGAGATCATTACAAGTAATAACTCATTGTTAACAGAAGTTGCACGTCCACGCCTAACAAGTATCACACAACCATTGTATGATTTAGGTGCCGTTTCAATGCGTCTATTAACAAAAATGATGAACAAAGAAGAAGTTGAAGAAAAAACAATTATCTTACCTTATGGAATTGAAGAAAAAGGATCGACGAAATAATAAGTGATTAACACTCCACTAGATGATGCTAGTGGAGTGTTTTTAACCTCTAAAAAGATTCAGTGATTGAAATAAGTAAACATTCGTTGAAGCTTTTAGCTAGTTAACAAGAACAACTATTTATTTTTTTGTAAAAATTTGGACAAATTTTAGCTTTTTATTCCGTATAATGAAATGGAATCTCTATCAGAAGAGAAAATCTAAAATGCCAGGAGTTACTGTATATGTCAGATTTTTATTTTGTAAAACTACGCCCTGAAGTTTACAATGATTTAATAACTTCAAAGGAAACTAAAAATAGGATATTAAATAAAGAAACAAGAATGTATCTTGCGTTCGAACAAAATGAAAGAAATTGGTATATTCCTTTTAAAGCTTATACAAGTACAAAACATCCAGATTCTGTATTTTTTTTGCCAATATTGGAGGAGGACCCTCATCTTGTTTCTCCGGGATTAGTTTTCTATCAGTCCTTAAATCTTTCCTCTTCAGATGTAATAGAAGTAAAGATAAAAAGTGAAGAGATAGCTGATTTATACCTACCGTTTATAGAAAAAAATTTGGAAAAAATTAAGGACGCTTTTTATCATTATCTAAGAGGATATTATAATCATTGTGTATACGATAAGAAGACCGGAACGCTTGAATTATTTCTAAAAGAAATAGAGGAAATATGCAATCTTAAGTTTAATGAGGGAATAAGTGATAAAAGTATACAAAATTTGAGCAAACGAGGTGATATAAAAGGGATTGAAGCATATCGAGAAAAACAACTTCCAAATTTTCTAGAAGAAGATTATTTTATTAAGTTTTTATCTGTTAAATCTCATATTCCTTGGCAAGATTCAAGCATAATCCAAATCTTGATCGCCCAAAAACCAGACGTCCAATTGGCTCTTCAGGCTTGGGAATGGAAGAAACTTGAAAAAAAACTAAATCTGTGTCCGGAATCCCTCCTTAGAGCATATACAGGAGAAGTTTTCAAAAAAAAAACAAACTCTAAACCAACAGATTATTTTCAAGTACAGGTTTTTGATGTTAGTGAATTAAAGGAAAATCAAGAAATACCTAGACCTGCTTACTACGTAGGAGATCAAACAGTTGATTCATTTCTCTATAAAATTTTATTCCAAAGTATCAGAGGACTTACAAGTAGGTCAATCGAGATACAATCGGGAATGAATGATAAAGAAAAATTGAGTATCTTATTGCGTTCAGCCATACATAAGAGAAGATGGACTAGTATCGGTGATCAAGACCATTTAGAATATTTTAAATCAGAAGCGGTCGGTTATACCTTAGCAAAACATTTAGGATTATCTACGGAGAGTTATTCTTTTGAATATCTTTCTACTTTGAGGCAGAATAAATTGTCTGAAACTACAATAGATAATATTTTAGAGAGCATTAGTTCAGAAGTAAATAAAACATATAATGACTTTAGAGAAAAATTTAATATTATTTTGAATAAAAGTAACGAAAAGAATAAAGTTACCCAACTTCAAAACAATCAATCTATAGAGATATTAGACCCCGTCAATAAAGGGAAAAAAAGACGTGAAGCTTTGATTGAAAATAGTAAAAAAAAGTTTAGCGACAAACGTTTGAAAGTAGGAGAAAAACAGCAGCGTGATCCACAAACTTGGACAGAAGTTAAAACTAAAAAGAGTAAAAGAATCCATCCGAATATATATGAGAGTAAAATACAAAATTCTGAAGGGCAAAATAGCGAAAATAATAGCGAGTATTGGTGGGAAATCGAAAGTAAACACGTGAGGAAAGTCAAAGAAGGGAACCACCAGCTATCAGGCGACTCTAAAGGATTGATTAGACCTGAAGTCAAAATATCCTTGGAAAAAGCTGAGGGTGCCAGCATAAAAAAAACTGAACTCTCGATGGATATTAAGGGAAATGAGCAACAGACAGTTCATATTAAAGGATCAAATGGTACTAAGCAACAAGAAGTTAAAGAGAGATCTTGGAAAGAGAACTCAAGCACAGAAAGAAACAATCAGCTAGATAATCTAGAGAAATACGGAGAAGCGAATCAACAATGGTTTGAGAAAGGAACTTTGGAAAAAGACACAAGTAAAGGAAGTAACACAAGTACTTCAGAAAATGTTGTTACCAATGATTTAAAGAGTTCTAAACTTAGAACTTTTGAAGGATCGATTATCCTTAAAGCCAAAGAAGGTGCAAGTCTACCTTTGAGTAAAGCTGAGGATACCAATCGAAATGAAGCTGAACATTCGACGACTATTAATAGAATTAACCCGCAGACAGAGCATCAAGAATCTTCTACCCCTAGAACCTTTGCAAGCTTGTTTGACATGAAAGCCAAAGAAGGTGAAAGCCTATCTTTGAAAAAAGCTGAGGATACCAACCGAACTGAATCTAAACTTTCGACGACTATTAATGGAAAAGATCAGCAGACAGATCATCAAACGGATCAAAATGAGCCGGAAGAAATGACTTGGGAAACAGTTACAAAAAAAGGAAGTAAAAAAAGCAACAAAAGCAACAAAAGCACTTTAGAAAAAGTAGATACTAACAGTCTAAATTCATTGACTACAGATAAATTCATTCCGCAATGGCAAAGGATAGCTCAGGAAAAAGCAAATAAAAACAATCGGCAGAAAAAAAATGGAGTATCCGGGCGTAGAACAGTGGCAAGATAAAAAAGCTTCTTTAAAACCATAACCAGATAAAAACGAGAGTGGGAAAATAGTCAGAAAAAAATCTGATTATTTCCCCATTTTTTTGATTTTAAGGTACATAAAAAGCACAACCTTGTATGATTAAAGTGCTTAAACAAAAATCAAAGGAGTGTGCTTTATGTTTAAAAATTATACCATCAGCCAAACAACTTTACCACGAAATGTAGAACATTAACTGTTACCACCTTTATGTGGATGAAAGACGGTTATATGCGAAATGGACAGCGCAAACCAGGTTATAATTTCCAAATCGCCAACGATTGAGAAAGAACTATTGTCCCACTCTCGTTTTAACTTCTAAAAAAGATTTAGTGATTGAAATAAGTAAACATTCGTTGAAGCTTTTAGCTAGTTAACAAGAACAACTATTTATTTTTTTTGTAAAAACTTGGACAAATTTTAGCTTTTTATTCCGTATAATGAAATGGAATCTCTATCAGAAGAGAAAATCTAAATTGTAAGGAGAAGTTATAAATGTCAGATATTTATTTTGTGAAACTGCTTCCTGATGTTTACGATGAGTTAAAAACTTCAAAGTACAAAGAAATAACATTAGAAAATTTAAATAGGACATATCTTGCATTGGAAAGAAATAGGAGAAATTGGTATATTCCTATTAAATCTTTTACAGAGAAAATTTTTACAGAGTTTGTATATCCATTGCCAGTAATGGAAGAGAAGTACAAGAACAATCGTCGCTGTACTCCAGGTTTTGTTTTTAATCATTCCTTGTATCTTGATTCTTCACTGGTAATAGTAACTAAGGATCCGGGAATGGAATTATATCGTCCGTTTATAGAAGAAAATAAAGAAAAGATCATAGAAAAATTTTATTATTTTGTAAGTATGGCACATCATATTAATGAACGTGGTAATAAGTTGGTTAACTCAATTGACTTATTTCCAGAAGGAGTTGAATATATACTAAATCTTAGGTTTAATGAGGGAATAGACGATAAAAGTATACAAAGCTTGAATAAACGGGGGGATAGGGAAGGGATTGAAACGTATCGAAAAAAACAACTTTCAACTTTTCTAGAAGAGGATAATTTTATTAAGTTTTTATCTGTTACAGCGCATCTTCCTTGGCAACACTCAAAAATAACCCAAAACCTGATCGCCCAAAAACCAGATGTCCAATTAGCTCTCGAGGCTCGGGAATGGAAGAAGCTAGAAAAAAAATTAAAACTGGGTCCAGACGCACTTTATAGAGACCATACAGAAGTACGTTTCGACAAAGAAACAAAAAGTAAACTAACAGCCTCTTTTCTAGTACAGGTTTTCGATGTTAGTGAATTAGCGGAAAAGCAAGAAATACCCAGACCAGCATACTATGTAGGGAATCAAACAGTTGATTCATTTCTCTACCAAATTTTGTTCCAAAGTATTAACCAATTTAAAAGTATGCCAATCGAGATTCAATCAGGGATGAATGATAAACAAACATTGAGTAACTTTATGCGTTCAGCCATACATAAGACAAGAGGGACTAGTACCGATTATCCAGACCAATTAGAATATTTTAAATCAGAAGCGATTGGTTATATCTTAGCAAAACATATAGGTTTACATACGGAGAGTTATTCTTTTGAATATCTTTCTACTTTGAAAAAAAGTGAATTGTCTGACAGTAAAATCGATGCTATTTTAGTTAGCATTAGTAGGAAAGTAAGTCAAATATATGGACGGTTTAGAGACAATTTTAACGATATTTTGAAAAAAAGCATGGAAAATGATACAGTCATCCAATTTCAAAACAATCAATCTATTGAGTTATTAGATCCTGTCAACAAATGGAGAAAAAGACGTGAAGCTTCAAATGAACGTAATCAAAAAAGGGTTGACAGCATACGTTTGGAAGAAGAGAAACAAAAACAGCATGACCCACAAGTATGGATAGAAGTACAAACGAACAGTAGCGAAAGAACCAATTGGAATAAAGATGAAAGTAAAATGCAAAGTCCTGAAGAGCCAAATAGAGAAAACAATAGCGATTATTGTAGGGAAATCGAAAGTAAGCAAGTGATGACTGTCAAAGAAGGGGATAACCAGCAATCAGGTGACTTTAAAGGAAAAGACAAAGATGATGTAAGCCTACCTTTAGAAAAAGCTGAGCCCTCGATGAATATCGATGGAAATGACCAACAGTCAGATAACCTAAAGAAATCAAGTGAAACGAACCCGCTGTGGTTTGAAATTGGGGTATGGGAACCAGTCATACATGAAAAAGAAAAAAGCAAACCTGCTACCAATGATCTAAATAGTTTTAACCCTAGCACCTTTAAAAACTTGACTGCTCCTAAATTCAAAGAAGGAACCAGCCTATATTTAGAAAAAGCTGAACCCTCGATGAATATCAATGGAAATGACCAACAGTCAGATAACCTAAAGAAATCAAGTGAAACGAACCCGCTGTGGTTTGAAATTGGGGTATGGGAACCAGTCATACATGAAAAAGAAAAAAGCAAACCTGCTACCAATGATCTAAATAGTTTTAACCCTAGCACCTTTAAAAACTTGACTGCTCCTAAATTCAAAGAAGGAACCAGCCTATATTTAGAAAAAGCTGAGCCCTCGATGAATATCAATGGAAATGACCAACAGTCAGATAACCTAAAGAAATCAAGTGAAACGAACCCGCTGTGGTTTGAAATTGGGGTATGGGAACCAGTCACATATGAAAAAGAAAAAAGCAAACCTGCTACCAATGATCTAAATCATTCTAAATATTCACCGACTACAGATAAAAATACTCATCAACAGCAAACAGTGGATCAAAAAAGGAATAAAGCAATGAACTTAGTCAAACAGCAAGAAAAAAAGCGTATGGGCGCTACTGAAAAATTAACAAGATAAAAACAGTCGCCATAATTGGCGACTGTTTTTTAGGTCCTTTGTCAAATAATGTTGGTGCGTTTCATCAATATTATTTGACAAAATCTGAGTTATTCTTTTTCTTTATCATTTTCTTTTTTTGCTGGATGCGCTCGAGCAAAGGATGAAGCAGTACCCCAATAGTTTTTATAGTTTTCATCCGTTCCACCGACACCAAACTTGAATGTTGATTTTTTTGGACCATTTTTTGCCCAAAGGGATTCAACTGTCTGACTTGGTGTTTCGATGGTTTTCTTATCAACAGTAACTTTACCAGGAAGTTGTCCTGTAAAGGATGCTACTTTTTTCTTGGAGACATCAGAAGATAATTCAAATTTATCCTTTGTCCCGAACATCGCTGGATTTGCTTGGTATACTTGATTAATGAGATTGGCTAAATAGCTAGAAGAACGTAATCGGGCTCTTGAGTCCATTCCAGTGTTGTCATCGTGACCTGCCCAACTACTGATCGTAACAGATGGCGTTGAAACAATCAGCCAAGAATCACGGTAGTCATTTGTTGAACCTGTTTTGCCGATCCAATCCGCTTGTCCCAGTTCATGATTTAAAGCAGTAATATCATCTTTAAAAGGTGTCGTGATTTTCGCAGTGATTACACTACGCATCATATCATTCATAATTGATGCTGTAGCTTCAGAATACACTCTTACAGGTTTTTCCTCATGTTTGTAGATGACTTTTCCTGAGTTATCAGTAATTGAATCAATCAAATAACCTTCTTGATAGACCCCGCCATTAGCTAAAGCTTGGAAGCCATTGGTTTGTTCCAAAGTCGTTACATCAACGGTTCCCAACGGCGCAGACTCAACGCCCCAATTATCGTTGGTTGGATAATTCATTTTTGCCAAGTAATTTTCATAAGCATATTGTTTAGAACCACCATTTTCTAAAACATCCTGATATAAATGATAGGCAGGGATATTGTTAGACCATTCCAAAGACTCTCGAATCGTTTGGAAGGTATTAGAACCTTCATTCGTTGCATTGACGATTTTTTCTCCTGCGTTACTTCCTTCTTGCCACGTAGTTGCGTAATCAGAAACGCGTGATTCTGATCCTACAAGCCCCATATCGATGGCTGGACCATACACGAGTACTGGTTTAATCGAAGACCCAGCTTGTCTTTGGGTGTCAAAAGCATGATTATTTTGGTTTTGTAGATAATTTCTACCACCAACAAAACCATAGATACGACCAGTTTTATTATCCATCAAGACATTTCCTGTCTCAACTTGTGTGGCTTTGCCATCGTCTAATAGATGTCCATAACTTTTTGCTGCTTCTTGCATTGCCGCATAAACATTTTTATCGATCGTTGAATGGATCGTATAACCTTTGTTTTGGATCGTTTGTTGTGCTTTTTGATAGTAGGCATCATAGACTGAACTATCAGATAAATCTGCATCATCTTTTTCAGCTAATTGTTTAGTGATGATCTCTGTGGCTTCACCCATAACGGTATAATATAGAAACTCACGATCACTTTGTTCAGCAATCTGTTGTGGTAAGAAATCTTTCGTGAGATCATAAGCTTTCGCTTCTTCATATTGTTGTTTTGTGATTTTATTTTCACGATACATGCTGAATAGAACCACATCTTTTCGATTCAATCCTGCTGAAAGGTCTTCTTTTAAACTCCCAGTATTTGTATAAGGACTATAAGTGATCGGACTTTGTGGCAAACCTGCGATAAAGGCAGCTTGTGGTAAGTTGACATCTTTGGCATTAACACCAAAGATTCCTTTCGCTGCTTCTTGTACACCAGCGATATTTTGTCCTTTATTGTTTCGACCAAATGGAGAAACATTTAGATACATAGAAATAATTTCATTTTTGGAAAAGTGTTTCTCGACTTGTGCTGCTAATAAAATTTCATTTGCTTTTCGCTTGAATGTTGTTTCATCAGTTAAGATTTGTTGTTTGACTAACTGTTGAGTCAACGTGGAACCACCGGAAGAACCGATACCAGTTGCTTCAGAAAATAAAGCACGCAAAACAGCTTTTGGTACATAGCCGTTATGTCGCTCAAAATACTCATCTTCAGTACTAATGATTGCAGTTTTCAATAAAGGCGAAATTTGATCTGAAGGAACGGCTGTCCGCATTAAATCAGTTTGGATCTTTGATATTTCAGAATTGTCAGCATAAACAAGTTTAGATGTTTCTGTAATGTTGCCAAGCTCTGATTGCAGGGTTGCTTTGGATGGTATTTCGGTATCTTCAACAAGATAGGCAAAATAACCAGCTCCGATACCAACACCAAGGGCTGCCAGTAGCAGAAGAAGGACGACGATAAAAGTAGTCAATGATTGGAAGACACCAAAAGCGATGTTTAATCCCAACCATTTTTGCTTTTTCCTTCGATGTTGCTTTTTCCGAGTATCTTTACGTGGCAAAAGGGTTCACCTCAACTAATAGTTTTATTTCGCTAATTATAGCAAATAATGGAACAAAAAAACAGATATGGTGATTTTTATAAGGATTATTTCAACTTTCTTTTTCTGAATGATAGTGTGAACGAGAAACTTAAAGCATTAGACCGTTTTCGAGTCGTAAACTTTTCTTTCCCTATATGTTCAGTTAAAATAGAAAAAGATTAGCTTATTTAGAGTGATTATCAATGAATGGAATATGGCTTGATAAGGATTTCGATCATTGATTCACTTTTCATGGAGAGGAAGAATTTTATGTTATTAGGGTCACACGTAAGCATGAGTGGGAAAAAAATGCTATTAGGGGCAGCAGAAGAAGCTGCAAGTTACGGTGCTTCAACCTTTATGATTTATACTGGAGCACCGCAAAATACTAGACGTAAAGCAATTGAAGACATGAATATCGAAGCGGGGAAAGCGTATATGAAGGAACATGGATTATCTGATATAGTGGTTCATGCACCTTATATTATTAATTTGGGAAATACGATTAAACCGGAGATGTTTCCTTTTGCGGTTCAATTTTTAAGAGAAGAGATCGTCCGAGCGGAGGCTTTAGGAGCAACACAGATCACTTTGCATCCAGGTGCCCATGTCGGTGCAGGTGCCGCAGCTGGTATCGCCAAAATCATTGAAGGATTGAATGAAGTTTTGACGAAAGAACAGACTGCACAAATTGCTTTAGAGACAATGGCTGGTAAAGGGACGGAAGTCGGTCGGACATTTGAAGAATTAGCGCAGATCATTGATGGCGTGACTTTGAATGAAAAACTGTCTGTGACATTTGATACTTGTCATACGAACGATGCAGGCTATGACGTGTGTCATGATTTTTCAGGTGTCATGACAGAATTTGATAAAGTAATCGGCTTGGATCGATTGAAAGTGTTACACATCAATGACTCGAAGAATCCTCAAGGGTCACATAAGGATCGTCATGCTAATATTGGTTTCGGGACGATCGGTTTTGATGCACTGAAAGAAATCGTACATGAACCGATGTTTTCAGATATTGCCAAGATTTTAGAAACCCCTTATGTAGGGAAAGAGAAAAAAACGGCCTATGCACCATATGGAAAAGAAATTGCTATGTTAAAAGAAAAACACTTTGATCCAGAAGCTTTCCCAGAATTATTAGCAGCAGTGAATGAATAAACAAATGAAACCTTAAAGTTTTGATTGTAGGATTTGTGCAAAACCTACTGATATTAGTAGAAAAAAACGTGATTTATCTCTTCACGAAGACATTTCAACAAATGGACATCAAAGCTGTTGAATGTAGTTATACGAATTAAAATAAGCCGAAGAATTTCCCTGAGTAACTATTTCGGGATTCTTTGGCTTATTTTTTAAAGTTGGACACTTAAGGAACAACTTTTTTATCATCTAATCTTTTTATTAGTTATTTTCTTGGACGGTTAGTTGTTGCAAACGTTCTGCGTATCTTTTGTTCCCTTTATACAAGTCGACGATCGTCCAACACAATAAGGCTAAGACAGCAAAGATAATCAAGTAGGCCACATTGCCTGCCCACATCAATTCATTGGTAGTTGCTTGATCACCAAAGAAACTTTCGATTTGTCCAGGCAACCCTCGTAAATTCAAGAATGTCAGACTGATTACGGAGATCCAGCCTAAAGATTTAACGAATAGATTATTTTTAAATTGTTTCCCCATCTCTACTTCACTATTTGTCATCATCAATAATGGAATCATTGAAAAAGGAAGCGCAAATGCAAGGAATACTTGAGATTCGTTCATCAAATGATTCAAAGCAGTATGTTCTTCGATCGTTCCTTTCGTGCTGGTAAAGAGGACACAGAGTAAAACAGGGATGACAGACAAGAGACGTGTGACCAAACGACGTAACCAAATCGGCATACGCATGTGGATAAAGCCTTCCATGATCACTTGTCCTGTCAGTGTTCCAGTAATCGTAGAATTTTGTCCAGAAGCTAAAAGGGCAACAGCAAATAATGTAGATAAAATGCCAGATTTTGCTACAGTGGTCAATACATCATTGCTCATAACAGAAGGATTAGACAATGCTTCGTAAAGCCCAAAAAATGATGGGTCTTGCACAGAACCATTTTTAAATACTGCAACGCCCATGATCAAAAGTAAAGCATTGACTAAAAAAGCCATAGTTAATTGAATATTAGAATCCCAAGTTGTAAAACGAACAGCTCGAGCGATATCGGTTGGGTCTTTCCGATCGATTTCTCTCGTTTGTGAGACTGCAGAATGGAGATACAAATTATGAGGCATGACAGTTGCGCCAATGATTCCTAATGCACCTGTCAATGGTGTTTCACCACCAATCATCGGTGAATCAGCAAACGTTTTGCTATTAGGAACAAAGCCAGCAAATAAATGTTTCCAGTCGGGATTTGACAAAGCCACTTGGTAGACAAAAACGAATAAAATGACAAAGATCAAACAAACGACGATCGCTTCAATTTTACGAAAGCCAATCTTAGTTAACATCAATAAAACAAAAACATCAAAAACAGTAATAAATACAGCAATTACTAATGGAATATCAAAAAGTAAATAAAGTGCAATGGCGGCCCCAATTACTTCTGCAATATCGGTTGCCATGATTGCCAATTCAGTTAACACCCACAAAATCACACCAAGTGTTTTACTTGTACGGGCTCGGATGGCTTGGGCTAAATCCATTTGACTAACGATGCCTAGTTTTGCTGCCATATATTGCAAGAGCATAGCGACTAAGCTGGATAAAAGAATGACTGACATCAGTAAATATTGAAAGTTTTGACCTCCTGTAATAGAAGTCGACCAGTTTCCTGGGTCCATATAACCTACCGCAACGAGTGCGCCAGGACCTGAATAAGCTAATAATGTTTTAAAAAAACTTTTCCCTTTAGGAACTTTGACTGTTCCGTTCACTTCAGCTAAAGATAAGCCGTTGGTGTGTTCAATCAATTTTTGTTTATGGAATTGATTACTCAAAAAAATCACCTCTCATTTTCTTCACGACACCATTCTACACCTGCATCAAAAAAATTGAAAGCAATTTATTCGGTTTGCCTAAAAAAAATATATGGTTAAGCTTCTATTTGGCGAAGTTATAGGAAAGCAGTAAAATAAACTTTTTAGCCAAAACTAAAGAAAACGCCTTTCTTTTTTGGGAAAACTTTAGTAAAATAAGTCATTGAGAGCAATTCGGAAATAGAAAGGAGAGATTTATATGGTAACAACAGGAATAGTCGTACTTATCGCAGTTATTGCTTTATTAATCGGCGCAATCGGTGGATTCTTTTTTGCGCGTAAATATATGAAAGATTATTTAGAAAAAAATCCTCCCGTTAATGAGGACATGTTACGATCAATGATGATGTCAATGGGGCAAAAACCATCTGAAAAGAAAATTCGTCAGATGATGCAACAAATGAAAAACCAAGGGAAAAAATAGGTTTTTCATTGGACAAATCATAGCGGGCTGATTGATTTCAGCTCGCTTTTTTTGTTAGATGGATTTATGGAAGCGATTAAAAACAAGGTTGTGTAGTTAGTGAGAAAAATGAGTGACACTGACAAAATTTTTAAGAGAAAAAGAGGTTGATGGGAGTTAAAAAGGAGGAAAAATATGTCTATTTTTAGGAAGTTGGGTTGGTTTTTTAAACAAGAAAAGAAGCACTATGTGATCGGCGTTTTTTCTTTATTATGTGTTGCCTTGGTTCAGTTAGTTCCGCCTAAAGTAATCGGGATCATCATCGATGAGATTGCAGATAAGAATCTCTCCATGCGATTTATCGTCTTTTGGATCGCTGTATTAATCGGATCTGCCATTTTACAGTATCTCTTTCGTTTCATTTGGCGGGTGAATATTTGGGGAAGTGCAGCGAGGTTAGAGAAGGAATTACGTCAGCGTTTGTTTATCCATTTCACCCGTATGGATAGTATGTTTTATCAAAAATATCGTACAGGTGATTTAATGGCACATGCGACCAATGATTTAAATGCGATCCAAAATGTGGCAGGAGCAGGCATCTTGACATTTGCTGATTCGGTCATTACTGGTGGAACCACAATCATTGCCATGATCCTTTTCATTGACTGGCGCTTGACTTTACTTGCTCTGATCCCTTTGCCGCTATTAGCTGTTACTTCAAGGATATTAGGATCAAAACTACATGATGCTTTTCGAGAATCACAAGAAGCTTTTTCTAGTATCAACGACAAAACGCAAGAAAGTATTACTGGAATTAAAGTAATCAAAACTTTTGGGCAAGAGCAGGAAGATCTGGCAGATTTTCAAGAAAAAATCGAACAGGCAATCACCAAGAATAAACGTGTCAACTTTTTAGATGCTTTGTTTGATCCGTTTATCACGCTGATCATTGGGTTATCTTATGTTTTAACGATCATCTTGGGTGGTAAATATGTGCTAGATGGCACGATCACGATTGGACAAATGGTTTCCTTCATCAGTTACATTGGAATGTTGGTTTGGCCGATGTTTGCTATTGGTCGGTTGTTCAATGTTCTGGAAAGAGGAAATGCTTCTTATGACCGAGTGAATGAACTCTTGCATGAGAAGACCCATATCGTCGAACAACTTGGTGCAGTGAAGACACCCGCAAAAGGAGAATTAAATGTAGAGATCGCGCAATTCCATTATCCCAAAGAAGAATTACCCGCCTTGGAACAAATCAAGTTTGCAATTAAAGAAGGGGATACATTAGGAATTGTTGGTAAAACTGGTGCTGGAAAAACCACGATCATGAAGTTGCTGATGCGTGAATATGATGACTATCAAGGACAAATCAAATTTGGTGGTCGTTCGATCAAAGAATATTCCTTAGATGCTCTTTTACATTCTATTGGCTATGTACCACAAGATCATTTTTTGTTTTCAATGACGATTCGTGAGAATATCCGTTTTTCTGATCCTAAGTTATCTAACGAAGAAGTGGAAGCTGCTGCGTCGTTAGCATCAATCAACCAAGAGATCAAAGAATTACCGAAGGGGTATGAAACATTAGTTGGTGAGCGGGGTGTTTCCTTATCTGGTGGACAAAAACAGCGGATCTCGATTGCCAGAGCATTGATCCAAAATCCAGAGTTATTGATCCTTGACGATGCGTTGTCGGCAGTGGATGCTAAAACAGAAGAAAGAATTTTGCGGAATTTAAAAGAAATTCGTCAAAGTAAAACCACGATCATTGCCGCTCATCGACTAAGCAGTGTGATGCATGCTGATGAAATCATCGTCATTGACAAAGGACAGATCGTTGAACGTGGCCGTCACGCCGAGCTATTGGCTTTAGGTGGTTGGTACAAACAAATGTGGGAAAAACAACAGTTAGAAGCCAAAATTGAAAGGGGAGAAAATGATGGAAGATAACTATCAATCCGAATGGTCAAAATCCATTCCATTGCGAGAGCAAAAGCAAATCATTAAACGCTTGTTGCATTTTGCTAAACCCTTTAAAGCGACTTTCATCATTGCCATCCTGTTTGCTTTGGGATTGTCAGTAATCAATGTCCTATTACCTCGAATCATTCAAACCTTTATGGATGAATATTTAGCCAAACAATCTGCTACGACACAAGTGATTTTATTTTTTGCAGGCTTGTATTTATTTGGGGTCATCGTCAAAAGTATCATCTGGTTTTTCCAATGGTATTTGTATTCCAATGCTTCGCTTAAAACCTATCAATATATCCGTATAAAATTATTTGAAAAATTGCATACATTGGGAATGAGATATTTTGACCAGACACCAGCCGGCTCGACTGTCTCAAGAGTCACGAATGACACCGAAACGCTTTTTGAATTTTGGTATGTTTTTCTGATGGTATTGACAGGCATTTTCGCAGTAGTTTCCTCCTTTATTGCAATGTTTCAAATCAACGGACGCATTGCTTTATGGCTGTTGCTTTTTTTACCTGTTCTAGGAGTCGTGATCTGGTATTATCAAAAATTTAGTTCTCGGATTTATCGTAATATGCGCGAAAAGTTAAGTCAGTTGAATACTAAATTAAATGAATCCATTTCAGGGATGCGGATCATCCAGCAATTCCGGCAGGAAAAACGGTTAGCAAACGAATTTGAAGCGGTCAATACGGATTATCTCAATACACGATACGCTATGATCAAAACCAATTCGCTGTTATTGAGCCCGATTATCAGCTTTTTATATGCATTAGCCATTGCTTGGGCACTGACACTTTTTGGTTTAGATGCCTTAAAATCACCAGTGGAAGTTGGGCTGATCTATGCTTTCACCACATATGTCCAAGGGTTCTTCAATCCGATGTCTCAAATGATGGATTTCTTAAGTATATTCACTGACGGGATCGTCGCTGGTAGCAGAATCTTAAAAATCATGGACACAGAAGAATACGCACCACAGCAACATGAAGGAGCAAACAAAACCATCACTGAAGGGAAAATCGAATTTCGTAATGTCAGCTTTTCCTATGATGGGAAAAATAAGGTGTTGAACAACATTTCTTTTGTTGCCAATCCTGGTGAAACTGTCGCATTAGTCGGTCATACTGGCAGTGGGAAAAGTTCGATCATTAATGTCTTGATGCGTTTTTATGAATTTTATGAAGGGCAGATTTTAATTGACGGGTGTGATATTCGGGAATATCCGATTGCTGAACTTCGTAAAAAAATGGGGTTAGTTCTCCAAGATGCTTTTCTATTCTATGGGGATATTGCAGGAAATATACGTATGATGGATCCAGCGATCACAGATGAACAGATACGTGCAGCGGCAGAATTTGTCCAAGCAGATCGCTTTATTAATGAATTACCAAATGGGTATCATTCAAAAGTGATTGAGCGAGGCGCAAGTTATTCTAGTGGACAACGACAATTGATCACATTCGCACGAACCATTGTTACTGATCCTAAAATCTTGGTTTTAGATGAAGCAACTGCCAATATTGATACCGAGACAGAAGGGTTGATCCAAGAAGGATTAGCAAAGATGCGTCAAGGAAGAACCACTATTGCGATTGCGCACCGCTTGTCAACGATCAAAGATGCGGAACTCATTCTTGTCTTGGATAAAGGAAAAATCGTTGAACAAGGAACCCACCAGGAGTTGCTAGTAAAAGAAGGACTGTATGCTGATATGTATAAACTTCAAAGTGAATAGTTGTTCCAAATAGAAGTAATCAGACAGAGAAAAAGAGGAAATCATCTTCTTTTTCTCTGTTTTTTTAATAAAGAAAATTTTATTGAGTATCAGAAGTAGAGTACCTTGAACAATAGCGTTTGAAATAAACAAAACAGATATAAAATAACTATTTAGTGATCATTTCTTAGCGGAGACATTTTATCGTCTGTCAGAACTTAATGAAAAACAAAAAGTAGTTTTGGTAGACTTAATGGCCGACAAGATTGATGATCCAAAAGTATCCGTAGAAGAGCTCAAAAAAGTAGTGGCTGCCAAAATGGAACAACTCTCATCAATTGAATCAAAACAAAGAAACAAAGAGAGTGAGGGGGGGAGCAAGTTTTAGTCAGGCAAGAGAACGTGGACTAATAGGCGCTACTGAGCCTAGTCCAACTGCTAACAACTACGAAAAACAACATGAAATTTAAGCAAACAAAACCTAAAAAATATCCATGTCGTCGTGGATAACTTTTTTGGGTTTTTTCTTTTCCGACTAACTTATACAAGCTAGATGGTGAAAAGAGGAAACAAGTAAGCGAGCAAAAAGTGTAGGATAAGATAATTTATTCCTTAATTGCAGGAGGCTCTTCCATAATAGAGGAGCTGATTGGGCGATCGTCTACTTTTTGTCCGATATTGATTAAATGGTTGAGGTTTTTTTGATATTCCTCTGCAAAGATACAGCTATATAGCACGTCCAGTAAGTAACAAATCGAGGTATTGATCGTAAAATTACTGATTTTGGAATACAATCGTTCTCTGGTAGTGATACGAAGGATAGCTGAGCTGAAAGTAGAAAGAGTGGAATCACCAATACTCGTCAATGTTAAAATCGGCACATTGATTTCTTGCAAAATCTTGGCTGTTCGTAACATCATTTTATTTTCGCCGGTATAAGAAATTAAGATTGCGCAAGTATCAGGCGTACAGTTGTAGGCTTCATAGTAGGATTCGCCTGAAGTCGTCACGATTGTTACGTCTCGTTTGATTCGCTTCATTTTCAACATAAAAGCCTGCGAGATCAAAGTATTCGAATTACTAGAAAAAAGGACAATTTTTTTTGCTTTCAATAAAAGCTGTTTTGCTCGTTGTAAGTCATCGTGGTGAAGCAATGAGAGTGTGTCTTCAATCGTCATTCGTTCCAGTGCAGCGACTTTGTTCGCAATAGACATGATTCCATCGTTTTCTAGAAAGGGAAGGTTGGCATCAACTTCTTGAAAATTTCCTTCCAAATACTCGTTTTCCGCCAAAAAAGCTTCCTTAAAGTGGACCCAACCGTTGAACCCAGCCTTTTTGGCAATCCGAATCAACGTAGAAGGATGGACATAACATGCCTTCGCAATTTGTTGAATTGTTGCTTCTTTGAGTTGATGTTCATGGCTTTGAATAAAATGGATCACTTCTGTTTCTGCGGGAGAAAAAGCAATTTTTTTTAGTTTTTCTTTTAATAGCATGACGATCCTCTTTTACATGTTTTTAATTTTTTGTGTAAAAATATTGTAAGCGCTATTTGTTGGTTCGTCAATCGTTCGTTGTTCTTATACAAGATTTTTACAAAATAATCGGCTATATAATGAATTTTTGTAAATGGAAATGCAAAAGAATAAAGTTAACTTGTTGTTTTCGTTTACAAAAAACATAATATAGTTGTAAAAACAAAAAAGGAGGAAGCTCATGGAACGAAAAGTGAAGATTGCAACAATTGGTGGCGGAAGTAGCTATACCCCTGAATTGATGGAAGGGTTTATTAAACGATATGAAGAATTACCGATTAAAGAAATCTGGTTAGTGGATGTAGCAGATGGTCAAGAAAAACTAAGAATCGTCAGTGAAATGTCTCAACGAATGTGGGATGCTTCGCCTTATGATGTTAAGATCTATGCGACGTTGGATCGAGAAGAAGCACTGCGGGATGCTGATTTTGTGACAACTCAGTTTCGAGTAGGTCAATTAGATGCCAGAGTAAAAGATGAACGAATCCCTGCATATTATGGCATGCTTGGACAAGAAACCAATGGAGCTGGCGGGATGTTCAAAGCGTTTCGTACCATTCCGGTCATTCTTTCAATCGTAGAAGATATGAAAAGACTATGTCCAGATGCTTGGCTGATCAATTTTGCCAATCCTAGTGGAATGGTTACAGAAGCTGTCGTTCGCTACGGAAAATGGGAAAAGGTAATTGGGCTTTGTAATGTACCAGTTATGGCAATGATGACAGAGCCAGAAATGCTGGGAGAAACAAAAGAAAACTTGATTTATAAATTTGCTGGACTCAATCACTTTCATTGGCATAAAGTAGCAGATTCACATGGAAACGATCGAACGAATGAGCTAATCGACCGACTTTATGCTGAAAATAATGGCTTACCAAAAAATATATTCGATGTGCCGTTTTTCAAGGAACAATTACAACAAATGCAAATGATTCCTTGTGGCTACCATCGCTATTATTATCGTGAAGAAGAAATGTTGAACCATGCTTTAGAAGAATATCAAACAATTGGTACAAGAGCAGAACAAGTTAAAAAAACGGAAGCAGAATTATTTGAGTTGTATCAGGACCCAGAACTGGACCATAAACCAGAACAGTTACAACAACGTGGGGGTGCTTATTATTCAGATGCTGCCTGTGAAACGATCGCTTCGATCTATGCCAATAAAGAAACCCAAATCGTTGTTTCAACAAAAAATGACGGCGCTGTTCCTGATCTGCCTGCTGATTGTGTCGTGGAGGTCACAGCGTATGTCGGGGCACAAGGGGCACGTAACGTTGCTTTCGGTTCTTTGCCACCAGCTGAACGTGGCTGGCTTCAAGTCATGAAAAATATGGAATTATTGACGATCGAAGCGGCAGTGACGGGTAATTATGGCACAGCGCTTCAAGCATTTACGATCAATCCCTTAGTACGGTCGGGTGAAACAGCGAAACGGATCATGGATGAATTGTTTGTTGCTCACGAAGCGTATTTGCCACAATTTAAGGAAACGATCCACCGCTTAAAAGAAGAGGGGATCGAAGTACAAGATGAAATAGCAAACAACCTGACAAAAACTTATCAAAAACAATAATGGAGGAAGTAGGATGGCATTTAGGAAAGACTTTTTATGGGGTGGCGCAACGGCTGCCAATCAATGTGAAGGAGGCTACGCTGAAGGTGGACGTGGTTTAGCTAATGTTGATGTTGTTCCGATCGGTAAAGATCGTTTTTCAGTGATCACTGGGAAACAAAAAATGTTTGACTTTGATGAGGAACATTTTTATCCAGCAAAAACGGCCATTGATATGTACCATCGTTACAAAGAGGATATTGCACTTTTTGCGGAAATGGGATTTAAAACCTATCGCTTATCCATTGGGTGGAGTCGTATTTTTCCAAAAGGTGATGAAAAGGAACCAAATGAAGAAGGGTTGAAGTTCTATGAAGATGTCTTTAAAGAATGTCAAAAATATGGAATCGAACCGTTAGTGACGATTACTCATTTTGATTGTCCGATGCATTTGGTCAAAGAATATGGTGCTTGGCGTTCTCGAAAGTTGATAGAGTTTTATGAAAGACTTTGCCATGTCATTTTTAATCGTTACAAAGGACTAGTGAAATACTGGTTGACCTTCAACGAAATCAATATGATTTTACATGCTCCATTTATGGGCGCTGGATTGTATTTTGAAGAAGGGGACGATGTGGAACAAATCAAATACCAGGCAGCCCATCATGAACTAGTTGCTAGTGCAATCGCTACAAAGATCGCTCATGAAGTGGATCCAGAAAATAAAGTTGGCTGTATGTTAGCAGCTGGCGCAAATTATCCTTACACTTGTAAACCTGAAGATGTCTGGGCGTCAAGAAAGGCGGACCGGGAAAACTATTTCTTTATTGATGTCCAGTCAAGGGGAAGTTATCCAGCCTATGCCTTAAAAGAAATGGCACGTAATGGAATCAAAATCGAGATGGAACCAACTGACTTAGAAATATTAAAAGAACATACCGTTGATTTTATTTCATTCTCCTATTACTCTTCCCGGGTAGCTACTACTGATCCAAAAGTATTAGAGCAAACGGCCGGTAATATTTTTGAATCGGCTAAAAATCCTTATCTTTCAGCCAGTGAATGGGGCTGGCAAATTGATCCATTGGGGTTACGTATCACGATGAATGATCTTTATGATCGTTACCAAAAGCCATTGTTCATCGTCGAAAATGGGTTAGGTGCCATTGATACACCAGATGAAAATGGCTATGTAGAAGACGACTATCGGATCGATTATTTAGCACAACATATCCAAGCAATGAAAGATACGGTTGAACTCGATGGTGTGGATCTCCTAGGCTACACGACTTGGGGCTGTATCGATCTTGTCTCTGCTGGGACTGGCGAAATGAAGAAACGCTATGGGTTCATCTACGTTGACCGTGACAACGAAGGAAATGGGACATTGGAACGCTCGAAAAAGAAATCGTTCAACTGGTATAAAAAAGTCATTGCAACAAATGGAGAAGATTTAAGTAACGAATAGTGAATGAAATAAAAGTCTATTGTTTTTAAACTAATTTTTCGAGTATAATAAATCTATTCGAGGAAAGAGTAAGCAGAACAATAGACTTTTTTTTCTATAGGCTGTAAAGTAAGCTTACTTGATTTTTATAATGGAGGAATGTACATATGTATGATGTTATCGTGATTGGTGCTGGACCTGCTGGAATGACTGCTGCGTTATATGCGTCACGTTCAAATCTTTCAGTTGCTATGATTGAACAAGGCGCACCGGGTGGACAAATGAATAACACCGCTGAAGTTGAAAATTACCCTGGATTTGATTCCATTATGGGACCTGACCTTGCATATAAAATGTATGAAGGTGTCACTAAATTTGGAACAGAAAATGTCTATGGAATTGTGCAAGACATCAAAGACCATGGAAATTACAAAGAAGTGATCTGTGAAGATCAATCTTATGAAGCCAAAACAGTGATTATCGCAACGGGTTGTATCCATCGTAAGTTAGGTGTTCCTGGAGAAGAAGAATACGCTGGACGAGGTGTTTCCTATTGTGCAGTATGTGACGGTGCTTTTTTCCGAAACAAACGCTTAGTCGTGATCGGCGGTGGCGATTCTGCGGTAGAAGAAGCCATCTATCTAACACAATTTGCTTCTGAAGTCGTGATCGTTCATCGAAGAGACGAATTACGTGCCCAAAAAATCATCCAAGATCGTGCATTCGCTAACGAAAAGATTTCATTTGTCTGGGACACTGTCACAGATGAAATCGTTGGTAATGATATGGTGGTCACAGGGGTTAAAGCGCATAATGTGAAAACGAATGAAACCGTTGATTTAGCAGCAGATGGCGTGTTTATTTACGTAGGATTAGATCCATTGACTGAACCATTTAAAAAAGCTGGTTTAACCAATGAAGCGGGTTGGATCCCGACTGATCAAGACATGCGTACGACTATGCCTGGCGTGTTCGCTATTGGCGATGTTCGTGAAAAAGATTTACGACAAATCACGACAGCAGTCGGCGATGGAGGCATCGCTGGTCAACAAGTCTATAAATATTTAGAAGCATTAGAAGAAGCAACACAAGCGTAAAGTGATCAAAAGAGGTGAAGAGCTTCTTGAATACTATCCATTTTTATACTACTAAAAAGCTGAGGACAAACGTTGTCCTCAGCTTTTTTGTGGACAGAATTTGTTCATGGAAAAGAGGAGTTGTTTTTAGATACGATCGCTTGTTACTGGCACTTCAATCATTAAGAGAGAACTATTTTTTTTGAGAACAGGATTTTTTGCCCTCCGAGTGAATTTAACACGTGATACAATGAACAGGCATTTTGATGGAAATAGGGAAAGGAGAAGGACAAGGAAAAAAGAGTACTCGGTGATGCAATAACTATGGGAACAGAGGCTACTCGTAAACTACATAAAAAGCTAGCCACTTCCAGTCAAAGAAAAGAGACACATATTCAAACGATAGAAATGGCTCGTTGTTCCCCGAACTGACTTTCCAGAAAATGACTATTGTTGTCAGAAATAAATGAAAAGGAGAGGGAAATATGACAAAAGAAACTATTTTAATTTATGGATTAGCTAATGCACGAGTGGCGTATGCGAGAAGTCAAGGTTACTCTGCAGTTGATCTAGATGAGGCAATAGAGCTAGCGGAAGAAAAACTGGGAAATTTAGAACAAGCAAAAGAGGAAGCAAAAAAAAATCATGTTCCCATTTTTATTGATGAATACAATAACGAAATTAGGGATATATTAGACAGAGAAAATACTAGATTAAAGGCGAAAGAGGATAGTATCTGTTGTTCTGAAGAAACTTTTTCAAAGTTTTCCAAAGAATGGTTTAATTATGTGGATGAAAGCAAGAAACACTGGCCATTATGGGAAAATTATTTTCGTGGCACTCAAATGAATCAGAAAAATGAATTAAAAACTATCTATCAAGATGTCCTTAAGAATAAAGCTCGTCGTGAACATTTTTTGCACGTGGATAGAGGCTGTAAAATTGGTTTGGATATAGTGATGGAAAAGCAAGATATGGAACTTTATTTTTGCTTAGATGGAATAGATATTAAGCTTGTTCTAGCCGAAGATTATCTAGCCAAATGTAATTTTGAAGATGAGGGAAGAAAGTCTACAACCTCTGGCGAACTACGTTATGTTTACCGCAATTGGGAGAAATTACGCGGAAAAGTTACTTTTATTTCTCAAGGAGAAAAAGTAAAAGCCCCTTGGGAACAGGAACCAGAAGTTTGGCAAGCATACCAGCCGAAAAGTTGGAATAATCTTGGAACTTTGCAAAAGAAAGAAGGACAAACAAATAAAAAAAGAACATTATTGGATATTTTAAAAAATACAAAATGTCAATCAGATGATCACAACGATTTATTGCAATGTCAAAAGAAAGATGCTGTTTTAATGTTATAAGGATAATCATGATTTTTGTGTAAGAAAAGAAGTCCCCATCTGCGCTTATTTTTCCTTCTGACTTTTCTATCTAAAAAGAGAATGCTATACTGAAAGAGGTAGATATTTTAGAAAGAGGTGTTCGCTTCATGTCTTGGGAACAAGTATACCAACAATGGGCCAATGAAGAAAATTTAGAAGAAAATTTAAAAAAACAATTAACTGATCTTAGTCAGGATTCTGAAAAGCTGGAAGATGCTTTTTATGCTCCTTTAGAATTTGGAACAGCAGGAATGCGGGGGATTTTAGGTCCTGGGATCAATCGAATGAATATTTATACGGTCAGACAAGCAACAGAAGGGCTGGCACGTTTTATGGATACACAAGGAGAAGAAACAAAACGTCGCGGTGTAGCGATTGCTTATGATTCACGTCATCAATCGCCTGAATTTGCGATGGAAGCAGCGAAGACTTTGGCACAACACGATATTCCTTCTTTTGTCTTTGAGAGTCTACGTCCAACACCTGAACTTTCTTTCGCTGTTCGTCATTTGAATACGTTTGCGGGAATCATGGTGACAGCTTCTCATAACCCAGCAGCTTACAATGGCTATAAAGTTTATGGAGAAGATGGCGGACAAATGCCACCCGCTGATGCGGATGCATTGACAAAATATGTACGTGAAGTAAGTAATCCTTTAAAAGTCGCTGTTTTAGCTGATGACGAAGTAGAAACTAGTGGATTGATTACGATCATTGGTGAAGAAGTCGATAAAGCATATTTGGAAGAAATCAAAGCAGTCACGATTGATCAAGAATTAGTCCAAACAATGGGGAAAGACTTAAAATTGGTGTTTACACCCCTTCATGGTACAGGAAAAATGCTAGGAGAAAGAGCATTACAACAAGCTGGTTTCGAACAATTTATGCTTGTACCTGAACAAGCTGTAGCTGATCCTGACTTTACAACGGTTCAATCACCAAATCCTGAAGAACATTCAGCATTTGAGTATGCGATTCGTTTAGGTGAAAAAGAAGGCGCTGATTTATTGATTGCGACTGATCCTGATGCGGATCGCTTAGGAGCAGCAGTTCGCCAACCTGATGGCTCTTATAAAGTTTTGACCGGTAATCAAATCGGTGCGTTAATGATTCAATATATTTTAGAAGCACATCAATCACGAGGGACTTTACCTGAAAATGCAGCCGTACTTAAGTCAATCGTATCAAGTGAACTTCCTGCAGCCATCGCTGAAAGCTATGGTGCTACGATGATCAATGTCTTAACAGGCTTTAAATTTATTGCAGAAAAAATCCATCAATTTGAAAAAGATCATTCTCATACATTTATGTTTGGTTTTGAAGAAAGCTATGGTTACTTGGTCAAACCATTTGTACGTGATAAAGATGCAATCCAAGCACTCTTATTGTTAGCCGAAGTGGCTGCTTTTTATAAAAAACAAGGGAAGACACTTTATGACGGCTTACAAATGATTTTTGAAAAATATGGTTATTTTGCTGAAAAAACAATCTCAGTCACGATGAGTGGTCAAGAAGGTTCAGCCAAAATCGCTGCTTTGATGAAGAAATTCCGTGACCATGCCCCATCAGAATTTGCTGGAGCAAAAGTTCTTCAAACAGAAGATTTCAAAGAATTAACGAAAACAGATTCAGCTGGACGAGTGGAAAAATTAACGACACCTCCATCTGACGTATTAAAATATGTATTAGAAGAACATGGTTGGGTAGCGATCCGTCCTTCAGGAACAGAGCCAAAAATCAAATTCTATATCGGTGTAAAAGGCAATTCCGCACAAGAGG
Organism: Enterococcus sp. C57; assembly: GCF_040887305.1. Classification (NCBI taxonomy): domain Bacteria; kingdom Bacillati; phylum Bacillota; class Bacilli; order Lactobacillales; family Enterococcaceae; genus Enterococcus; species Enterococcus sp. C57. The sequence goes on along the minus strand of NZ_JBFOFP010000003.1, from coordinate 142,955 downwards.
CACAAGAAAAGATCGATACCTATGAAGCAATCATCAAATCAATGACAGAAGAATAAAATAATTGAGACTGATGGAAAAAGTGGTAAACTTTAGAAGTCAGTCTTTTTTTATGGAGGTGAATCGGTTGACAGACACACCAAAAAGCGAAATAGAAAAAGTGAGTCAATTATTTAAAGTCTTAAGTGATCCTACCCGATTGAAAATATTGATGTATTTAAAAGATGGAGAACAAAATGTGACGGCCATCAGCCAAGCAGTGGAAATGGAACAATCCGCTGTTTCCCACCAACTACGTTTATTAAGGGAGAACCATGTGGTTAAATCGCATCGTGAAGGCAAAGCAATATTGTATAGTTTAGATGATTTTCACGTGTTGGATATCTTGGAACAAACCTTGAAACATGTGGAACATCAGTAAAATAAGAATGAGGCATTTCTAAGGGAATGTGAATAGATTATACTGAATAAAAAAGCCAGCAGACACGTGTCTGCTGGCTTTTTTTTCAACTAGTTATGCGTTTGGTTCTGGTTGTTTGTTATAGCTGCTTACGGGATACAATTATTTGCTCTTTATTTTTCTCCTGAAGTATCCGTGCCATAATAACTGTGGTCCTCTAAATCTAAGGCATTTAGGATCAACGAAGCCGTTTCTTCAATTGAGAGAGAAGCAACATTGATCACAACGCAACCTAATTTTTCATACAAATCATTAGCAAAATCTAATTCTGCTCGTATTTTTTCGATATCAGAATAAGCCGTATCAGGATTTAATCCATAGGAACGCATCCGTTCTTTTCGAATATTATTTAAAATATCGGGATTATTGGTTAAACCAACAATTTTTTTAGGATCGATCTCCCAAAGTTGTTTTGGGATATGGGCTTGAGGAATGAGTGGGAGATTCGCCACTTTTAAGTTTTTATTCGCTAAAAAAAGACTTAACGGTGTCTTTGACGTTCTGGAAACTCCTAGCAACACCACGTCTGCTTCTAAGAAACCTCTTGGATCTTTCCCATCATCGTATTTTACAGCAAATTCCATTGCCTTGATTCGTTTAAAATAATTTTCATTCAATAAATGTAGGGCTCCAGGTTGACGAGTGGGTTGAATTCCTGTTAATCGTTGGATTTCTTCGATCGGTGGGGTCATCACGTCAAAACTAAATAAGTTGTTTTCTTCGCAAAAACTTCGGGTATAATCAATCAGCTCTTGGTTGATCAAGGTATGAAGTACTAACGCTTTTTCTGCTAACGCATCTTGTAAGGCTTGTTCGAGGGTGTCTTGGTCAGTGACAAACGTTCGACGAAATAAATTAAATTCAACTGTAGGATATTGTGCCATGGTTGCCTGTGCGAGTTTTGTTGCTGTTTCACCAGCTGAATCAGAAATGACAAAAAAAGTAACGATCTCAGTAGAATCAAAAGCCATAAATAAAAAACCTCACTTGCATTTTTTTTATCTTTAGTATACCATACTGTGGAATATGTACTTCGTAATCATTTTGATTTGGAGGGAAAGACTTGAAAAACCAAACATTAATCGAACAATCGTTAGAAATTTTGAAAAATAACGGATTTAAATACACGAAAAAGCGAGAAGCATTATTGACTTATTTGGTCAAAAGAAATCGTTATGTGTCAGCAAAAGAAGTATTTGATTTTATGAATGAGGAATTTAAAGGAGTGAGTTATGATACGATTTATCGTAATCTTCATGATTTCTCTGAGTTAGACTTATTAGAAGAAACCGATTTGAATGGCGAAATGAAGTTTCGTTTTCATTGTTGCCAGGGAGAGATCGGTCACCATCATCATTTTATTTGTACCGTTTGTGGGATGACAAAAGAAATCCATATGTGTCCAATGGACTATTTTGAAAATCAATTATCAGGTTGTACGATCGAAGGGCATCGGTTTGAAATTTTCGGTCGATGTGAAAACTGTCAGTAGTTGTTTTATAATAAAATAACATATCATTATTTTAAAAAATCCAAAGATTCCCTTGACGGTCAAATCAGCATTAGATATAATGTTTTATAGAACAGTCTTGTTTTTTGGATTATAATTTCAATAACAATTACGGTTACTTTTTAAGCTCGGAGGGAGGGAATTAACATGTCAAAAACAGTCATTCGTAAAAACGAATCAATTGACGATGCTCTTCGTCGCTTCAAACGTTCCGTGTCAAAAGCGGGTACTTTACAAGAATCTCGTAAACGTGAATTCTACGAAAAACCAAGCGTAAAACGTAAGAAAAAATCTGAAGCAGCTAGAAAAGCAGCGAAAAAACGCAAAAAAACGCAAAAAAACTAGTTCCTTTATGAATTGGAGTTGGTAGTGTGTCACTACTAAGTAGATTGAACGATGACATGAAAACAGCGATGAAAGCAAAAGATAAAGAATCTTTACAAGTCATACGTATGATTAAGTCATCCATTCAAAACGAGCAAATCAAAGAAGGTCACGACTTGACTGAAGATGAAGAATTAACAGTGTTGTCTCGTGAAATGAAACAACGGCGTGATTCTTTACATGAGTTCGAAGAAGCTGGACGTGACGATTTAGCTGAAAAAGTGAAAAGTGAAATAGTAATTGTTGAAAAATACATGCCAGAACAACTTTCTGAGGATGATATTCGTCAACTTGTTCAAGAAGCGATTACACAAACTGGAGCTTCTTCTGTCAAAGAATTTGGCAAAGTCATGGGTGCGATCATGCCGAAAGTCAAAGGAAAAGCAGATGGGAACCAAGTGAATGCGATTGTGAAAGAGCTATTACAATCTTAAACTTATCATTTAAAGAGTTTGGGACAACCGCCCTCTCTTAAAAAGAAAATAAGCCTGATTTTGATCCACAACGTCAAAATCAGACTTATTTTTTTAGATTTTTTTTCATGCATGTCCCAATTTCCTCAAGGTGAGCGCCAAGGCAACATCAATCGGTACACCTTGTTCCCCATGCAATCATACATATCCTTCTTTTATCTCTCTTCCTCACTCGATAGATCTAGGCTTGGTTAGATTGGTTCTTTGCCTTATCTATTAAGTAAAAGCTGTTTATTGATAGGCAGGAATCTCTCAATCATGGAATAACATAAAGTAAATCATGGAAGTTCAGCAAAGTAATTTTAGGTTAAAATGAATGAAACGAATAAGGAGTGAGACAACCTTTTTTATTTGCTATATAGTTTTTTATGAATATGGTAAAATAGGAAGGAATGAATTGAAGTAAAGGAGATGTCTATTTTTGACAGAAGCATCCAGTTCTTTAGAAATTAGATTAACAGCTGCTGACGATATCAGTATGTTGTTAGGCTCGCATGACAAACATGTAAAATTAATTGAAGAAATGACTGAAACAACGATTCATACGAGAGGCGAAATGATCCAGATTATTGGAGAAGAGCCGGGGCTTTCGTTAGCACAATCGGTGATACGTACCTTACAAGAATTGATCAAGCGGGGGATACATGTCAGTACACCTGATGTTGTTACTGCCTTAAAAATGGGGCAAAAAGGGACATTGGATTACTTCATTGAAATGTATGAAGAAGAAATCGTCAAAGACCGCAATGGTAAACCGATTCGAGTGAAAAATAGTGGACAAAAACAATATGTCGAGGCCGTTGCTAAACATGACATCGTATTTGGTGTCGGTCCTGCTGGAACAGGTAAAACATTTCTAGCTGTCGTTTTAGCAATTGCTGCGTTGAAAAAAGGCGAAGTCCAAAAAATCATTTTGACTCGTCCAGCGGTGGAAGCAGGAGAAAATCTTGGTTTCTTACCGGGTGATCTGAAAGAAAAGGTTGATCCTTATTTACGTCCAGTGTATGATGCACTGTATCAAATATTTGGTTTAGATCATACCAATCGTTTGATGGAGCGTGGGATCATCGAAATTGCGCCATTAGCTTATATGCGTGGGCGAACACTTGACGATGCTTTTGTAATACTAGATGAAGCTCAAAATACAACAGTGGCACAGATGAAAATGTTCTTGACTCGTTTGGGGTATCAATCAAAAATGATCGTAAACGGCGATACAAGTCAGATTGACTTACCTAAAGGGACGATGAGTGGTTTGATCCATGCAGAACGTACATTGAAACAAATCAAAAAAATTGCTTTTGTCAATTTTGAAGCAAGTGACGTCGTTCGTCATCCTGTTGTAGCCGAAATCATCAAAGCTTATGAAAAGGCAGATCTTCATCAAGAGTAAGGCTTAGGGGGATAAGCGAATGTTGAATAAAATACTCCAACAACTGCAAGCAAAATTAGGAAAGGCGGCAATGCCTTTCTTATTGCTTTTGTTTTTTGTGATCGTTTGTGGCGTCACGTTTAGTAGCGTCAAGCAAAAAGCCAATGACTTCAGAGAAGGACAAGTGGCAGAAGAAAGTATCCGTGCGAATAAAACGATTGAGAATACAGAAGAAACCGAACAAAAAAGAAAATTAGCAGCGGAAGCTGTTACGCCAGAATATACGTATCAACAAGATTTAGCTAGTGAACAAAGTAGTCGCATCAAGCAGCTTTTTGAATTGATCAATAAAACAAATGATTCGATCAATAAAGCGTATAAAGAAAAAGTAGATAAAGCAAAAGAAGATGAAAATGTTCCTAAGCCAACTATCGACGAACGAATTGCAGCTTTAAAGAAGAGTTTTGAAAATGCCAATGCTGAAAACGTGGCATTTTATCAAAAATTACCGACTAATTTTTACACAAAAATCTTTAGTATGTCAGATAGTCAAATTGCGACAGTCCGAGATGAAAGTCTTCGATTGATCAATGAACAAATGAAAAAACAAGTTCGAGAAAGTGATTTAGAAACCTTCAAGCAACAGGCAGAAGAACAGATCCAATATTTGAACGTGACACCTGACCAACAACAAACGATCCATTATCTTGTCGATCAAGGAATCGTCGTAAATGATGTCTTAAATGAAAAGAAAACAGAGGAATTGAAACAATCAGCAAGGAGTGCGGTTCAACCGGTCATGATCTATCAAGGCGAAATCATTGTTCGTGAAGGAAATCAAATCGATGCAGATGCAATGAAAAAGCTTGAATTATTAGGATTGACCAGTCAAACAACGTCAATTTTTCCTTTAGTAGCAATGATCTTAGCAGTCTTATTGCAAATTGCTGTTTTAGTTTACAACTCAATGCAGTACCATGAAGCCGGAAAACGAACAGAGTATGTTCTCTTTTATGTTACGGCTATGTCCATCAGTGTGTTATTAATGAAATTTTTCCAACTATTCCAAACGGAACAAGCAGCTTTTATCCCGCTGTTTTATCCTGCAGCTTTTGTTCCTTTAGTTTTAAATTTCTTTTTGAACCGGAGGGCAGGAATCATGGCTGCCTTGTTCCAAGCCGTATCTGCATTGTTTATTTTTTATGGCTCGATTGGGACCAACTTTTTGACCGTTATCTTGATGGCTTATCTTTTTTCAGGTTTATTAGCGACGGTTTTAAAACGCCAACGAGTGTCAGAACAATGGTTTTCAGCTATGATGTGGGTCATTATTTTTCCGTTGATGATGGATGTTGTGTTGATCGTTTATCAAGGTATGAGCTTTAGTAATGGAACAACTTGGTTAACACTGATTTGTGGCTTTATGGGGGCTTTGCTGTCGTATCTGTTAACGATGGGATTACATCCGTATATCGAATTGATGGTTAACGATGATAGTGTGATCGTCTTGAATGAGTTAAGTAATCCTAACCATCCATTGTTAAAACAGCTATTGGAAGAAGCACCAGGAACTTATCATCACAGTATGATGGTCGCCAATTTAAGTGCGAACGCAGTGGCTGAGATCAATGGGCGGTCATTATTGACGCGTGTAGCTTGTTACTACCACGATATTGGTAAAATCAAACATGCTAGCTTTTTTGTAGAAAACTTGCCTTCTGGTGCTGAAAATCCACATAATTTCTTATTACCGGAAGATAGTAAACAGATCATTTTTGGTCATGTGACCGATGGAGCGAAAATTTTAGAGGAATATGGCATGCCGCAAATGGTAATCGATATTTGCCGACAGCATCATGGAACAACATTGATGAAGTATTTCTATATCAAGGCAAAAGAAAGAAATCCTGAAGTCACCGAAGAACAATTTCGTTATCCTGGTCCCAAACCACAGACCCGAGAAGCCGGCATCGTGAATATTGCAGATAGTTGTGAAGCGGCAGTACGGGCAATGGATCATCCAACAGGTGAAAAAATCGAAAAATTTGTCCATAATTTGATTGAAGAACGAATCTCTGATGGTCAACTTGATGATAGTGGTTTAACATTAAAAGAAATTCGCAAAGTGGAAAAATCTTTGATCAGTGGGTTAAGTAGTACCTTCCATTCACGGATCAAATATCCTAAAATGAAATCGGAAGCGGAAACGATGAAAGTAGAAAAAGAAAATGGCTAAAATAAAAAATATCAGCAATAAGTAAGAAAGAAGCGATAAATATGGACATCACATTTATGGATGAAACACAGAAAGTTTCAACAGAAAAAATCAAAGAGATCGAGGATCTTCTGCAATTTGCAGCGGCTCATTTGAAATTATCCGAGGAAACAGAAATGTCTGTTACTTTTATGGACAATGCAGCAATCCAAGAAATCAACCGTGTCTACCGTGGCAAAGATGCCCCAACAGATGTGATTAGTTTTGCATTAGAAGACGAAGGGGAAGACGAAATTCCCGTGATTTTTGAAGAAGTCGATAATCCTTTACCACGAGTATTAGGAGATATCATGATCTCAATTGAGCGTGCCCAGGAACAAGCGGAAGAATATGGTCATTCGTATGATCGAGAGTTGGGATTTTTGGCAGTGCATGGCTTTTTGCACATCAATGGTTATGATCACATGACACCCGAAGATGAAGCAGAGATGTTTGGTTTACAGAAAGAGATTTTAGATGCTTATGGACTTAAAAGATAAAGAGTGCGAGAAAAAGGTTGAGAAAAATAAGCACTTCGCTATGTCAGTAGAATTTGCTCTTCAAGGGGTTAAAACAGTCTTTGATGAGGAACGTAATATGAAAAAACATGTAGGTTTTGGGTTGCTGGCGTTTTTTATGGGAGTTGTATTTCAACTGAATCAAATAGAATGGCTGTGGTTAGTTTTAGCAGTTTTTCTGGTGTGGATCGTTGAGATTTTAAATACTGTTTTTGAGAATGTGGTGGATATGTTTACCGATTTTCATTTCCATCCAATTGGGAAAAAAATCAAAGATATGGCGGCAGGAGCAGTGTTAGTCACCGCTTGTTTTGCAGTGATCGTCGGTCTCATTTTATTTGTACCTAAAATCTATCAAATGTTTTTTAATTAAAAGGAGAATAATATGTTAGAACATAAATCAGGTTTTGTCGCTATTGTGGGACGACCAAATGTTGGCAAATCAACATTATTAAATCGAATCGTTGGGCAAAAAATTGCTATCATGAGTGACAAGGCACAAACGACCAGAAATAAGATCCAAGGCGTTTATACGACACCAGAAGCACAGTTGATTTTTATCGACACTCCGGGAATCCATAAACCAAAACATCGTTTGGGTGATTTTATGGTGGAATCAGCCTACAGTGCACTAAGAGAAGTGGATGCTGTCTTATTTATGATCAGTGCGGATCAAAAACGTGGACGTGGGGATGATTTTATTATTGAACGATTAAAAAATGTTCAATCACCTGTTTATTTGATTATCAATAAAATCGATAAAGTTCATCCAGATGAATTATTAGGAATCATCGAAGATTATTCGGCACAAATGCCTTTTGCACAAGTTGTACCGATTTCGGCTACAGAAGGGAACAATGTGGACCGTCTAATGGAAGTGTTGATCGCTGAGATGCCAGAAGGTCCTCAATACTTCCCGGATGATCAAGTAACGGATCATCCAGAATACTTTATCGTTTCGGAATTGATTCGTGAGAAAGTCCTGTTTTTGACTAGAGATGAAGTCCCACATTCAGTGGCTGTTGTTGTTGACTCAATGAAACGCAATGAAAATGATAAAATCCAAATTCAAGCAACCATTATCGTTGAACGTGATAGTCAAAAAGGGATTATCATCGGTAAAGGTGGTAAAATGCTAAAAGAAATTGGGACGAAAGCAAGAAAAGATATTGAGAATTTGCTTGGTGACAAAGTATTTCTAGAACTATGGGTTAAAGTTCAAAAAGATTGGCGCGATAAAAGAGTTTATTTACAAGATTTTGGTTACCGCAAAGAGGAATATTAACTTTAAGTAGATAAAAATGAGTTGAACGTGATTATTCGATAGACGAAACCGCGTGTAAAAGTCAGAAGACAAGAAAATGAGTAGAATAAGTGGGAAAGGAAAATGATTCAGTGAATGATTTTTCTTTTCCTTATTCTTTTTCTAAAAGGGGGGCGAAAAAAATGAGCCAGCTAGCCGAATCAAAAGGGATCATATTGTCCAGTCGAAATTATAAAGAAAAAGACAAATTAGTGAAAATTTTTACTGAGTCTGCGGGGAAACTGATGTTTTATGTCAAAGGAATTCACCGGCAAAACCAACCATTAGCCCCTGCACTACTCCCTTTTACTGAAGGAATCTACATTGGTACGTTTAAAAGTGAAGGACTTTCGTTTATAACCAGCGTAAAAGATGTTCACTCCTTTAGAAAAATTCAAGAAGACATTTTTTTAAGTGGTTACGGCACGTATTTGTTAAACTTAGTGGATGCAGCGATCGAAGACCATCAATATGATCCCCATCTTTTTCAATTTACACAAGCAGCATTGCAACGGATGGATCAGGGGGACGATGCGGAAATCATCACCAACATCTTTGAGGTACAATTATTGCAACGCTTTGGGATTGCACCGATTTGGACACATTGTGTGGTGTGTGGCAAAACACAAGGTAAATTTGATTATTCTTCCAAATATGGAGGCGTGCTATGCGAAGAACATTGGTCAATGGATCACCGTCGTTATCATGCAGATCCAAGAGCTGTTTATTTCGTGCGTATGTTCTCTGCTATTTCTTATGATAAGATCACAGGGATCAATTTAAAAGACGAAACTAAAGCAACGATCAGGCAACTGATTGACCAGTTATACGAAGAATACGTAGGGATTCATCTAAAAAGTAAAAAGTTCATTGATCAAATGAAATCATGGGAACATGTCCTAAAAAAGCCTGATCCGGAAGGAGAAAGTGCTTCTGAAAACCAAAAAAATGAGTAGAATGTTCAATCAACATTCAAAACTATTTGACAAAAGCCTAACTATACGTCTATTATGGAACCTAGATAAATGAGAGTTTTGTACAAAAACTTGATTGGCTAAATAAAAGAATAAAGTACGTTGAACAAGATCAGTAAAAAATACGTAGCAAAAGCGAGTTCGGGAGGGTGTGAGCCGAATGCTGTCGGTTTTTGAAGAGGCACTTGGGAGTACTGACAATGAAGCTGCCGAAATTTTCGGAAGTAGGGTGGAACCGCGAAGTTATTCGTCCCTATGTTTGTTTAGACAAGCATAGGGACTTTTTGTTGTTTCAAATTCTCAGCAAACTATTTAGAAGTGGAAGGAGTCATTTTAAATGAGCAAAAAATTATCTGTACAAGACATGATCTTGACGTTACAAAAATTTTGGTCATCAAATGGGTGCATGTTGATGCAAGCCTATGATACAGAAAAGGGGGCAGGTACAATGAGCCCATATACCTTTTTACGAGCAATTGGACCAGAGCCTTGGAATGCAGCATACGTAGAGCCTTCTCGTCGCCCAGCCGATGGTCGTTATGGGGAAAATCCGAACCGTCTGTATCAACATCATCAGTTCCAAGTAGTGATGAAACCATCACCTGAAAATATCCAAGAACTTTATTTAGAAAGTTTACGTTTATTGGGGATCGATCCTTTGGAACACGACATTCGGTTTGTCGAAGATAACTGGGAAAACCCTTCGATGGGCTGTGCCGGTGTTGGTTGGGAAGTTTGGCTCGATGGAATGGAAATTACACAATTCACGTATTTCCAACAAGTCGGCGGTCTGCCATGTAAACCAGTGACATCTGAAATTACTTATGGTTTGGAGCGCTTGGCATCCTACATCCAAGAAGTAGAAAGTGTCTATGATCTTGAATGGTCAGATGGCGTAAAATATGGGGAGATTTTCAAACAGCCTGAATACGAACACTCCAAATATTCATTTGAAGTCAGTGATCAAGAACTATTATTAAGTAATTTTGATCGTTTTGAAAAAGAAGCTAAACGATGCATTGATGAAAATTTAGTTCATCCTGCCTATGATTACATTTTAAAATGCAGCCATACATTCAATCTATTAGATGCTCGTGGGGCAGTTTCTGTCACAGAACGTGCTGGTTATCTGTCACGTATCAGAAATATGGCAAAATCTGTTGCAAAGATTTTTGTGGCAGAGCGTGAAAAATTAGGATTTCCTTTATTGAATAAAAACACAGCAAATCCAGAAACGGTTAAGGAGGCTGAATAACATGGCAAAAGAGTTACTTTTAGAAATCGGGTTGGAAGAAATGCCTGCCCATGTAGTTACACCAAGCATGAAACAACTGGAACAAAAAACAGCAAAGTTTTTAGATGAACACCAATTGTCTTATGATACAATCGAAACTTTTTCAACGCCAAGACGTTTAGCGATCAAAGTAACCAATATCCCAGAACGTCAAGCAGATAGCGAAGAAGAATTAAAGGGTCCGGCTAAAAAAATCGCATTGGATTCAGATGGAAATTGGACGAAAGCCGCAGAAGGGTTTGTACGTGGTCAAGGTTTGACGACTGACGATATTACCTTTAAAGAGCTGAAGGGTGTAGAGTATGTGTACGTAACCAAATATACACATGGACAACCAGCGAAAGAAGTATTGACTGGACTTGCAGATGTCATCAAAAGTTTGACATTTCCTGTTACGATGCATTGGGCAAATTTTGACTTTGAATATATTCGTCCTATTCATTGGATTGTTGCTTTACTAGATGATGAAGTGATTCCTTTCGAGATTTTAGATGTTACAACAGATCGCACATCACGTGGTCATCGTTTCTTAGGAGAAACAGTTCGTTTCGCTCATGCCAATGAGTATGAAGAAAAATTACAAGAACAATTCGTGATAGCTGCGCCACATAAAAGAAAAGAAATGATTGTCCAACAAGCAACAGAATTAGCAGAGAAAAACCATTGGACGATCGATTTAGACGAAAAGTTATTAGAAGAAGTGAATAATTTAGTCGAATATCCAACAGTTTTTGCTGGCGATTTTGAAGAAAAATATCTGTCTGTCCCTGAAGAAGTATTGGTTACTTCAATGAAGGAACACCAACGTTATTTTGAAGTAAGAAATGACCAAGGATTACTCTTGCCACATTTTATTTCTGCTCGAAATGGGGATCGTGTCAAACTAGAAAACGTGATCCGTGGAAATCAAAAAGTATTGACTGCTCGTTTAGAAGATGCAGAGTTTTTCTACAATGAAGATAAAAAGATTCCAATCGAGACTTTTGTTGATAAATTAAAATCAGTGACTTTCCATGAAAAAATTGGTAGCATCTACGAAAAAATGCAACGAGTACAAGTTATTGCTCGTATTTTAGGTAAATCTGTCGGCTTATCACCAGAAGAGTTAACGGATTTACAACGTGCTGCTGAAATCTATAAATTTGATTTAGTGACCAACATGGTAGGTGAGTTTCCAGAGCTTCAAGGGATCATGGGTGAAAAATATGCGCGATTACACGGCGAAACATCAGCTGTAGCAACAGCTATCAAGGAACACTATCTACCAATTTCAAGTGAAGGTGACTTACCAGAAACCAAAATTGGTGCAGTATTAGCGATTGCAGACAAATTAGATAGTATCTTCTCTTTCTTTACAGTTGGAATGATCCCAAGTGGGTCAAATGATCCGTATGCTCTTCGTCGTCAAGCGTATGGGATTGTCCGCATCATTGAAGCAAAAAATTGGGCATTTCCATTGGTTCGTTTACAACGTGAAATCGACCAGGCAATCAATGAAGATCAAGAACGTTTTGGCATCCAGTTATCGGATGGACAACAGGCAGTCATTGATTTTATCAAAGGACGTTTCCGTCAGTTACTAACTACAAAACAAATCCGACACGATGTGATTGATGCAGTTTTAAATGCAAAACAAAGCGATTTGACAAAAGTTTTTACAGCAGCTCAACTGTTTAAAGAACGTTTAGATGAGGAAGAGTTTAAGCCATCGATGGAAGCATTGACCCGAGTGGTTAATTTAGCGAAGAAAGCGCAAGAAACAACGACAACAGAGATTAATCCTGCGTTATTTGAAAATGAAGCTGAAACAGCACTTTATCAAGCGGTAGCAGAAATGAAAAAACAATTTGGTACACAAACGCTGAAAGAAGATTATGATCAACTTGTTGCTTTACGTCCATTGATCGAAACGTATTTTGACCAAACCATGGTCATGGTAGACGATCCTGCTGTCCGTAACAATCGTTTGGCACAGCTGAAACAAATTGCTGAAATGGCACTATCAATAGCAAGCTTAGAACAGATTATCACTAAATAAATCAGGTAGCCCTTTGCCAACTTGATTTGAAACAAGCGTTATGACAAGTCTAGCTCTGAGATATAAGCCGAAGCATCCGAAAATAGTTTCTTCTATTTTTAAATGCTTCGGCTTATTTTTTGACTGATTACCGAAGTGCAGATCTTTGAACGCCGTCGATAAGATGGTGAAAGTACCAGAGTGGATGCTTTCATAGCAATTACTCATCTTAGTGTAAAAAGTAAGCTTAAGGTCTTAATACCTCAGACTCTTTTTATGTAGTGTATATCGGTTTTATTCATGCTATCTAGCAATAAGCGACTTTTCTTTCACGAATCAGAACAATATGACATTTTTTGGTAAAAAGAGAACAATCGGTCAGTGCTATTGAGTGAAATGCATAGTTTTTGTTATTTTTAAATCATCCTTTATTTAAAAATGAAAGTTAGGTATAATTAATATAGAAAAATTGTTATTCATAACAAGAAAAGCTTGTTATGAATGGGATAATAGTAAATAGGGTCTCAGGTAGAAAATCTTTACTTGTCTAATAGAATTAGTAAATTTACCGTGATTTGGAAGCGATTAGATAAAGTAACGATTTATTTTTTTGGGAATAAAAAGTTTTTAAAACTATTGGATCCAGTATCTTACTCTAGATGATAATAATTATCATCTGAATGATAAACTAAAAATTTTTTTAGAAATCGATGTCATTTTATTATCTAAGTATGTTCATAGGATGGAAGTCTCACGAAGCTTCACTGAAATGAGTATATTTTATGAGAACAAGTAACATCAGCAGGATGTCATGTGTTAAAAGAAAAATGAATCTAGGAAAGTAACAGGAAAGTGGAGAGAAATGGAAGAGACAATTAGTATAAAAGAAATCATCGGAGTATTTCGTAAGCGTTTGTTGACCTTATTTATTTCAACGTTAGTTGGTTTGGCGTTAGCAAGTTTCGTTACATTCTTTATTCTAACACCCAAGTTTAGTTCACAAGCCCAATTGATTGTCACGTTGCCTCAGTCAAATATTACGAATGTCAATGATGTGAATACGAATTTACAAATGATTAACACCTACAAAGATATGATCATTAGTGACTTAGTTTTAAGTGAAGTGAAAGATCAATTAGAAACGCAAGATCAGCTAGCAATGACGGTTGGAGAAATCAAACAAGCAATCACAGTGAATCAATCCGAAAATTCACAAATGTTTTCTATCCAAGCGATTAGTTCGATTCCAGATAATGCTCAGAAAATTGCGAATACCACAGCTGAGGTGTTTCAAACGAAAGCAAAAGATGTGATGAATGTCGATAAAATATCGATCATTTCTGAAGCGGTTGCGGACGGAACATCGGTGTCACCAAATAAAAAAATAAATATTGCCCTTGGCCTTATTTTAGGTTTGATGATTGGCATGGGGATAGCTCTGTTATTGGAATTGTTCGACCAGACTGTGAAAGATGAAAAATATCTTTCGGAGGTCATAGGGTTTCCAATTTTAGGAACGGTACCAGAAATGACTGCCAAAGATTTCAATAGAAATGACAAAAACAACAACGCACCGGTGACAATAAACGATGAAACTGGTGAACAAGCGAGAGCTTCTCGTAGAGCTCGTTCAAGAGTGTAGGAGGGAAAACATGCGACGTGTCATAAAACAAAAAGAAACACTACTTCAACCGATTCGTTTGATTACTTTAACTAATCCTTCATCAGCAGCGGCCGAGCACTACCGAACGATTCGAACCAATATCCAATTTGTTTCAATCAATGATCAACAAGTCAAAACGATCGTGGTCACGTCATCTGGACCAGGTGAAGGGAAATCGACAACGGCTGCAAATCTGGCTGTTGTCTTTGCAAAAGCTGGGCAGAAAGTATTATTAGTTGATGCTGACATGCGAAAACCAGTTATTTACAAAGCATTTCAAGTAAATAATCACTATGGGTTAAGTAATTTACTCAGCTCAACTGAAACGATCAGTAAAGGGATCCAAAAAACGGCAATCAAGGAATTATCGGTATTACCAAGTGGACCGATTCCTCCTAATCCATCAGAGCTGTTAAGCTCGAAAAGAATGGATCAACTAATGGTAGAAGCAAGTCAGCTCTATGATATCGTGATGTTTGATTTGCCGCCGATTGTAACCGTGACAGATGCTCAAATCTTGTCATCAAAGGCAGATGGTACGCTTCTGGTAGTACGTGAAAAGACTTCACGAAAAGAAGCAGTTGTGAAAGCCAAAAAATTATTAGAGATGGCTCAGGCAAATGTACTGGGGATTGTCTATAACGGAGTCGAACAAAGCAAAGATACAAGTTATTATTATGAATGATAAAGAGGAGGTAAAGGGAATGATCGATTTACATTGTCATCTATTACCAGCAGTTGACGATGGTGCGCAAAACCTGGAAGAAAGCCTGGCAATGGCTGAAAAAGCGGTTGAGCAAGGGATTACTCATATTTTATGTACACCGCACCATAACAACGGCAAGTATTGTAATCAAAAGAAAAAAGTCATTCCCCTAGTCGCCACTTTACAAAAAGAGCTGGATAAAAGAAATTTACCGTTGGTGTTATTAGAAGGTCAAGAAGTTCGTATTACTGGAGAATTGCTCGAAGCGCTTCACCGAGATGAACTTCTTTTTACAGATTTAAATGATACTTATCTGTTGATTGAATTTCCTACATTAGAAGTACCGTTATATGCAAAGAACCTTTTTTTTGAACTGTTGAAACTAGGAAAAATACCAGTAATCGTGCATCCTGAGCGTAATACTTATTTTGCAAAAGATCCGAATCGTTTGTTGCCTTATCTAGAAATGGGGTGTTTGACACAGTTGACAGCACCCAGTTATCTGGGGCGCTTTGGCAAAGAAATCCAAAAAACAGCAAAAAAAATGGTCAAGTATAATCTTGTACAAATGATTGCTTCGGATGCTCACGGTGTTGAGCGACGTTCTTTTTGTTTAAAAGAATGTTATGAACAAATCGCTAAAGACTTCAATAACGAAAAAGTTGAGCAAATGAAACAAGTCGCCAAAGATTTAATCAATGGGGAGCAGATTCATTATCCAACTTATCAAGCGATAAAAAAGAAGAAGTTTGGGTTATTTTAGGGGGAGTAAAGGTGTTTGAAGTCACAAGAAAAAGAAAGATTGCTATTTTGATAGGAGTTGATAGCTTATTGTTGTTTTTGGCAAACATTGCTACAATTAGATTCATGAAGCCATTCGCAGAAGTATCAACGGATTTTATGTTCATCTCTACAGGCGTTTCAATAGGTTTCTATTTGTTTTATGGGAGTTTATTTAAAGTCTTTACAAGGATCAATCGTTATATGAATTTAGAAGAAATCAGGGCGATTTTTGTTTCTTTGTCGATCACTATGATTTCAAATCTTTTTGTCTTGTTTTTTATCAATCATCAGTATATGTTACGTCTAACGATCTTTACCTATATTTTGTCTTTGCTTTTAATCATGGGAAGCCGTCTGGAGTGGCGTCTTTACATTGAGAAAAAGCAGACAAAGCTACAACCTAGAGCCACTGCCAAGAAGACGATCATCGTAGGCGCTGGTGAAGGCGGTAGAATTTTGGCAAATATCTTACTTGGATCAAAAACAGCAAGTGACACCTATGTCATTGGTTTTGTTGATGATGATCCTAATAAGCAAAATACATATCTTTCAGGAAAAAAAGTGATCGGTATGATCAAAGACCTCCCTGCACTAATCAAGAAACATGATGTACAAATCGTTACCATCGCCATTCCTTCCTTATCCAAAACAAAAATCAGGAATATCTTTCAAATGGTAGAATCCTTGCATGTCAAAGTAAACACGATGCCTTCAATGGAAGAAATCGCTTCTGGAAAAGTCAGTGTCACAAAATTAAAAAAAATTGACGTAGTTGATTTACTAGAAAGAGATGAAGTTGAATTGGACATTGAATCGATCAAAGGTCATTTGACAGGGAAAACCATTCTTGTGACTGGTGCGGGTGGCTCGATCGGCTCAGAGATTTGTCGGCAGATTATCCAGTTTTCCCCAGCACAATTATTACTAGTAGGACATGGGGAAAATTCGATTTATTTGATCGATCGGGAACTCCGCATGAATCAGCAAAATCAGCAGACAAAAATCGTCCCGCTCATTGCAGATATTCAAGATCGTGACAAAATCAATGAGATCATGCAAAACTATCGCCCAGATATCGTTTATCATGCTGCAGCACATAAGCATGTTCCTCTCATGGAAGTAAATCCCAAAGAAGCAGTAAAAAATAATATTCTTGGAACGAAAAATGTTGCGGAAGCAGCCAAACAAGCGAAAGTCAAAAATTTTGTGATGGTCTCAACAGATAAAGCGAATCATCCACCTAATGTGATGGGAGCGACAAAGCGGATTGCAGAAATGATTGTAACAGGATTGAACGAAAAAAATGGAACAACATTTTCCGCTGTTCGCTTTGGAAATGTATTAGGTTCACGAGGAAGTGTGATTCCTGTCTTTCGTGAACAAATTGCGCAAGGTGGACCAGTCACGATTACTGATTTTCGGATGACACGTTACTTTATGACAATTCCTGAAGCAAGTCGATTGGTCATTCAATCAGGAGTCTTGGCTAAAGGTGGAGAGATTTTTATTTTAGATATGGGTGAACCAGTCAAAATCGTCAACCTTGCCAAAAATATGATTCGCCTGAGTGGCTATCGTGAAGACGAAATTGAGATTCTTGAAACGGGTATCCGTCCTGGGGAAAAACTATATGAAGAACTGCTGTTGGATAAAGAGAGAAACGATGAAGCTGTCTATGAAAAAATTTTTGTCGGAAACATTAAAGGTTATTCAAATCAAAAAGTGATGGATTTTATCCGTCATTTGCCAAAAGATGAGAAACAATTAGCAAGAGAAGTGATTCGTTTTGCCAATGCTTCTAATCAATAGAAACTAGCTGTTTTAAGCTGAACGTACTATTAGTAAAGTAGTAAAATCATTGCTTTATGTGCTGGATTATACGATTCCTGCGATCAAAAATTGCATAGGGATACGTTATTCAAATCGCATGTAAAAAAACGTTTGACCATCAAAAAAAGAAACGAGAGGAGAAAGCGAGTGGATGCAATAATAGTAGGAGCAGGTGGGTTTGGTAAAGAAATTGCTTTTTTGCTCCAACAACAAAATGAGTATCAGTGGGTCGGTTTTGTCGATGATCGTAAAAGTGAGCAAAGCGATGTTCTAGGAAAACCTGTGATTGGCAAAATTGCTGACTTGCTTCAAGTCAAAACACCAATGGCAGTTTTTCTTGGGATTGCGGCTCCGACGGTCAAAGAAAACATCTATGAACAGTTACGACAAAACCCTCACTTGCATTTTCCAAATTTGTTTGCCCCTAGCGCATTGATTGGCTTAAATGTTCAACTGGGCATTGGGAACATATTGATGCCTTACACGACCTATACTGCAGATATTTCAATCGGTGACTTCAATATGATCAATATTGGTTCAACAATCGGTCATGACTCCATTATAGGTAGTTACAATGCCATTTTTCCTCATGTCAATATTTCGGGAGCAGTCACTTTAGGAGATAAAAATGAACTGGGTGTCGGTACAAAGATTATTCAAGAACGTTCGATTGGTGATGGCAACATTATTGGGGCTGGCAGTGTTGTCATCAGAGATATCCCTCATCATTCAAAATGGGTGGGGGTACCAGCAAAGATAATTGAAAGGTGGAGTTGATGTGAGAAAAAAGCGAATATTATTAGCTTCGCCCCATATGAGTGAAGCAGGCTATGAACAAGCGTTTGTCAAAGAAGCCT
This sequence comes from Enterococcus sp. C57, assembly GCF_040887305.1. Lineage (NCBI taxonomy): Bacteria > Bacillati > Bacillota > Bacilli > Lactobacillales > Enterococcaceae > Enterococcus > Enterococcus sp. C57. The sequence continues at coordinate 124,560 of NZ_JBFOFP010000003.1, read as the reverse complement.
TTGATACGAACTGGATTGCCCCTTTAGGTACCAATGTCGATGGTTTTGAGCAAGAACTGGCAGATCATGTGGGAGCCAAGCATGTTGCTGCGCTTTCTTCAGGTACGGCAGCGATTCATTTAGCATTAAAGGCAGCAGGTGTCACGAAAGGAGATCAAGTGATTTGTCAATCCTTGACTTTTGCAGCTACGGTCAACCCGATTCTTTATCAAGGAGCCGTCCCAATCTTTGTGGATAGTGATGCCGAAACTTGGAATATGAGTCCTGTTCATTTACGCGCAGCTTTAGAAAAATATCCAAAAGCGAAAGCGGTGATCGTCGTTCATTTATATGGATTAGCTGCAAACTTAGCTGAAATCATGCAGATCTGTCAAGAATATCAAGTGACGTTGATTGAAGATGCTGCCGAATCATTAGGAACGACTTACCAAGGTAAATATACAGGAACGTTTGGAGACTATGGGATTTATTCCTTCAATGGAAATAAGATCATCACAACTTCAGGTGGGGGAGCATTAATCTCTGACGATCAATCAAAAATCGAAAAAGTCAAATTTTGGGCCACTCAATCTCGTGAAAATGAACGTTATTATCAACATTTAGAAATCGGTTACAACTATCGTATGAGCAATATATTAGCAGGAATCGGGCGTGGACAATTAAAAGTATTAAATGAAAGAATCCAAAAGAAGCGTGCCATCTATCAATTTTATCAAGAAGAATTGTCCGAGTTTCCTAATATACAATTTATGCCGGAAAATTCTTGGAACGAACCTAACTATTGGTTGAGTGTCATTCGTTTAGAAGGAATAGATCCATCTTATTTGATTGAAGAATTGGAAAAAGAACAGATCGAAGCACGACCTGTCTGGAAACCGATGCACTTACAGCCTGTTTTTGACTCTTTTGATTTTATTGGCGGCGAAGTTGCAGAATCGCTTTTTTCTTCTGGAGTTTGTCTTTCCTCAGATACTAAAATGACGGATGAAGAGTTAAATAGAGTCGTTGCAACGATCAAGCGAGTGATGCGTTATGAGTAAACCAACCTTTTATCGACTTTTTGGAAAGCGTGCGTTCGATCTTTTTTTCTCAGGTCTTTTATTGCTTTTGCTTGCACCACTGATGCTCATACTTGCAGGGTGTGTGCGATTAAAATTAGGTTCACCGGTTATTTTTAAGCAAACAAGACCAGGGAAGAATGAACGATTATTTTTTATGTACAAGTTTCGCACGATGACAGACGAGAAAGATCAACATGGCGCGTATCTTCCAGATGAAGTTCGTCTAACAAAATTCGGCAAACTACTTAGAGCAACTAGTCTTGACGAGCTGCCAGAGCTTTGGAATATCTTTAAAGGCGAAATGTCTTTTGTTGGTCCTCGTCCATTATTGGTAGAATATTTGACACTTTATAATGAAGAGCAACGAAAACGCCACAACATTCGCCCAGGTTTGACCGGATTGGCCCAAGTCAGTGGTAGAAATGCGATCAGTTGGGAAGAAAAGTTTACGTATGATTGTTTGTACGTTGAAAGTTATTCGTTTGGCAAAGATGTTTGGATCTTGTTACAAACAGTTCTTAAGGTGTTCAAACAAGAAGGGATTAGCTCAAATTTTGGACCAACAAGTGAAAAATTTGAAGGGAATGAACCATACTGAAAATTTTATATGTGACGACGATCTCCAATACACTCAATGCTTTTTTAATCCCGCATATTGATCAACTAATCAAAAATGGACATGAAGTGAGTGTGGCATGTGCGCTTGAACAACCGTTGGCATCTTATTTTTCTGATAAAAAAATACCTGTGTTTCAAATACCATTCAATAGGAATCCATTAGCTAAAAGCAATCTTTTAGCCTATAAGAAAATCAAACAGCTGATCAAAGAAGAGAATATCGATATCGTACATACGCATACGCCAGTTGCTTCGATGGTGACAAGACTTGCTTGTAAGCGGATCAATATTCCTATCTACTATACGGCACACGGGTTTCACTTTTATCAAGGAGCCCCAATGCTTAATTGGTTCGTCTATTACCCAGTTGAAAAATACTTATCTCGTTATACAAGTAAGCTTATTACCATTAATCAGGAAGATTATTTGCTTGCTTCACAAAAATTTAAAGCAACACAAACTCATTTGATTCAGGGAGTTGGAATCCAAGTCGAAAAGTTCGAGAAAACCTTGGTTGATAAACGGCTAAAAAGTAAGGTACTTTCACTAGCTCAGCCAACAACCAAAGTACTCCTTTCAGTCGGTGAATTGAATAAAAACAAAAACCACGAACTGGTGATTCATGCACTCGCTTCATTTAAAGACCAAGATTTCCACTATTTTATTTGTGGAACGGGGCCTTTGAAACAAACGCTGGAACAAAAAATTAAATTTTTAGGTTTGGAAAAGAAAGTCAGTTTACTCGGATATCGTAAGGATATTATTGAGATCATGAAAATGAGTGATCTATTTCTCTTTCCTTCTTTAAGAGAAGGATTGCCCGTATCGATCATGGAGGCTATGAGCGTTGGTTTACCGGTAGTCGCTTCAAATATACGAGGCAATAAAGATCTGATCTATGATGAGAACACAGGAAAATTGTTTGATGTCAAAGAGTCAGAAGAACTAGTAAATATTCTTCAAGATTTTTTTTCTGGAACGTTACCTGTTACAAAATATTCCGAGAACGCTGCTGCTCATATCCAACAATTCAGCGAAAATGTAATCATCAATCAAGTAGCAGGACTTTATGAAACTTTATAACTAAAGGAATTTCACAAAATAAAAAAAGCACTTAAACAAGGAAAATGAGGTGAAAAGCTCTTAACCTCAAGAATGTTTTGATTATTTGTAAGAGTGACTGACGAAACGAGCCTGGGTTCAAAGGAAAAGTAAATGGCTTTGTTTTTTTAGAAGAATAATAAAGCGAATGAAACGAAGAACTACCAATAACGTTCCAGTTTGTGTTTTTTATGTTAATAAAACTAATTATAGAGGTGAAACCAATTGAACGTATCAATTTTCGGCCTAGGCTATGTAGGGCTAGCCAATGCGTTATTACTTAGCCAGCATGAGAATGTCAAAGCTTATGACATCGTAGCAGAAAAGATCGAACGACTACAAAAGAAGGAGTCACCAATTGAAGACCGTGAAGTACATAATTTTCTTCAAAGAGAAGACCTAGCAATCGAATTTATTAAGGATTTCCGAGAAGCAGTTCTTTTTGGTGATTATTTGATTATTGCCACACCCACTGATTACGATGAAAAGAAAAATTATTTTAATACCTCATCGATTGAGAGCATCATTGAACAAGCTCTCGCCATTCGTCCAGAAGCAAAATTTATCATTAAGTCCACGGTACCAGTAGGGTATACGGCCGAATTAAAGAAAAAATATCAAACAGAAAATATTGTTTTTTCACCAGAATTTTTACGTGAAGGTAAAGCATTGTACGATAATCTTTATCCTTCACGCATTGTTGTAGGAGAATGTTCAGATAGGGGGACAGAGATTGCGAATATGTTCAAAAAGAATACGCAAGCAGATAATGTCCCAGTTTTATTGACTCATTCAACAGAAGCGGAAGCAATCAAGTTATTCTCAAATACGTATCTGGCGTTGCGTGTGGCTTACTTCAATGAATTGGATAGTTATGCGGAGATACGAGGCTTAAATACGAAACAAATCATTGAAGGCGTCGGACTGGACCCACGTATCGGCTCTCATTACAATAATCCATCATTTGGTTATGGAGGGTATTGTTTGCCAAAAGATACGAAACAGTTGAAAGCAAATTATACCGATGTGCCTAACAATCTTATCCAAGCGATCGTTGAAGCAAATACAACCAGAAAAGATTTTATTGCAGAACAAATTTTAGCCCAAAAGCCTAAGACTGTGGGAATCTATCGGTTAACGATGAAAGCCGATTCAGACAATTTCCGTTATTCATCGATTCAAGGAGTCATGAAACGAATCCAGGAACAAGGAGTTTCGGTGGTTGTCTATGAGCCAACGTTACCTGTTGAAGAATTTCATCATGCGCCTGTCGTTTCGGATCTTGCGCGATTCAAACAACTATCGGATGTGATCGTCTCAAATCGGATGGACCATCAATTAAAAGATGTGATCGAAAAAGTCTATACGAGAGATATTTTTAGACGGGATGAATAAATGAAAAATATAGCCAAAAATTTTTTTTATCAGAGCTTGTTTCAACTGACGAAAATCATTCTTCCGATTATTACCATTCCAATCGTTTCTAATGCTTTAGGGCCAAGTGGGATCGGTCTTTATAATTATACGTTTTCAATTGTCCAATATTTTGTTTTGTTTGCGGGGCTAGGGGTAACGATGTACGGTAACCGGGAAATAACTTTGACTTACAACCGTAAGAAAGAAGCGTTATCAGAAGTTTTTTGGGAAATTCTGCTTTTTAAGGCATTAGCGAGCTTAATTGTCATAGTCGCTTACTTTATTGTTGCCTCTTTATTAAATAATCGTTCGTATTTGTTTGTCCAATCCTTGGCGATTTTTGCCGTATTATTTGACGTATCTTGGTTTTTTATGGGAATTGAAGATTTTAAGAAAACTAGTATAGCTAATTTAGTAGTCCAACTAGTCACGTTTTTTCTCATTCTTTTCTTGATTAAAAACGAAGACGACACGTTAAAATATACCTTGATTCAAGGACTAGGTTTAGTTTGTTCACAAGTGAGTGTTTGGTTCTTTATTCCTAAATACATTCATTTGACGAAAGTTGATTTAAAGAAAAGTCTTAGTCATTTAAAGGGCTCTTTTGATTATTTTATTCCTCAAATTGCGATCATGTTGTATACCAATTTGAATAAGACCCTTTTAGGTTTCACATTAGGAAGTGTTGCAGTGGGCTATTTTACCAATTCTCTGCAATTGAATACCGTATTCATCACGATCATAACTACCTTAGACATCGTCTTACTTCCCCATATGACAAGTTTTTTTGCAAAAAAAAATATGGAGAAAATCGTTCGCACGATGGAAAAAACGATTCATTTACAATTGTTTTTTTCGATTCCAATCATGTTTGGGATGTTGACAGTTTATGACAAGCTCGTTCCTTGGTTTTTTGGCGAAAAATTTAGCTACATCACTCAAATTATTCCATATTTTACGGTTTTGATTGTGATCGTTCCTTTAGGCATGGCGATTTCTAGACAATATCTAATGCCAATCGGTCAGGTTAAAGAGTATAATCGTTCAGTAATCATTGGAGCTATCATCAATCTTGTGGCAAATCTCATACTATTGCCGTCTATTGGCTTTTTGGGCGTCGTATTTTCAACTATTCTCGCCGAAAGTTTCGTTACAGTTGTAAGAACAAGAGCTTTTCTAAAACAGACGACGTTTACCTTTTCTCTCAGAAAAATCGGGATGTTTATAATTGCTGGATTGATCATGTGTTTGATCACCAGGTTTTTAACAGGTCATTTAACGAGTAATATCCGAACCAATCTGATCCAATTCGTCATTGCTTGTCCGATCTATCTCGCAATCACAACGATAACGAAAGTCAATCCACTAGTTGATTTATTGAGGATCAAAAAGAAAATCTAATGATGACAAACAACAGGTCAAAGACCTTGAAAGTGGTTGCTACTAGTGAAAAGAAAAATGTTTACACTGATTTTCATTCAATCCGAACCATTGATTCGGCAATATAGCGAAGAATAGTCAATGATCAGAGGACAAAATAAAAAAGGAGGAGAGGCGTTCTCTCTTCCTTTTTTATTTTAGCTATTTTGAGAAATAAACGAAATGCTTAGTTATTTCCGTTTTTGTTGTTTTCCAGCGTTACGACCTGTTTGGTTTTTAGGTGCTTTGACTTGTTTCTTCACTGGTTGTTCGCTATCCGCAGGTGTCACGTCTTTACGAGGTGTTACGACTTGCTTCGGTGGATTTTGTTTTAACTCTTCTGCCACTTGAGCTTTTAATTTAGGCTTCATGATGACATTTGTAATGAAGGTTTGCAAACAACTAAAGATACCACCAACTACCCAATAAAGTGTGACTCCAGCTGGCGCACTGATCGACATGAAGACGATCATCGCAGGCGAAACGATAAGCATCGTACGCATTGTTTTCTTTTGTTCTTCAGGGATACCGATTGTTGAAATATATCCTTGAAGTAAATAAGCAGCACCAGCAATCGCAACTAATACAAAACTAGGGTGTCCTAAGTCGATCCCATAGAAAGAGGATTCACGAATGCCTTCTGTATAACGAGCTGTGAAATAAAGGGCTGAAAAGATCGGCATTTGGATCAAGAGAGGCAAGCAGCCAATCCCGCCAGTCATACTTAACCCATTTTCACGATAAACTTGTTGCATTTCAGCTTGTGCAGCCATTTGTTCTTCACGAGTAGTCGCCGTTTTTAGTTTTTGTTGAGCGGCTTCGACTTGCGGCTTCAATGCTTGCATTTTTTCAGATTGGATCATTGTCTTTTTCGATTGACTAATACCTAATGGCAAAATGATGATACGAACGATGACTGTCATTAAAATAACAGCCCAACCATAGGACCAGTTGAAGTTCTCCACTAAATATGTAATCGCTTGTCCCATTGGATGGACTAATACTCGGTACACGATACCTGATGTGTCAGGGTTACCATTTGAATCCAGACGAACACAACCAGATAAGAAAAGCATGACTGTGACAAGGCCAGAACCCAATACCCAATTTTTCCATTTATTCATAAAATACTTCCTCTTTTATAATTTTTACACAAAATTAACTATACTAAAAAAGCACACACAATTCAATCTACTTTATAGAAAATTCATAGATTCCTACCTATATGGTCTTAAAAAAATAAAAAAGTTATTTGTCAAACCACAAAAAGGAAAGGGAGAAAAGCCATCGGTTAAACAGAAGCAAAAACGATCAAACGAGTGAGGGACGATTAGAAGAGAGAAGGCACGTTGTTTCTTTAAAAAAAGTCCTTTATCGTCAAACTTTCTTAAAGTCATGTGAGCCTTCTCATAGTGTAAATAGAACTACCTTTTGCGTGTTTCGTCCATTCAGAATCAGTAAATTAGCCGATCACATCAAATTTTTTTCGTTCTTCCATCATCGGATTATCTTGCAAGTCAACGTATTGTACGCGACCACTAGGACTTGGAGAATCCTTTACTTCTTCAATGAATCTTTTGATCGTTTCCTCATTGCCACATGCTTCGATTGTCACCGAACCATCTTCTTCGTTTTTAACTGTGCCTGTGATCCCTAATTGATCGGCAACGATTTTTGTCATATAACGAAAGCCAACACCTTGGACACGTCCTTGAACGTTCATCTTGATTTTTTTCATCATATCCACCTTTCTTTCCTTGCTTTTTAAATTAATGATACCGATTTTTTGATGTTGTAACAAGTTCAAGGTTCGAATTCATGCTATAATTAAGTGAGGTGAAAAATGTGAAAGAAATCCAATCAGCAAAAAATCCAAGAATCAAAGAATTGAAAAAACTACATAAGAAAAAATACCGGGAAGAAACAGGCGAGTATCTACTCGAAGGATTCCATTTGGTTGAAGAGGCAGTTGCTTCTCATGCCAAAGTAAAAGAAATCTTAATCACAGAAAAAGGGTTAGAAGAGTGGGAGGAGTGGCTTAAAAACCATTTAGACATCCCTTGTACCTTGGTAACGAATGAAGTCATGGCTGTGGTATCAGATTTGCCAACACCCCAAGGTATCTTAGCCGTTATGCTCTACGAAAAAGTAAACATGCCCGAATTAACTGGAGGATGGTTATTGTTAGATAATGTCCAAGATCCTGGGAATGTTGGAACAATGATTCGTACGGCAGATGCTTTTGGACTATCTGGTGTCGTTTTAGGAAAAGGATCAGCTGACATTTATAGTACAAAAGTGTTAAGAAGTATGCAGGGGAGCAATTACCATCTACCAATACTTCAAACAGACCTTGAGCAAATGATCCCGCTTTTAAAGGAACACAATTTTAATATCTATGGAACGGAATTGAACGAGGAAGCTCGTTCATTAGAACAGGTAACTGTTCCTGAGAAGTATGCAATTGTCATGGGGAATGAAGGGCAAGGCGTGCGGCCCGAAATTCTTTCCTTGACGGATAAAAATATCTATATTCCGATTCGCGGAAATGCTGAATCATTAAATGTAGGAGTGGCAGCAGGCATCGTACTTTACCATTTCTCTTTATGATTAAGGAACTATTAAGCTTTCTACATTTTGATGGAACCTCACTAGAATATTCCGAACACTAATGGTATACTAGGATCAATTTCAAAGGAAAATGAAATTCAAAAAAGGTGGCAGATCAATAATTATGACAGAAAAATGGCGTGAAGACGAAGAATACATGTCTTATGTAGAAGATCTATTAGCAACAGATGCAGTGAAGAAATTAGCCAATTATACACAACATGTCCACTCCACTCGATTAGAGCATTCTCTTAGTGTTTCTTACTATAGTTATAAATTAGCCAAAAAATGGGGCGGTAATGCAAAAGCAACCGCACGTGCAGGTCTTTTGCATGATCTTTTCTACTATGATTGGCGTACAACAAAATTTGATGAAGGAACGCATGCTTATATCCATCCAAGGATCGCAGTGAAAAATGCAGAAAAAATTACTGACCTATCCGATTTAGAGCGTGATATCATCTTAAAACATATGTGGGGCGCTACGATCGCACCGCCTAAGTATAAAGAAAGCTATATTGTGACGTTTGTCGACAAATATTGTGCTGTCAAAGAAGCAGCACAGCCGATGACTGCTTCGATGAAACAAAAATGGCAAAGATATTTCGGCAAAGAACAATCGATTTAATACGATGTGATTAAGAATTCTTCCTGAGAAATTTCATAAAATTTCTCAGGTTTTTTTTTATTGACGAACCATGATTTTTACGGTTTACTTTGTATCAAGTACAAGTTGTTGAAACAAACTTAAAGGGGGTGATGATAAGATGCCATATGGATCTTATTTAAAAGAGTGGAAAAGCTTTAACTAACGTACTTTGTTGAAGTTCTTTTCTTCAAAGTACATTCACTTGAAAGAAGAAAGGACTCAAAGTCATGGAAAAAACAATTAAACCTTATCAATATTATTTTATTAAAAGAGAAGTCGAACAATTAATATCAGTCTATCATTCAGTAAACGATTCTAAAACGATCGAAACGGTCCAAGCATTAGCTGTGGAGAGAATAGAGGAACTAGTAGAACCCTCACAAAGGATGAACCTTTTCTTAGAAAACATCTTAGATACTTCTTTGACCAAAGAAACTGCTGAACGCTTATTAGAAGAATTAAAAGAATCAGTTCAACCTTTTGAGCAACCTTCGAAAGCTCAAATCGAAAAATTATTCCGAAAAGTGAAAAAGCTAAAACAACCTGATTGGAATCATTTGGATTTAAGAGAACACACCTATATTGGATGGAATGATCCTGGTATCCAGAAAAAATTTCTTGTTTATTATGATGAATCAGGGAAGTTAAACGGTATTCGCGGGACTTTATCCCCGACCATCACGAAAGGGATTTGTACGATTTGTAAAAAAACTTCGAGTGTGTCACTCTTTTTAGCAACAACAAAATCGAATTCAGATGGCACCTATACGAAAAAAGGAAACTATATTTGCCATGATAGTGAGCATTGTAACCACAATTTAGTCCAATTGACTCCTTTTTATGAATTTACTGAGATTGTAAAAAAAGAAGGATAATTTCATTGTATTTTTCATAAATATATGCTATTTTAATTGATGAAGTGAATAGGTGATGGTGTTCGCCTTTAAACGTTAATCTTAAGATAACTAATGACGCCTACTAAGAATCGGGATACCCCTTTTTTTAGTAGGCGTTTTTTTTGAGGAGGAAAAGAGATGGAAAATCGATTACCTGATCCAATTAGGGTCGTCGTATACATGGTCAAGTGGCTATTAATCACATTGTTATTGGGAATCTTTATGGGGAGTTTATCAGCCTTTTTTCTCAATAGTTTAACATGGGTTACTAATATACGCCTTGCTTCACCCTGGTTGTTGTTTCTTTTACCAGTAAGTGGTGGAATTTTTGCTTTTTTATATAGTAAGTACGGAGGAAATTCTGGTAGAGGAAATAACTTAGTGATTGATCAAGGAAATGGTGGGGAGGAAAAAATTCCTTTACGTCTGATTCCTTTAACGTTATTTGGAACGATTACCACCCATTTATTTGGTGGTTCTGTCGGACGAGAAGGAACAGCTGTGCAAATGGGAGGCGCTTTAGCAGAAAATTTAGCCCGTCTCTTTCGGTTAAATAAAGTTGAACGGGAGTTATTGGTGATCAGCGGGATCAGTGCTGGTTTTAGTTCCGTTTTTGGTACGCCTCTGGCTGGAACACTATTTGGGTTAGAAGTTTTAGCAATTGGAAAAGTTAGAACAGAAGCCTTATTTCCAAGTTTTTTTGCAGCACTGTTTGCTAACTTTGTGACTGAAAGCTTTGGGGTGAAACATATCCATTACCCTATGGGGACGATTCCAAATTGGGATGTATCTCTTTTCTTTAAATTATTCGTTGCAGGCATTGCTTTTGGTCTGATTGGTTGGGTATTTAGTCGTTCGATCGTTTTTTTGAAAACTTGGTATGCCAAAAGAATGGCTAGTCCAGTTCTACGTAATTTTATTGGCGGAGCTGTGGTCGTCATCGCAGCGCTCTTATTGCAAACCCAAAGATATTTGGGGCTCAGTTTGCCTTTGTTAACTGATGCCTTTAATGGTACCGCCCATTTCTATGATTTTCTTGGAAAGCTTGGATTTACTGTCTTGTCTTTAGGTGCTGGTTATCAAGGTGGAGAGGTAACTCCTTTATTTGAAATCGGAGCGACATTAGGTGCTGCTCTAGCACCAATCTTACATGTGTCCATTCCTTTTTTAGCAGCTTTGGGATTCATTGGCGTCTTTTCAGGAGCAACAAATACACCCATTGCTTGTTTTGTTATGGGAATCGAATTGTTCGGTGGACAAGCAGCCAGTTATTTCTTTATGATCTGTCTGGTGAGCTTCATGTGTTCTGGTAATAGTGGAATTTATTCAGCACAAAAAGTAGTAGTGAAAAAGGGAATTCTTTTCCTGCCAATGATGGGAAGTCAGAAACAGTCTGAGCGATCTAAGGGGAGAACGAAAACACGAAAATAGTTGTTGCAAAAGGAAAGATTACAAAAAGTAAAAGGCATTTGGGGGGCACCCAAATGCCTTATTTAAATAAAGATGCTCAAAGCTGCGAATAATACGGTAAATAGCACGATTAAGCCACCAACGATCAAGTGTCTTTTTTTGTGCAGAACCAAGATGGCGATATATTCTCGCAAAAATGCATTCGGCAAGTAGTAAAAGGCAGTTTTCGCTCCGATTCCATCCGCTTTTAAACCAGCTTGCTTTGCATAAAGACCTGCACGGAAGATGTGGTAATTATTAGAAGTGAAAATCGCTCGATATGGCCCACCAGTTTGTTGATCCATGAGTTCTTTAGAAAAACGCATATTTTCTAAAGTTGTCTTTGAATTGGCTTCCACCAAGATATCTCTCTCAGGAATGCCTTTAGCTAAAGCATATTGCTTCATCGCAATTGCTTCCGGCACTTTTTCATCTGATCCTTGACCACCAGACATCAATAGAATAGGCGGGTTCAAGGTTGCTTTACTTTGTGCCCAATAAAAGGCGATCGCTTTGTCGATTCTTTTTGCTAAAAGAGGGGATACCGTTTCGCCATTGAGTAGACCAGCCCCTAAAACGATAATGTAATTTTGGTTGTATCGTGGACGGTTGAACTGATACAAAAAAGAAACGGTTATAAAGTTATAGAAAACCACAAAAAGATAAAACAGAATCAATGGGACAGCCGTGAATAATACATTGAACCATTGTGGGAAATATTGGATAAAGAAGATTTGAAATATAGTATATAACGTCAAAAAGATTGCTAATAATAAAGTTAAGAGATTGGCTAATGAGCGAGATTCTCTTTTTAAAACTAATAACCCGTTCCAAAATAAAAAGACGATCAAAATGTAGACGCCAAATAACAAAATCAACAAAACGGGGATAGCAATTATTGCAAATAAACCACCAATAAAAATATTTTGTGTTTCAAGCAGCAAGGTGACTAAGTAGCCACCAAAACTAATTAAAAAGAAATTGAACAATACCCCGTTCAATAGTTTGCGTTTTTCAGTAAAATAGGAGAATGCAAAAATACTGAAAAAAACAAGTGGGATCAAAAAGTAAAAGGTGGAATAAAAAATTTCCAAAACAATGAAGTAAGTGACCATCATCATAAATGTCCAAGATCCACAATAAAAGAACAGAGCAGGATCACTTTGACGACGGCGCCAATAAAGAATACCGGTAAACCCTAAAACATAGAGAACCAAGAAAGTCAGGTCTCTTGTCAAATTCATAGAATTAACTCCTTTCGTTTAATGAACACGAAATAAAACGTGTTTTGTTTAGGTTGATACCAATTTACGCAAAAACGATTGATTGAAAGATAAAATCAATAAAATTGACACAGCCTTTACTATTATAGCTAAAATTAGAAAAAAAAGCTGTTCTGAAAAATTAAAAACTAAAAAAAGGAAAACTTGGGGCATGTAGCAAGGATTGTTAGATAAAAGTACACCTCCTAAGTTAGACAATGACATTCTGACTTAAGAGGTGTACTTAAAATTCTACGTTCTACTTGTTGGTATTTTAGCTGGATTAGAACAAATTACTAAAAAAATCAGTAACATGTCGCCAACCAATCACAAAGATATTTGCTTTTTCAACTGATTTAGCAGTAATAATATCTGTGGTTGGTTCTTTATTGTCCTCCAAATAGCCCAGTGAATCATCGGCTAAGGTAATCGTTGCTGTCCCTACCTTCATACCTTTATTGACGGGGGCTGCTACTTGATCATTTGTTACGACTTTTTTATCAAGGGTAGGAGTAATTTTTAATTTACCAGTATCCATACCATTTCTTACCCAAACTTTTACAGGATTTTTTAAGGCAACAGCTACTGAAGTTTCTTTGCCATCTTTCACTGCTAAGTTTTTTAAATCTGGAATACTTGCATTGGACTTTCCAAGTTCTTTAATTGACCAATTATCATAGCAGTAATCCATTAAACGTCCGGTTTCGTTGAAGCGGGCACTTGGATTTGTTGCATGGTCATCGGCATTTAAAACAACCGTAATGACTCGTCTACCCTCTTTATTGATCGTTCCAACAAAACAAGCACCAGCAAATTCAGTTGTACCAGTTTTTAAACCATCTACGCCTTCTTTGTAGTTAACAAACCCAGAAAGCATCCAATTCCAATTCACCATTTCGACAGGTGACTGAGTCCCTTCACCAAACGTTTCATTAGTAGTATTTGTCACTTTTAATACCTCAGGGAAATCTAAGATCAAGTGTCTGGCAACAATCGCAACATCTTTGGCTGACATTTGGTTTTCTTCTGTTTCCGAGGTACCTTCAGGACGATTCTCACCGAGATAGGAATTATTTAATCCAGAGGCGTTCACAATCGTTGCGTCGTTAATACCCCAATCTTTTAATTGTTTTTTCATCAATTCAAGAAACTTTGTTTCACTGCCAGCTATTTTTTCGGCTAAAGCTACCATTGAGGCGTTAGCAGATTGAATAAAGGCTGAATCAAAAAGTTCTTTGACCGTATAGCTGTTCTCTTTGTGCAAAGGTACGTTTGACAAGTCAGGAACAACGCTCAATTTTTCAGCATAATCTGAAATTGGCACTTTTTCATCCCAAGTCAGTTTTCCTTCTTTTACTTGATCAAGAACGATATAAAGACCAATTATTTTGGTGATTGAAGCAATTCCCATTGGTTTTTCTCCATCTTGATCATAAAGGATCTTACCACTCCCTGCATCAACAGCAAAAGCGGCTTTTGCATTGACTTTGAATGATTCGTCAGCGTGAACTGCTGTGATTGGTAAAATCGCAGTGAGGCACAAGATCAAACTTGTTAATAACATGAACAATCGTAATTTTTTTTGAGGCATTTATTTTCTCCTTGTTTTCTAATAGTTTTCCTATAAATTAAAATTTTATCAAAGAGATAGAGTAGTTTCAATATTTCTGATAAAAACATAATAAAAGATATTTATAGAAAAAGGAGAAAAGTGGTTACTTCTCTTGATCTTTGCTACGAATTTTTACCGGTTGCACTTCTGGTTCATTCAATCGAGAAGCAACAAAAATAGTAACAGCAGTTAGGGTTAATAAACTGAAGATCATGAATATGTGCATGTGATCACCTCATTCATTTATTTTCTATTAGTATAGCAAAAAGAATTGAATTTCTTTTTAAGAAATCAAAAGAATGATTGAGTAAAGTATGAAATAATTATGAAATTAATTAAATAAAACAAAAATAGAAATAAGTCGTTTTATTAAAATTCGTTTTATTATCTCGAAAAAATTTGTTGTGGTAGACTTTACTTATAGTAAAGGAATGACTTTTTTTAGGAGGGATACGATTATGACAAAAATGGCGAAAGAATTATTGTCACAGCTGACTTCAGAAGGTGCTACAGGCCCATTCGTCACGATTATGTTGAACACCCATGTCGCACATCAAGATGTAGAAAAAGATCAAATCAAGTTCAAAAATTTTGCGAAAGAAGCAAAAAAACGGTTTGAAAAAAAATATGCTGAACATGACTGGTCCTTGTTCCAAGAAAAAATCACTAGTTTGTTAGAAGATGCTTCATTTTGGCGAAGCGCTACAACAAGCGTTGCTGTCATCTTATCTCCAGAACATACGTATATCCATCGCTTAGGTATTCCTGTAGATGACCAATATTATGTGAGTGATCTGCCATATCTTCTAGCGATTATCAAAAATAGTCACTTTAACTACGCTTATTATCTACTAGGATTGAATCGTGATTCAATGAAGTTGTACGAAGTAAACAATAAGCAAGTAACTGAAGTAAAATTACCGGAAGATGCACCGAAAGATGTAGTAACAGCTTTAGGTTCTGAGTTAACAGGTGGCGGATTAAACTATACTTCAAATGGTAGTGAGGGAGCTACGTTTCATGGTGTCAATCCAAAAGATGAGGAAGTAGAGATCGACTGGGTCAATTATTATCAAGCAGTTGATGATTATCTTAAGGATACCTTTGACAATCCTGAAAAACGCCCAATTTATCTCTTTGCATTACCGGAAAACCAAACGATGTTCAAAAAAATTGCTAAAAATCCGTACTATTGTTCTGATGTGGCGATCTCTGCCTCACCTGCACAATTATCGTTAAAAGAAATCGAAGCAGGAGCTAAAAAACTCTCTGAGGAATTAGCTGCGAAAGAAGCAGAAGGGTATAATCGTTTGTTAGATAAGAAATTTATCGATCAACTAGTGGATATCGTTCCAGCTGCTAAAGAAGGGAAAATTTCTCACTTGTTTATTGCTACGTCTAACTTAGTGGATGGATTTGGAGAAGATCCAGAAACAGAGTATGATCGCCGTCAAGTTTTAAATGAATTGGCAGATAATGTCATCATGAACGGAGGACAAGTAGTCATTCTTGAACAAAAAGAGGCACCAGATGAGAAAAGTTTAGTAGCAATCCTTCGTTACTAATAGAGTGCCATGAGATTTTGCATTTTGAATAAAGAAATGAAAGAGCACGACTGGGGAAATTTTTTCCTCAGTCTTGTTTATGGTTAAAAAATAAAAAGTAGAAGAAATCAATTCAACTGGTGTTATTTTACTATCAACTATCGTTCTTATGGGGAATCTTATCAAAAAAAATCGTTAGAGAAAGTCTGAATTATAAGGAAACGATTCCATATTTGTTAGGACGGAATACAGAGATATCACTCTTTTTCTCGTTTTTGTCAGAAAACACCAGATGAAAAGGAAAAAAAGAAGGGAAAATAGTGGCTATTTTGTAACCGATATGATATATTAAGAGTGTAGTTTTTGTTCGGTAATCTGTGGCATGTTTCAAATAAACATCTTCCAGATATACACCATTCAAGTAATTGCAAAATATGTGTTGAAACACAAGGAGGATTTTTATTATGGAAACAGGTACAGTAAAATGGTTTAACTCAGAAAAAGGTTTTGGATTCATTACAGCAGAAAACGGTAACGATGTATTCGTTCATTTCTCAGCTATCCAAGGCGACGGATTCAAAACTCTTGAAGAAGGTCAAACAGTAAACTTTGACGTTGAAGAAGGTCAACGTGGCCCTCAAGCAACTAACGTTGTTAAAGCTTAATTAATTGATTTGAATAAAAGCTCGATAACTACTTTGTAGTTGTCGAGCTTTTTTGTTTTGGATCAATCACAAAGTTAAATACGTTCTTCAGATAAGTAGAATTGATTCTGCATCAACAGATAGTTGAGTAATCAGCCGGCAGTTAAGGTGATCAGATGATTTAGAAAGTAAACCAATAATATAAAGGTTTTTTTCACAAATGGAAAGAGAGATTAAGAAATTTTCTTGTGATTGTAGTATAATCGCAAGAGAACATTTAAAGGCAAGAGAAGAGGAAGTAAATTTGAAATCAAAAACTTATGCAGTTGTCGATATTGAAACGACTGGGACAAATCCAAAAGAAGATCGCATTATCCAATTTGGATGTGTCATGATTGAAGGTGGTCGAATCACTTCTCGTTTTTCGATTGATATTAATCCCGGACGCAAGATTTCCAAACAAATCCAACATCTGACAGGAATTACCAATCGTCGTGTCCAACAAGCACCTTATTTTGAAGATGTGGCCGCAACCATCTATAATCTGTTGGCGGATACGATTTTTGTTGCTCATAATATTTATTTTGATTATAACTTTCTTAATCAGGAGCTATTAAGGTGCCAAACACCGGGATTAAAGATTCCTGGCATCGATACTGTTGAATTAGCTCAAATCTTCTTGCCAAGTGAGCCAAGCTTTCGATTGGCTGATCTGTCAGAGAGTCTAGGCTTTATTCATGAAAACCCACACCAAGCTGATAGTGATGCCGAAGTGACTGCCCAACTTCTTCTATTGATTGAAGAACGGATGCGCCGTTTACCATTAGTCACATTAGAAGCCATTTATGCATTAAGTGGGCAAACTGGAATGGATACAAGTCGATTTATTCAAAGTGTGATGGAAGAGATGAGAGAACAACCTCAGCCGTTAAACGAAGAATTAGAGATAATCGATGGGTTAGCTTTGCAAAAAAAAGAAGTAGATCTTTATACCAGCATTCATTACAACGAGCAAGTTTATCCTAGAAAGAAACAAGCTAAAGAAAAGATATTTGGGAAAACATTGATGTATCGTAAGGAACAAAATCGCTTGATGAATGCAGTATACGACCATTTTACCAAAGATGAGTCCAAAGATTTGATGATTGAAGCCGCTACTGGAATGGGAAAAACGATCGGGTATCTACTCCCACTCAGTTATTTAGCCACTCCTGAAAAGCCGGCGATCATCAGTACTGTCTCACTGGTACTCCAGCAACAGATCTTGGAAAAAGATATCCCACTGTTAAATCAATTGTTGGATCAGCCGATTCAAGCAACAGTGATTAAAAGTTATCGCCATTATATCGATTTGCAAAGGTTCAAAGCGACCCTTGAAGCGCCAAAAGAACAAAAACAATATTTACTTTACCAAATGGCAATCCTTGTTTGGTTGACTCAAACGAAAACCGGTGATTTAGACGAATTGCATTTGACCAACTTGAATCATCTTCTCTTTAGTGAGATTGCCCATCGGGGGACTTCATTTTTAGCTAAAAATCAACCGTTTTATGCACAAGATTTTGTTCGTTTTTTAGAGAGAAAGATCCAGCAAAGCAATTTTTTGATTGTGAATCATGCCTTTTTAGTCCAAGAAACCCAAAGAAAGCGACCATTGTTACCAGAGAGTCCATATTTATTGATCGATGAGGCGCATCATTTGCCTGATATTGCAGAGAAAGTCAATGATCGCCGCTTAAGTATTGCGTATTTTTTCAAACAAATCCAACAGTTTAACGAATCGGATCATTTGTTTGACCGGATCAAAGCGTATTTACCAGAAAACCACGAAGTTCAACGTTGGTTAGAGATTTACCAAGAGGAGTTAAACGCACTTAACGAAGCGCAAATTTTTCTGGCAGAAGGACTGAATCAATTTGCGGCAAAGCAAACAAACGGTCAGTATCCAGAAGAAATGATGGTTACTCAAGAAATGCTTTCGCAGTTACCATTTGAGTCGAGCCTTGCAATTGACCATCTCCATGTGTTTTATCGTGAAATCAAACAACTACAAGACCAAATGCGCTTAAGTTTGACAATCATTCAAGAAAGCTGGACGAAACAAATGCGCATTGATTTAGCCACTCTTTATCAATTATTCGATCAAATGGAAAAGCAAGCAACTTTGATGGAACAGTGGCTGGAAGATTGGCATGAAAATTTGATCCATTGGTTTGTTCCCAACAAAACGGCGCAACAAACGATTTTTCATCTTCACGATTTCAAGGCAGCCTCACTGAAAAGAACAGTTTGGTATCCGCGCTACACGCATATTTTATATATTGGCGGCACGCTTAAAGTGGGACCGAATCGTCAGTATCTTGCGAAACGTTTAGGAATTGAAGGTACACCATTGAAAGTGATCGCATCTCCTTATGATTACGAAAAACAAGCCCGTATCTATGTACCCAAAGAAGCACCGTCAATTAGTCAAGTTGATCAGCAACAATACGTGGACTATTTGTCTCAGACGTTGTCTCAATTGATCTTACAAGAAAAGCGACCAATCTTGGTTTTGTTTACGTCACATGATATTTTACAAAAAGTTTATCAGGCGATTCATTTATCCATGTTAGAGCAAGGACGGGAAATCTTAGCCCAAGGGATCGGCGGTAGCCGACAGAAATTGTTGAAACGATTCATGCTGTCTGAAATGAGTGTTTTATTTGGAGCTGATAGTTTTTGGGAAGGTGTGGATTTACCGGGGGATGCTTTACAGATTGTCGTGGTTACCCGCTTACCTTTTGACAATCCGTTACGACCGATGGTGAAGGCAAGGAATACCTATCTTGAATCAGAAGGAATCAACCCATTCTATCAAGAATCGATCCCTAAAGCTGCTTTAAAATTGAGACAAGCCTTAGGAAGATTGATTCGTGGTGAAGAAGATCGAGGCGTTTTATTGATTCTGGATCGTCGATTACTGTCTGCGAAATACAGTAATCGGATCTTGCAGGCCTTACCGAAGAATATTACGATCAAAGAAGAAACATTGGACGATATTTGCAAAGATATCCCAAAATTCTTAAAGAAAAACGAAGAATAAACTTCTTCAGACAATCTATTTTCGCATGAAAAATCTGCTATAATAAAACTTAGCGAATATAAAAGGAGCGACGATCCTTGAAGAAACAATCAAAACAAAAGCAAGAATCTCCGAAAGAAAAAACAATTAATCATGTATTACTAGGGTTGATTATCGCTTTATTAGCGATCATCGTATTTAGTTCGATTTTTTATTTACGTGCGAGCCGCCCAAGGATGCAAGCCAAACAAGAAGCAATTGAGATTGCTAAAAAATACGCAGGACTTGAAGAAGCAGATCACTTTTATTGGTTTACTCGGAATCATACTTACTTTTCTTTGACTGGTAAAAACGATAAAGGGCAAGAAATTGCGGTCATTATTCCTAAATCGGGCGAAAAGGTCAAAGTATTAGCTCAAAAAGATGGGATAACTGAACAAGAAGCAAAAGAAAAAATTGCTCAAGCTCATCCAGAAGTCAAAATCGAAAAAGCTTCACTAGGAATGTACGATAATCAAGCTGTCTGGGAAGTTGTTGGAAAAAATTCAAAGGATCAATTCAATTATTATTTGCTTTCTTTCGAGTCAGGGAAAGAAATAAAAACTATCACTGGAATATAATTTGTAAAGGATGAGTAGGATGAAGCTGTCAAAAAGAGTACAACAATTAGAACCTTCTGTGACGCTTGCTGCAGCAGCAAAAGCAAAAGCTTTGAAAGCACAAGGAAAAGATATCTTAAGTCTAACGGTCGGAGAACCTGACTTTGCAACGCCCGAAAATATCCAAGAAGTGGCGGTTCAGGCAATTAGAAACGGCAAAGCAAGTTACTATACGCCGAGCGCAGGGATTCCTGAACTACGCCAAGCAATTGTCGATTATATCAAGGAGTACTATGGGATCACCTATGAACCTTCTCAAACAATTGTAACGGATGGTGCAAAATTTGCGTTATATGCCCTTTTTCAGACGATTTTAGATCCTGAAGATGAAGTGATTATCCCAGTACCTTATTGGGTAAGTTATGGAGAGCAAGTAAAATTAGCAGAAGGTCGACCGGTATTTGTTAAAGGCGAGGAAAACAATGGATTTAAAATAACTGTTTCCCAGCTAGAAGCATCACGAACCCCTAAAACGAAAGCATTGATCATCAATTCTCCTTCGAATCCGACAGGAATGATCTATGATCAAAAAGAGCTGCAAGCAATCGGAGAATGGGCTGTCAAACATGATATTTTGATAGTTGCAGATGATATTTATGGACGTTTAGTTTATAATGGCAATGAGTTTACTCCAATTGCAACAATCTCTGAAGCTATTCGTAAGCAAACGATCATCATCAATGGGGTCTCAAAAACTTATGCAATGACGGGATGGAGAATCGGCTATGCTTTGGGGAACCAAGAAATCATCGATGGGATGATTGCAATTGCTTCTCAATCAACAAGTAATTCAACAGCAGTCAGTCAATATGCTGCGATTGAAGCGTTGACTGGTGAGCAAGATCCAGTGGAAGAAATGCGCCTGGCATTTGAAGAACGCCTAAATATCTTATATCCACTTGTTTCAAACTTACCTGGAGTGACACTTAATAAACCACAAGGTGCTTTTTATTTGTTTCCGAATGTAAAAGAAACGTTGGCTATGTGCGGTTATGAGAATGTCACGAAGTGGGTAGAAGATCTATTAGAGGAAACGGGTGTTGCTTTAGTAACTGGTGAAGGGTTTGGTGCGCCAGAAAATGTGCGATTAAGTTATGCAACGGATCTTGGAACTTTGGAAGAAGCAGTCCGACGTATTGCGCAATTTATTGAGAGTAAAAGTCAAATATAATCCTAATAATTAAGGTAGAGCGAAGGAGAGTCATAAGTGGAAACAATTCAAATCATTGATTCGAAAAATCATGTAGGAGAAACAGTAAAGATTGGCGCTTGGGTAGCAAATAAACGTTCAAGCGGAAAAATTGCTTTTCTACAACTAAGAGATGGAACAGCTTATTTTCAAGGAGTAGTTGTGAAAAGTGAAGTTCCAGAAGAAGTATTTCAATTAGCGAAAAATCTTCACCAAGAAACATCAATTATCTTGACCGGAGAAATCCGTGAAGATAGCCGTTCAAAATTTGGCTACGAAATCGGGATTAAGACAATCGAAGTTGTCAGTGAAAGTCATGATTATCCCATCACACCTAAAGAACATGGAACTGATTTTTTGATGGATCACCGTCATTTATGGTTACGTTCTTCCAGACAACATGCAATCATGCAAATCAGAAATGAAATTATTCGTGCAACATATGAGTTCTTTAATAACCATAACTTTGTCAAAATCGATCCTCCAATTTTAACTGGTTCTGCACCAGAAGGAACGACTGACTTATTTGAAACGAACTATTTTGACCAAAAAGCGTACTTATCACAAAGTGGTCAATTATATATGGAAGCTGCAGCGATGGCTTTTGGTAAAGTATTCTCCTTTGGTCCAACATTCCGTGCAGAAAAATCAAAAACACGTCGTCATTTGATCGAATTTTGGATGATTGAACCTGAGATGGCATTTACACATCAAGAAGAAAGTCTAGAGGTCCAAGAACAATATGTTGCTTTCTTAGTACAAAATGTATTGGATCACTGTGATTACGCATTAGATGTCTTGGAACGAGACAAAGAAGTATTGAAAACTTATACGAAGTTACCATTCCCACGTATCTCTTATGATGATGCGATTGAATTATTGAAGAAAAATGGGTTTGATGATATTGAGTGGGGCGATGATTTTGGTTCTCCGCATGAGACATTCATTGCCAATTCATTTGAACAACCCGTATTTATCTTGAATTATCCAAAAGCAATCAAACCTTTCTATATGAAACCACATCCAACTCGTGAAGATGTAGTGATCTGTGCCGATATGATCGCACCAGAAGGATACGGTGAGATCATTGGAGGTAGTGAACGGGCAACGGATTATGAATTCTTATTAGAACAAATCAAAAATCATGGTTTAGACGAAAATGAATATTCTTGGTATCTTGATTTGCGTAAATATGGTTCAGTGCCACATTCTGGATTTGGATTGGGCTTAGAGCGAACAGTTACTTGGATCGCAGGTATCGACCATGTGCGTGAAGCAATTCCATTCCCACGTTTGTTAAACCGTATCTATCCATAAAAATGAAATAGCTGGTTCAACCACAAAAAAATGCAGAAAGTGGCCTCTTAGGAGGTTAACTTTCTGCATTTTTTTTATAACTTAGTCAGTTTGTAATGGTTCTTTTAAAGCTTCGATTAATGGTTGGATCGTTGATTGCTGAAGAAGCAATTCTAAGGTACGAATCTCTTTTAGCGAAGGATAATTGTCTAAAAGTAGCCAGTTTTTCTGAGGAGCTATTGGAAGATTAGAAATCCAGTAATCGATGGAATCTGCATTTTGATCGTTCATTACAGAATCTTGGACATCAATGATTTCAAAAACTGCGTACTCATTCAATTTCGTTTTAAGAAGCGTAATCAGTAATTCACTATGTACTTGGTCGTAGGTAAAAGCAAGACCAATTTTTTTCTTCTGTTGATTTTTTCTAATAAGTTCCTTTAAGTGTTTATCATAGATAATTGTAAGATAGAGCCATTCATAAAATAAAGGATCATCATTTATTTCATTTCTGAAAGTGATCAATTTTTGTAACAGTCGGTTAGCAGTATGGGCAGAAAAGCGCCCATTTTGCTTAAAAAATTCAATCACAAATCGTTTTTTTTGATCATTTAACAAATATTTGATTTTTCCAGACAAAGTTAGTGATTGATCGATCGAATAATGGAGCTCAATTTCTTTATTTTCTCCAAATAGCTTGTAGAGTTCAGTTGTCAACTGAATCAAGGATTGCTTTTTCCCTTGCATTTCTAGTGAAAGCTTTGGTTCTTTCATCATTGACTGAAATGTTAAGAGATTTGATTGGACGACACCCGTATATGAAAGCTTGAATACTTCTTTGAAGTGTGCATAATCAATGACGATTCGTGAATCATCAAATGGTGAAGTTGCTGAGGATATTGCATTTTTATCCGCTGATTTATAATAAGTCGTTGATTTTTGGATATGGACACTAAGCTTAATAATCACCCAGATCCAGCTACTTAATCGTTGTTGTTCTTGAGAAGTAGAGAAGTTGGGCAATTCGGTAAATGCTTGCAACAGTTGATCAAGAATTAATTGTTCTTTCGGAAGAATATATTGAGTATTAGCGTGATATTTTTCTGAGAAAAAGACATAAAAAAACTGATATAGTTTAGATGAATCTCCTGTAAAGTAGAAAGGAGAGTCAGTCAGACAAATATCATGGCAGTTCAAAAAATCAGCTACTTGTTTTTTGATACGGCGAAATTGAGATTTACTGATTTTTAGTTTTTTTAAAATTTCCGAAGTTGTTATAAACGGACAAGAAAAAACCAGAGAAATAAATTGAATCTGTACAGAATCTTGATAAATATAACTGTATACTTCACTATAGCTGATTGGTTTATTTTTTCTCAGCAATAAATGATCTTTTTTCTTTTCCACTTGAAAAAAGCCACGATTTTCCAGCTCATTCAATTGTTTAAGAATCGTTTGCTTGGTTGCTTGGGTTGTTTCTTCTAGTTGTTGAACGGTCACTTGTCCATTTGCTAAATATGTTTCTAAAATAATTAATTGGATATAATGTTTTTTGGATAATATCGCTTTCATCTTGGTTGGAACCTCCTTACTCGTTATAAGGATTGTACTAATGAAATAGCTGCTATCGGCAATGATAATTTCTTTTTTTGGAAAAAAAAATTATGGACAATTCCAAAAAATTAGTAAACATTAGCAGGATTGCTAAATAGAGAGATGAAAAACGGGGATTCGGCGATTTATTTCTTTTTTTGTGAAAAAAAGAGTTTTTAAAATAAAATGTTCATGAAAATATAAGGCAAATAAAAGAGTATCTCCAGAGATAATATAGAATGAGTCTCGTTACCTAATCGTAACAGCAGAAATCAATTAGTGGGGGAAAATAGAATGAAAAATAACATGAACAAGGTATTTGTCGCAAGCATTGCCTGTCTGTCTTTAGGAACTTCTATAGGCGTACATGCAACAACCATAGGCAAGGAAGCTATTGCTATCAGTGATAACTTGAAAGAAGTGGTTGAGGATTCGATTATCAGTAACGGGGATTTTAACGCTGGTTTAGATCATTGGATCGTGTCAAACCCAGAATCGAACAATCCAACACTGGTAACCGAAAATGGGGTTTCTTATGTGAAAGCAATGTTGGGCGAAAATATCCATCAATATGTGAAATTACAACTCAATACGACCTACACATTTTCTTATGACGCTGCGGGAAGCAAAAATTTTCCGAGTAAAGTCGAGTTTGGTACATTGAATCACGGAGAAGAATTTGTTTCTTTACAAGAATCGGCACATAATAATGAACAATGGGAAAGACATTCGTTTACTTTTACGACACCAGAAAAAGACAATACATATATTATCCGTTTTTCTTCTACGGGAAATGGTTGGGCAACTTTTAAAAATATCGATGTCCAATCAGAAGATGACACATCCCAAAATACTTTGTTATCTGTTGGAGTAGAAAGTCACCAACCATATATCTACTTAAACTTAACGCCAGAACAATTTAATAGCAAACAACGCCTGATGGTTTATTTGGATGGTAACTATTATTTTGAAACGTATAATGGTAAAGCATACTATTCTTATAAAGATATAACAGACGAACTAGTAAAGATACGTCGTGCGTTTGAAGGCAACAAAGGCGAAAAAATTGAAGTTTATTTAGCACCTGGTTCACCTGGTCAAAGCTCTGCAGGTAAAGTATTGTTAGAAACCTATGTAGTCGAGAAAAAATTGGAATCAGCAGCGACTGAATATGATCAGATCGTGAAAGATATTCAAGTAGTTGGAAATAAAGTAGTGATGGATATTGATCGAGAAATATTTGAGCAAGACAATCGAATCGTACTTTATAAAAATGATGCATATATCGCGGAAACTTATAAAGGAAAAGCTTACTATTCATCAGTCAAAAAAATGAATGAGACTGTTCGGGTGACTTACAGTAAAGGCGTGGTTGCTGGCGATATCATTTCAGTTAAATTAGTAGGTAATCGACCAGGAACAAGTACTACGAATAGTTTCCAACAACTACTAGCGACTATAGAAGTGGAATAATCCCAGTAAAATAGATATCGCTTAGGATGAAGAGATACGACAACAATAAAAAAACTCCCTCACTCGTTTGGCTAGTGGGGGAGTTTTAATCAAATAGGAGAAATGCTTATTTTTTTAATTGCTGATAAGATAGCTATTAGGTATGGATTAGTTCGGGTAAGGACAAGTGTAGATTCCGTTGTTCAGTTCTTTTTTATTTGTGACACTCCTGTACTCTTACAATGGATGATATGGTTTTCACTTTATGAGTCGCTTTTTTTATTGTAAAGGTAATGCTTTTTTGATTGATAAAAAATAGAAGAAGTATTAGTTTGACAAATGAGTGACCACTCATATATAATTATACATGAATAAACGTTCATGTTTAAAGTGAGGAGGTCAGAGCATGAAAAGCTATCGATTAGAAGGATTGGATTGCGCAAACTGTGCAATGAAAATCGAAAAAAGAATCAACGAAATCAATGGGGTAAAGCAAGCAAATGTTAACTTTGCTGTAGGTAAATTAACGATTGACGCAGATCAGGATAAGATAGGTGAAATCGAAACTGAAACTAGAAAAGTGATCAAGGAATTAGAACCAGAAGTTGAGGTAAAAGAGATGGAAGAAGTGACTTCAACATTAAATGAAGAAAAAAAGGATCTGATTCGTATTGTCCTATCAGCTATTGGCTTATTAGGCTTGTTTATTTGGGCTCCAGCTGAACCGATTCGTTTTATTGGATTTTTACTTGTCTATTTATTTATTGGTTTTGATGTTATTAAACAAGCTGCATTAAACATTACGAGAGGTCAATTGTTTGATGAAAATTTTTTGATGGCAATCGCAACGATCGGTGCGATGTTGATTGGTGAATATCCAGAGGCAGTAGCGGTCATGTTGTTTTATCAAGTAGGTGAATATTTCCAAGGCTTTGCAGTCAACCAATCAAGAAAATCGATACGTGCATTGATGGAGATTCGACCAGAAGTGGCTCATGTTGAAACAGAAGCTGGATTGGTGACAACCCAGCCAGAAAGAGTAATGATTGGGGAGCATGTTTTTGTCAAACCAGGAGAACGAGTACCATTAGATGGGAAAGTCATCAGTGGGCAGTCATTAGTTGACACTTCTGCATTAACGGGAGAATCGGTTCCAAAAGAAGTTTTTGAAGGAGAGTCAGTATTAAGTGGTTTTATCAATATCAATCAACCATTAGTTGTTGAAGTAGAAAAAAATTATCAAAACTCAACCATTAGTAAATTGCTCGAATTAGTAGAAAATGCAAGTAGTAAAAAGGCACCAGCAGAAAATTTCATCACTAAATTTGCTCGTTACTACACGCCAGTGGTAGTAGTATTAGCTGTTTTATTAGCCATTTTACCACCACTTGTGTTATCAAATACAGGATTTGATGAATGGATTTACCGAGCTTTGACGTTCTTAGTGATTTCGTGTCCTTGTGCTTTAGTAATTTCGGTACCTTTAAGCTTTTTTGGAGGGATTGGTGGAGCTAGTAAAATGGGTGTATTAGTGAAGGGTAGTAATTACCTTGAATTATTAGCTCATACAGACACCATGGTTTTTGACAAAACAGGAACTCTGACAAAAGGTGATTTTTCTGTTCAATCAATTGAAACTACTATGGTTGAACCTTTATTCATGCAATATGTTGCAAGTGTAGAACAATATTCGACACATCCGATTGCACAAGCGATTTTAGCTGATTATGAAGGAGCATTATTACCCACGGATCAAATGGAAGAAGTTTTAGGCGAAGGAATCAAGGCAGTTGTGGATGGGAAAGTAGTCTTAGTAGGAAATCATAAACTTTTCACTCGATACAATATAGCCTTTCCAGTCAATCAAGCAGTTGGTACCTTAGTATATGTGGCAATTGATCAACAGTATGTTGGAAGCATAGTGATTGCAGATTCCATCAAAGAAGATGCAAAAGCAGCTTTACAAAAACTAAAAAAACTTGGAGTTAAACAAACTGTGATGCTTACCGGGGACGCACAAGCAATTGCGACACATATTGGAAATGAATTAGGAATCGACACGGTCTATAGCGAGCTCTTACCGCAAGACAAAGTGGCTAAATTAGAGCAAATCCTCACGAACGCATCGCAAAAGACTGCGTTTGTTGGTGACGGAATCAATGATGCACCTGTGCTAGCTAGAGCTGATGTCGGAATAGCGATGGGAGGTCTTGGAAGTGATGCAGCAATCGAAGCGGCTGATGTAGTGATCATGAATGATGAACCTGGAAAAATCGCAGATGCTATTCGCTTATCAAGAAAAACGTTGAAAATCGTTAAACAAAATATTATCTTTGCGATCGGGATCAAAAGTGTTGTCTTAATTTTAGGCGCATTCGGGATTGCCACAATGGGAGATGCCGTATTTGCTGATGTAGGTGTCACTGTACTAGCAGTCTTAAACGCTATGAGATGTTTAAAACTCTAACGATCGACTGTTGATCTAAACACAAGCATCGTTAAAGTGAACTTTTCTTGCCTACGGAGTAGGATTATCAGAAAATAAGTGAAAATCTTTAACCAAACTATTTATATGCGTGTTTAAAATGAAGTTCTATAGGTGTATCTTGTTTGTTATTGATTAATAGAAAAGAAATTTTCCTTTATTCGTCAGCTTGATGACTGTTCGGATGAAAGGGGAATTTCTTTTTTTATGTAAAAGCGACGATTTTTGAATTGTACTACCTATTGTTGTTTTTTGATTAGAAAGTAAGCATATTAAAATAACTGTTTGATCTAATTTTTTGAAAATTCTTTTACATCCTTCAGTTTGAAAGGGATTAACTAATTTATATAAGGTGTTATCTTGTGTAAAATGATAAAAAGATGGAAGAATAGTGTGGGAAAATTAAAAATATACACACATAAAATAACGAACTATTGTAAATAGATAAGAATTTGTTTATGATTGTAAATAGATAAATATTTTATTTAAAAAAATTTAAAAGGAGAAAACAGATGAACGATAAACAACTACGTTGGTTTACCGTAGCACTCATTGCTTTCAACATGGTTTGGGGCATGGGGAATGTAGTAAACAACTATGCGCAACAAGGAATCTCAGTTGTTACTTCTTGGCTATTGATTCTTGCTATTTATTTTATCCCTTATGCCTTGATCGTAGGGCAACTTGGTTCCGCATTTAAAGACAGTAAAGGTGGCGTCAGCTCTTGGGTCGAAAATACGACATCAAATAAACGGTTGGCATACTATGCTGCATGGACTTATTGGGTCGTCCATATTCCTTATCTTGCACAAAAACCTCAGGCAATTTTGATTGCTGCTGGATGGGCAGTTCAAGGAAATGGAAATATTGTTAACACAATGACTGTTCAAATGGTAGCAGTGATTTCCTTAGTAATTTTCTTAGCCTTCTTGTATCTTTCTACAAAAGGATTATCCACATTGAAGGTCATTGGTGGATTAGCAGGAACTGCGATGTTTGTCATGTCACTTTTATTTATTTTGATGGCAGTAACAGCTCCATTTATTACTACTGATATGGAATTTGCTACTACAGGAATGAATCAGGTCAAAACATACATCCCGACATTTGACTTTAGCTATTTTACGACCGTTTCGATGCTTGTATTTGCAGTAGGTGGGGCAGAAAAAATCTCTCCTTATGTTAATTCCACAAGAAATCCAGCCAAAGAATTTCCAAAAGGAATGATTTTCTTGGCTGCAATGGTTGGTGTTTGTGCGGTTTTAGGTTCTGTAGCGATGGGAATGTTATTTGCGAGTGACAATATTCCGAAAGACTTAATGGCAAATGGTGCTTACAGTGCTTTCCAAATCCTAGGCAACTATTATGGCATTGGTAATTCGTTGATGATCATCTATGCTTTGACAAATATGGTTGGTCAAATTTCCGCATTAGCCTTCTCAATTGATGCACCGCTGAAAATTTTATTAGCAGATGCAGATCCAGAATTTGTTCCTTCATGGTTACGTAAACGAAGCAATAAAGGAACACTCGTCAATGGCTATTTATTGACTGGGATTTTAGTTAGCATCATCATTTTACTACCTATTTTTGGAATCAAAGACATGAACGAATTAGTGAAATGGTTGACTAATCTAAATTCAGTAGTAATGCCTATGCGTTATTTATGGGTATTCTTAGCGTATATGATGTTGAACAAAGCTTACAAGAAATTTACTTCTGAGTATAAATTCGTGAAGAATCCAAAGGTTGGTTTTATTTTCGGTGCTTGGTGTTTTGCCTTTACCGCTTTTGCTTGTATTCTGGGAATGGTTCCCAAAGTCGAGTATGCGGCTGATCCTAAAGCTTGGTGGTTCCAGTTGATCTCAAATGTCGTTACACCAATTATTTTGATCATGTTGGGAATGATCTTACCAGCGATTGCCCGTCGTGATAAAAATAAAAATGTAAAAGAAACATTGATTGAAACATAATGAGCTGAGAGAGAAACGATCGTTTCTCTCTTTTTTTGTGCCTCATGTTATCATAAATAAAAAAAGAAAAAGTTTTGAGTGGAGGAGGAATAAGATGAAGATAGTAATTTTAGGACAAAGTGGCTCTGGAAAATCGACACTGGCAAGAACTATTCAAGAAACGGCAAAGATTCCTCTTTTACCCTTAGATTTTTTATGGCATGGTACAGATTATAGTGAAAAGGCACAAGTTTGGTTTCAACTAGAGCAAGAAAACTTTATGGCTAAACATGAGAACTGGATCATCGAAGGAAACTATCTTGCTACTGCTAGGAAGAGACTGCAAGAAGCAGATCAAATCATCTTATTACGAGTGCCAACGTATCTTGCAATGGCTCGTGTCATCAAACGAACTTTAAAAAGAAAGCGAGATCGTGCGACCAGACCAGACATGCCTAATGACTTTACTGAAAAGTTGGATAAAGAATACTTGGATTTTTTGTGTTTTGTTTGGCGTTTTAAGCGAAAGAATGAACCTCGAATCTTCCAACTGATTGATACATTGCAAGTAAAAAATAAGTTACTCATTTTAGATAATAAACGTGATCGACAAAAGTATATTAACCAGTTGAAAAAAAATAAGCCCATTGGTTGACAATTTACGATTACAGTTGTAATCTATTATCGAAGTTAAGTTTACAAATGTAATCGATGGAGGTGGAAAACTAATGGAAGAAAAGAGAGTATTAATTAAAATCAGTGATTCTGAATGGGAAGTCATGCGAGTTATCTGGACTTTAGGTCAAGCAAATGCCCAACAAATCACTCAGATATTAGCTGATTCGATGGATTGGAAAGTAGCAACTGTTAAAACCCTTCTAGGGCGTTTGGTGAAAAAAGAAGCGCTTTGGACTGAACAAGAGGGAAAGAAATTTATTTATCATCCAGCTGTTTCCGAGATGGAAACCGTTCGAAGTGCTACTGAAAATCTCTTTTCACATATTTGTGCAAAAAGAGTCGGTGCGACGATTGCTGATTTGGTTGAAGAAGCGACATTGACCCAAGAAGATATTCAGCAGATCATGAAACAACTCAATAAAAAAGAGCCAGTCGAAACGATTGAATGTAATTGTATACCTGGCCAATGTGAATGTAAGAAACAGTAATAAGGAGGAAACAAGAATGAAACAAGAATTTTCAGTTAAAGGGATGAGTTGCAACCATTGTGTGGCTCGGATTGAAGAAGCGGTCGGAAGAATCAGTGGTGTCAAAAAAGTAAAAGTTCAGCTGAAAAAAGAAAAAGCCGTTGTGAAATTTGATGAAGCAAATGTTCAAGCGACAGAGATTTGTCAAGCAATCAATGAATTAGGCTATCAAGCAGAGGTGATTTGATGGCAACGAATACTAAAATGGAAACATTTGTCATTACTGGAATGACATGTGCGAATTGTTCTGCTCGAATCGAAAAAGAACTAAATGAACAACCTGGTGTCATGTCCGCTACTGTCAATTTAGCCACTGAAAAGGCAAGTGTGAAATATACCGACACTACTACAGAAAGATTGATCAAAAGTGTCGAAAATATCGGCTATGGGGCAATTTTATATGACGAAGCGCATAAACAAAAAATTGCTGAGGAGAAACAAACCTATTTAAGAAAAATGAAGTTTGATCTTATCTTTAGTGCGATCTTGACTTTACCCTTGATGTTAGCAATGATTGCCATGATGCTTGGAAGTCATGGACCAATTGTGTCGTTCTTCCATCTGCCTCTTGTGCAGTTGCTCTTTGCTTTGCCTGTGCAATTTTATGTAGGTTGGCGCTTTTATAAAGGAGCCTATCATGCATTAAAAACTAAAGCGCCGAATATGGATGTCTTAGTTGCGATTGGAACATCTGCAGCCTTCGCATTAAGCATTTATAATGGTTTTTTCCCTAGCCATTCCCATGATCTTTATTTTGAAAGTAGCAGTATGATCATTACCTTGATTTTACTTGGAAAGTATTTAGAACATACAGCAAAAAGTAAAACAGGCGATGCCATCAAACAGTTGATGTCCCTTCAGACAAAAACAGCACAAGTTTTAAGAGAGGGCAAAGAAGAGACGATTGCAATTGATGAGGTCATGATCGATGACATCTTAGTGATTCGTCCTGGTGAACAAGTACCTACAGATGGACGGATCATTGCTGGCGCTAGTGCATTGGATGAAAGCATGTTGACAGGAGAAAGTGTACCTGTTGAGAAAAAAGAAAAAGATATGGTTTTTGGTGGAACGATCAATACCAATGGATTGATCCAAATACAAGTTTCTCAGATAGGAAAAGATACGGTGTTGGCACAAATCATCCAAATGGTGGAAGATGCTCAAGGAAGTAAAGCACCGATCCAACAAATTGCTGACAAGATTTCAGGGATTTTCGTACCGATCGTTTTGTTTTTAGCATTGGTGACACTATTAGTTACAGGATGGCTCACGAAGGATTGGCAGTTAGCATTACTTCATAGTGTGTCCGTTTTGGTCATTGCTTGCCCCTGTGCGCTTGGTTTAGCAACACCAACTGCCATCATGGTAGGAACAGGAGTCGGTGCTCATAATGGGATATTGATCAAAGGTGGCGAAGCGTTAGAAGGAGCCGCTCATCTAAATAGTATTATTTTGGATAAAACTGGAACGATTACACAAGGCCGACCAGAAGTAACAGATGTCATCGGTCCCAAAGAGATCATTTCCCTTTTCTATTCCCTTGAACATGCTTCTGAACATCCTTTAGGAAAAGCTATTGTTGCTTATGGTGCAAAAGTCGGTGCAAAAACTCAGCCAATCACTGATTTTGTTGCTCATCCTGGTGCAGGAATCAGTGGAACGATCAACGGTGTTCATTATTTTGCTGGGACTAGAAAGAGACTAGCTGAAATGAACCTTTCATTTGATGAATTTCAAGAACAGGCGTTAGAATTAGAACAGGCAGGAAAAACAGTGATGTTTTTAGCCAACGAAGAACAGGTTCTTGGAATGATTGCCGTTGCTGATCAAATCAAAGAAGATGCAAAACAAGCAATCGAGCAACTACAACAAAAAGGTGTCGATGTGTTTATGGTTACGGGAGATAATCAACGAGCCGCTCAAGCAATCGGCAAACAAGTAGGAATTGATTCTGACCATATCTTTGCAGAAGTTTTACCTGAAGAAAAAGCCAACTATGTAGAAAAACTACAGAAAGCTGGAAAGAAAGTTGGCATGGTCGGTGATGGAATCAATGATGCCCCAGCGCTAGCTTTAGCAGATGTTGGGATTGCAATGGGAAGTGGAACCGATATTGCGATGGAAACAGCCGATGTGACATTAATGAATAGTCATTTAACTTCTATCAATCAAATGATTTCTTTATCAGCTGCCACATTAAAAAAAATCAAACAAAATTTGTTTTGGGCATTCATTTATAATACGATCGGGATTCCTTTTGCTGCCTTTGGTTTTTTAAACCCAATCATTGCTGGTGGCGCAATGGCCTTTAGTTCAATCAGTGTATTATTGAATTCTTTAAGCTTAAATCGAAAAACGATCAAATAAATCGTTTCAGAGGAAAGGAAGGAAAAAGATGAATAATGGAATAGATCCTGAGAATGAAACAAATAAAAAGGGCGCTATTGGAAAGAATCCTGAGGAAAAAATAACTGTAGAACAAACGAATACCAAGAATAATTTACAGGAACATGGAAAAATGGAAAATATGGATCAACACCATACGCATGGACACATGGAACGGCACCAACAGATGGACCATGGACACATGAGCGGAATGGATCATAGCCATATGGATCATGAAGATATGAGTGGAATGAATCATAGCCACATGGGTCATGAAAATATGGGTGGAATGGATCATTCTATGCACATGGGGAACTTTAAGCAAAAATTTTGGCTTTCTCTGATTTTAGCGATTCCGATTATTCTTTTTTCACCGATGATGGGGATGTCCTTTCCTTTTCAAGTGACGTTTCCTGGCTCTAATTGGGTGGTGTTGGTTCTGGCAACGATTTTATTTATTTATGGCGGACAACCATTCTTAAGCGGAGCCAAAATGGAATTGAAACAAAAAAGTCCAGCAATGATGACACTGATTGCTATGGGGATTACCGTCGCATATGTTTATAGTGTGTATTCTTTTATAGCCAACCTCATCAACCCCCATACACATGTCATGGATTTTTTCTGGGAATTAGCAACGTTAATCGTAATCATGTTATTGGGACATTGGATCGAAATGAATGCAGTCTCTAATGCCAGCGATGCTTTACAAAAATTAGCAGAATTATTACCTGAATCGGTAAAACGATTGAAAAAAGACGGGACTGAAGAAACCGTCTCTTTAAAAGAAGTCCATGAAGGTGATCGTCTAATTGTTCGTGCTGGAGACAAGATGCCAACGGATGGGACGATCGACAAAGGACATACCATTGTTGATGAATCTGCTGTTACGGGTGAATCCAAAGGGGTTAAAAAGCAAGTGGGCGATTCGGTCATTGGTGGATCAATTAATGGCGATGGAACAATTGAAATTACTGTAACAGGTACTGGCGAAAATGGTTACCTTGCAAAAGTAATGGAGATGGTACGAAAAGCCCAAGGAGAAAAATCTAAATTAGAGTTTCTATCAGATAAAGTAGCAAAATGGTTATTTTATGTGGCTTTAGTAGTTGGGATCATCGCCTTTATTGCTTGGCTCTTCCTAGCAAATCTACCAGATGCACTAGAACGAATGGTCACCGTGTTCATCATTGCTTGTCCGCATGCACTGGGACTTGCGATTCCATTAGTCGTTGCTCGTTCGACTTCGATCGCAGCTAAAAATGGGTTGCTTTTGAAAAATCGGAATGCGATGGAACAAGCCAATGATCTAGATGTGATCATGTTAGATAAAACAGGCACGTTGACCCAAGGAAAATTTACTGTAACTGGTATTGAGATTTTAGATGAAGCTTATCAAGAAGAAGAAATCTTGAAATATATCGGTGCTTTAGAAGCACATGCAAATCATCCTTTAGCGATTGGGATAATGAATTATTTAAAAGAAAAAAAGATTACTCCTTATCAAGCACAGGAACAAAAAAATTTAGCAGGTGTTGGTTTAGAAGCAACTGTGGAAGACAAAGATGTTAAAATTATTAATGAAAAAGAAGCAAAACGTTTAGGACTAAAAATCGACCCTGAACGATTAAAAAACTATGAAGCTCAAGGAAACACTGTCAGCTTTTTAGTAGTTTCAGATAAATTAGTGGCTGTAATTGCTCTAGGAGATGTCATTAAACCAGAAGCAAAAGAGTTTATCCAAGCGATCAAAGAAAAAAATATTATCCCAGTCATGTTGACTGGGGATAACCCCAAAGCAGCCCAAGCAGTAGCCGAATATCTTGGAATCAATGAATATTACGGCGGTCTACTGCCAGATGACAAAGAGGCGATCGTTCAAAGATATCTTGATCAAGGAAAAAAAGTGATCATGGTTGGTGACGGTATCAATGATGCGCCAAGCTTAGCACGGGCAACGATAGGTATGGCAATCGGAGCAGGAACTGATATTGCGATTGATTCTGCAGATGTTGTCTTAACGAACAGTGACCCCAAAGATATCTTGCATTTCTTAGAATTAGCAAAAGAAACGAGAAGAAAAATGATCCAAAATCTTTGGTGGGGCGCTGGTTATAATATTATTGCTATTCCTTTAGCAGCAGGAATCTTAGCACCGATCGGACTTATTTTAAGCCCAGCAGTGGGAGCAGTCTTGATGTCACTAAGTACAGTGGTCGTTGCACTCAACGCCCTAACTTTAAAATAAGTTGTTAACGTTACTTGATTAACGAGTGAGTGTAAGAATAGAAAAAAGACAATCTTTAAGGACAAACACCAGCAAATTTATTCAAATGAAAACTGGCAAGCAGCTATTTTTCAGCGAATCAATTTTAGCAAAGGTCGTTAAAGATTGTCTTTTTTATTTATGTAGACAAAATGAAAAGAAAAAATGGCAGGAGAAAAGTTGAGAGAGGGATTCAAGAAATAATCAGTAACCATAGTTGTTTTCATTGTACGAAATTTTGCACAGTTCAATGTGTGACGGTAAGAAAAAAATAGCAGTAGTTAACTTTTTCGATCTGTTAAATTAGAATTTAATGAATTTCGTTTGAATCAAAGAAGAAAAAATGTTTTTTTTCGTAATTTATATATAGGGAGATGTATTAATCTATAGTTGATCGTACTCCTGAAACACACAGTAAAAAATAAGTGAGGGAACGCCAATGAAGTGGCAAAGATTATTGTCAAAAAATGTACAAAATCTATTTATATTGATCCATCAAATGAAAGATTTATCGTGGAAAAAAACAGATCTAGCAGAAAAACTATTAGTTGATGTGAAAACGATCGATCGGTATTTAAAAAGATTAGAAGAAGGAGATTTTCCGATCCAACTGATTCAACATAAAAAAAGCGTAAAGCTGATTTATAATAAAGGCTACAGTGAGCCCTATTTGTTGTTTGATTTTCTGATCCACTCTTCGTCCTTTTGCTTATTGAAGGATTTGATTTTGAACACGGAGTATCAACAAGAGTATGATCGCTCCTCACAAGAGCGTCTAAGAAAATGGCTGGGTGAATATCATTTGTCTTTTTCTTATCGAAAACAACAACTTTATGGTTCTGAAAGAAAGATACGCTATCTTTTTTTCTGTTTTCTTAAAGATTTTCCCCTCTTTTTTATTGGGGATACAGAACAGTCTTTTTCCGAATTATTTATCCATTTGTTGGAGACACGTGCCCAAAATGCCGAAATCAAAATATTAGACGAACATCGCACGCTTTTTTTTGAACTTTTTCCAGAGTTATTATTCCGACACGAACAACGGTTATCTGTCCGCGAAAAAAATTACCGCTGTATCGTTCGTTTAAGTTGCAACATCATTATCGAAAAATACTGGAAAAAAATTGAAGAAACGAAAATCTACCGAAAATTAATGACCTTAACAGAGAAATTGGATTCGTTGTTTTGGTTGGCTAGTGAATTTGAAAGTACGAATAAAACAACGATTACGCGAGTTATCTATCAAGAGTGGCTCCGTTACTCAATTGGACTACACGAAAGAGTAGTCAAAGAGGAATTTCATGAGTATCAGGAAAGCTTGCGTTTGGTGCCGAATGTTAATGAAAAACTTTATCAATACCGGATGGCTTTACAACAAGCACTTACATATCCATCGTATGAATGGGGCCTACTTTTACTTAAAGTTTTGCAAGAAAGAGGATACTTGGAAATCTATCCACCAGAAGTAAAAATCGTCTTTTTTTTTCGTTACGATCATGAGGAAGCGCGCCGCCTAGCTTCTGTTCTGGATAAGACCTTGCGACATCGAAAACGGACCTCCATACATGTTTGTACTCGATCAATCCCTCCAAGTTATGCACAATTGATTATTACGGACCATTTTTTTCCATTAAATAATAGTAAACATCAAAAGACTTATTTCTACCAACCTTCTTTTGGGGTAGATCGTCTACTATCAGATATTGATTATTGGATTGATACGAAAAATTGATTTTTATCATATGAAAAGGGTGTGTTATAATAAAGAAGATGAGTAAAGGAGGATGTCTTTTGGATTTAAAGAAATTAGAAGTTCCTACATCTTCAATCACTGAAGTAAAACGATCACCGATGGATGTATTTGATCAGGCAAGAAAAGCTGAAACCGGTGTATATATATTTAATCGTGAAAAAGTTGCAGGAGTGATGTTGACACAAGAGCAATATGAAACACTGTTACAAGAATTAGCAGATTTACGTCAGAAGGCAAATGAAGAAGTACAGGCACCTATAGAAAGTAATGAACTACTTGGAAACTACACTGACCAAACAGCTGCTGTCGTTTCGACTTCTGATGGTCTAGATGAGTTGGTACAAACACTGAAACGTTATTTGATTACTGGTGTAACGATTTCTGCTAAAAATTTAGATGAACGAATGGTTACACTAGGTTTCATTACGAAAAAGACGGGCTTTGGAGGAGTGGTCGATATGTTAAACGAATTGACCGCAACTGGAAAGATCAATTATCAGTTACGTAGAAAACCAAACAGTCGTACAGTAATTGCTGAGATTATTGGTGAACAAGACAGTCAATCACAATTATTTGATAAAATTATTATAAAAAAAATTTATCTACATGAACTTTAATGAATAGCGTAAATTTTTATTTTTTGCTTCTTTCGGTGCTATGATTTTTCAGACTTTTTTACAAGGATCAATGAGAAATCATAGCTGATTTTCTATAAAAATTGGGTGGTTACCGATCCTTTGCTAGTCATATTTTTTCGATTCACTGATTTAACGAGTGAAAATTCTTGCCCAAAAAGCCCCAAGAATTTGAGGGATCAAATACAAAACCGAAAGCAGTAAAATCAGTTGGGTTGGTTTGAATGGCTGGTAAAAGAAATGCCAATCAGAGTAATAGTGACAAATCAAATAAGAAATGAATGTTGAACTAATATTAATAAAGAAGAGAAAGAGTAACTGTTGCTTTTTCTGGAAGCTAAAGCCAGCGTAAAAAGACAGAAAAATCAAAAAAATCAAGCCAAAAACAGAATGATACCGATAATCTAGTAGTAAAGAGAAGTACACATACGGAATGAAAAGTAAGAGCAAAATTAATTTTTTTCCATGATTTTTCATGGTGTGTTCCCCCAATCAGGTGAATCCGATTTCTTCTACTTTCATTCTAAAATCAACCAGCTAATAATCAAACACTTTTTTGAAATTTGTAGATTAAATGAATAAACTCTCATAGCCTTATCTCTAAAAAAAAAGATTTTCCCCCTAATTTTTTTAGAGAAAACGCTTATAGTAGGTGAAAGAAAAAATCGCGTAGGAGTAAAGTGATGAAAAAGAAAATAAAACTTGAACAATTGTATTTATTTTTTTGGTTTTTTCCAATTCTGCTGTTGCCGTTTACTTGGGTGAATGCCGTTGTTCAGGGAGCAGAAATTTTGGGGCTAATTCATGGAACTGGGATTGTAGTATCGAAAAATTTTCCAATTTTAACACTATTCTATTTTTTAGTGAGTATGAGCTTGATTTTGACAAATAAATTTATGAATAGTTATAATTGGCATTTGATTCATTTTTCTTGTATGTTGGTTTTTACTTCCTTTTTTTCTATTCTGCCACGAATCATTGTTGGACCGAATGGCTTAAGTGAAAGTGGATTGAAAGATACAGGGGAAACTTCGATGTACTTTTTGACCATTAAACCAAGTTTTTATCTAGCGATTCTTTCGT
The DNA here is from genome assembly GCF_040887305.1 of Enterococcus sp. C57. Classification (NCBI taxonomy): domain Bacteria; kingdom Bacillati; phylum Bacillota; class Bacilli; order Lactobacillales; family Enterococcaceae; genus Enterococcus; species Enterococcus sp. C57. Next base: position 85,259 of record NZ_JBFOFP010000003.1, on the reverse strand, counting down.
TTTTATTAGCAGTCATTTTTTATTCTATAGCAAAATTAAGAATAGAAGAAAAGCTGTCCGGCGAAGTTAATAAATAGGTTCAATAAAGAGGAAACATTGTGAGCAAATGATAGTAGCGAACAGTGTTTTTTTGCTCTTTGTCAAAGATTTTTGATCCCAAAACAGGCGTTGGCAGGATTCGACGTTTTGAAAACACTGTACAAAAATACCTGAAAGGATGGAAGAAGCAAGGTTGCCTGAAGAAAATCAAATATAAAAGAATAAATAACTGAATGCACTAATATTCTGCAAATGAAATATTTCTTTTCATGTAATAATCAACCTTTTTTAAGCAAGCTAAAGATCTTCATTCTATGATATAATATTATTGTAGAAAGTTTGTGGCGGTTTGGCAAATCCAATTGAGGGGGCGTGGTGCCTATAGGCTTATTAGCTTGTTGGACGTACTCTTTAGAAAGGAAATGCCTGATTTGTTCTCATTGGATCAAATCATTGCTATTATCGGAGCAGCAGCAGTAGTAATTACTGCCGTAGCGAAAGCTAGCGATTCGATTTTAGCTTGGTTAAAGTTCAAAAAAGAACAAAAAAAATAGAGCCGTCTCAACTTTTGGCGAAGTAGACAGGCTCTAAAGCTTTGTATATATGCCATCCGCTTTGAACGGACTACACTGGGCATGTTACAGCATGCCCTTTCATTTTTATTATAACCCATTTATCTAAATTTGAAAAGTAACTTTGTTTGCGAAGTGTTGTTCTGCATGACATTAAATATAGCATATTGCTACTTCTTCAATCATAGTAGAATCATTAATCCCAATTGCTATTCTATTACTTGAATAGGGCTTTTTGTCAAATGATGATTGTAGAAAGTTTGTGGCGGTTTGGCAAATCCAATTGAGGGGGCGTGATGCCTATGGGCTTATTAGCTTGTTGGACGTACTCTTTAGAAAGGAAATGCCTGATTTGTTCTCATTGGATCAAATCATTGCTATTATCGGAGCGAGACTGGGACAAAAGTTGTCTCAGTCTCTTCTAGTATCTCTAAAAACGAATAAACGGTGAGACAAAAGCAGCATCTTCAGAAATAAGCCGAAATTTACCAAAAATTTGAGAAGCAATTTTCGGAAATTCCTTCTTATTTCTCGATGCTAAACACTTTTGTCTCAACCTCATAGCGAAAGCTAGTGATTCGATTTTAGCATGGTTAAAGTTCAAAAAAGAACAAAAAAAATAGAGCCGTCTCAACTTTTGGCAGAGTAGACAGGCTCTAAACTTGTTAAAAAATGCCATCCGCTTTGAACGGACTACACATTAAGGGCTATGTTAGCGCATAGCTCCTTTATTTAATTATAGTATATCGTAGATAGAGAAGAAAGAAAAGGATTAAAGGTTAGTTTTGATATAAATTAACCTTTATTTTTGGGCTTTTTGTCAAATGACGTTGGTAAAGAGAAAGTCTAGAATCATTTGGACAGAAAGAAGAAAACTTCTTTCTGTGTTTTTTTTGGTTAAAATAGTTTTACGTGACGGATCATGGTTTAAAGGATTTCAGGGGGCTCTTCTCTCTGTTTTTACATCATAAAAAATTTGTCGGTGAATTTCACCAACATCAAAAAGTACGAAGCCTTTTTATTTGGCTTCGATTTACGATAACTTTACATAAATTAACTGGATATTTACACCTTCAATATGCAGGATTTACAGTGGATTGCTACAATTTACTTGTAAATAAGAAAGGGGTATATCAATGAAAAAAGTATTATTTTCTTTAGGTGTTTTAGGTCTTATGTTAGCTGGCTGTGGTTCCGGTTCTGGTAGCACGGATGGCTCCGCAGCACAAAATAATTCTGCAACTTCTGGCGATCAAGTCAAAATCGTGGCTGTCGGATCTACTGCGCTCCAACCTCTAGTCGATGCGGCACAAGAAAGTTTTGTCCAAAAAAATCCCAACTATCAAATCTCTGTCCAAGGTGGCGGAAGTGGTACTGGGTTAAGTCAGGTCGAGTCTGGGGCAGTGACGATCGGAAACTCCGATGTCTTTGCTGAGGAAAAAGAAGGCGTAGATGCAAGTAAAATAAAGGATCATAAAGTTGCGGTGGTAGGTATGGCGCCAATCGTCAATAAAGACACGAACGTCAAAAATATTACAAAACAGGAATTAATTGATATATTCACTGGAAAAATTACCAATTGGCAAGAACTAGGTGGGAAAGATGAAAAAATCAATGTCATCAATCGGGCAAATGGTAGTGGTACACGAGCTACTTTTGAAAAGTGGGGATTAGATGGTGCTACTCCAGTACAATCACAAGAACAGGATTCATCAGGAACTGTTCGACAAATTGTTAGCCAAACTCCTGGCGCAATCAGCTACCTTGCTTTTTCTTATTTGGATGATAAAACACAGGCTTTAAGTATTGATGGTGTAGAACCAAAAGAAGAAAATGTTGCTGACAACAGTTGGAAAATTTGGTCTTATGAACACATGTATACAAATGGTGAGCCTTCCCCGGAAGTTCAAAAATTTTTAGATTATATGATGACAGACGAAATCCAACAAGGACCGGTGAAAGAACTCGGTTACTTACCAATTACTGCGATGAAAGTAGAACGTGATGCTGAAGGAAACTTAAAATAAGCAATCATGTACTCAAATCTGCTACCCCTAAAAGTGTGCCTTTAACGGGCATGCTTTTTTTTTAGCTATTTCCTGCAAATGAATATGACAGTAATGAAAGATATTTATTAGTCATTTCATAGGCTTTTTTTTTACAAATGTATTAAGGTAAATATAATACTAATAATCGAGGTAAACGGTAAATGAGAATATTTAGTCATCAAACGGAAGTTGAAAAAGATCAAACTTCAGTTAAAAATATTACAAGATATGCTCCCGATTATCGAGAGGGGCTAACAGATGAGCAAGTTGCAGAACGAGTGCATGCTCAAGCAACAAATGAAACGATCGACCCATCATTTAAAACGAACAAACAAATCGTTTTGCAAAATATATTTACTTATTTTAATTTGATTTTTATCGTCTTAGCAGTTTTATTATGTCTAGTTAGTTCCTATAAAAATTTGACTTTTTTGCCAGTGATTCTTGCAAACACGGGAATTGCTATCTATCAAGAGATTCGCTCAAAAAAGATATTAGATAATTTGAGTGTACTGAATGCAGCAAAAGTCACAGTCGTAAGAAACGGCGTAGCCAATAAGATCGATATGGAGGAATTAGTTTTAGATGATGTCATCTTGCTCGAAACGGGTCAACAGATTCCTGCAGACGGTTATGTCTTAGACGGTAAATTACAAGTCAACGAAGCACTTTTGACAGGTGAAGCAGATGAGATCGTGAAAGAAGTAGATGATTATTTGATGTCAGGGAGCTTTGTCGTTTCTGGTAAGGCTTATGTACGATTAGACAAGGTTGGCTATGACTCTTACATTTCCCAATTAACAGCAAAAGCAAAAAAAATGGGAGGAGGCGAACAATCAGAAATGATTGCTTCGCTGAATAAATTAATCAAATGGATCGGGATCATTATTATTCCCATCGGCATCACTTTGTTTTCACAAAGTTACTTTTTTAATGGCAACACGATCAAAGAAAGTGTGGTAGCCATGGAAGCAGCTTTAATCGGGATGATACCAGAAGGCTTGTACTTATTGACAACGATCGCTCTAGCAATGAGTGCCGCTCGTTTAGCTAAGCAACGAGTATTATTACATGATATGAAAAGCATAGAGACTTTAGCAAGGGTTAATGTACTATGTGTAGATAAAACGGGAACTATTACTGAAAATCAGATGTCTGTACAAAAACTAGTGATTGCTAAAAATGAGCAAGCGGAGCAACAGGCAACTAGGATTCAAGAACTCATTTCAGATTATGCTAAAGCTATGGCAAATGACAATGCGACGATGCAAGCAATCAAAACGTACTTTAATAAGCCTACAGATCAAGAACCTTTATCTATCTTGCCTTTTTCGTCGGTACAAAAATTCAGTAGCGTAACATTTGCGGATGGGGTCTATGTATTAGGAGCGCCAGAAATGGTTTTACGTGAACGTTTCGAAACAGTTAAAAATGAATTTAGTCAATATGCTGATCAAGGCTACCGTGTGTTGGTTTTCGGTAGTTACCAAGGAATATTGAGCGAAGCACTTTTAGAAGCAGAAGTGATTCCGCTTGCTTATCTTTTGATTGCCAACCCAATTCGTAAAGAAGCACCTGACACATTTGCTTATTTTAAGGAACAAGGGGTAGCAATCAAAGTGATTTCAGGGGATAATCCGCAGACCGTTTCAACTGTCGCATTACAGGCGGGCATTGCTAATGCAGACCAATATATTGATGTTTCTCAACTTGCTGAAGAAGATTATCTCTCAGCAGTGGAAAAATACACCGTATTTGGACGGGTAAAACCTGAACAAAAAATGCAGTTCGTTCAGCTTCTTAAACAAAAAAATACAGTCGCGATGACTGGTGATGGTGTCAATGATATTTTAGCAATGAAAGAAGCTGATTGTAGTATCGCTATGGCTTCTGGCAACGAAGCAACGATCCAAGCTGCGCAAGTTGCTTTATTAGATTCTGATTTTTCTAGAATGCCTGAGATCGTAGCAGAAGGTCGGCGAGTTGTTAATAATATTGAACGATCTGCTAGTTTGTTTTTAGTAAAAAATATTTTTTCTTTCTTACTTTCTGTCTTTTCTGTCTTGTTCGCATTGACTTATCCGTTGGAGCCTTCTCAAATTACGTTGATTAGTCTGTTTACGATTGGTTTGCCATCGTTTTTACTTGCTCTTGAAGAAAATAAAAATCGAATTGAAGGAAAGTTTATTGTGAATGTCTTAGAAAAAGCCATTCCTGGTGGGCTAACAGATATGACTGTCGTGGGGACTTTAGTGGTAGGCGGTGTCATCTTGCATTTGAATAAGACAGATGTTTCCACGGCTTCAACGATGCTACTGACAGCGGTTGGTTTTCTCGTACTCTATAAAATTTGTCACCCATTGAACCAATTCAGAGGGCGGATCATTTTATTTTGTGCAGCAGGTATCTTATTTTCAGTCGTCTTTCTGCATAAATTATTTTCTATCTCCGCTATTTCACCCGTTTCGATTCTGTTGCTTTTGATTCTATTTTTTGCGGCGGACTCGATTTTTCGGCAGTATTCGCGAATGATTGAAAATTACAGCCAGTTGAAGGATGGAAAGAAAAAACGGTCTATTTGGTTCTGGCTCAAAGTGCTGTTTTCAGTAGACAATAAACACGATTAACAGATAGACAAAACAAAAATAGGCGGTTATGCCAACCGCCTATTTTTTTCTGTTCCGCTATTTCACTTGTTCATTCATTTTTTTGAAGATTTAAAGGTGATCATGCTGGAGGGATGGTGACGGTAAAAGTCGACCCCATTCCTGGATGACTTTCCACTTTGATCGTACCACCCAAGAGATTGACGTAATCTTTCACAATAGCCAGACCTAGACCAGTACCACCTGAGTGTCGACTACGTGCTTTATCCACTCGATAGAAGCGCTCAAAGATTCTTTCTTGATCTTCACGATCAATCCCAATACCAAAGTCTTGGACAGAGAATGTCAATTGGTTGTCAACCTCGTAACGGATGATTATTTTCTCTGATTCTTTAGAATATTGGATTGCATTTTCGATCAAATTTTTGATGATCGGGTATAAGAGTTCAGTTTGAGTTGTAAATGATTGTTCTTTCTGTTGCATTTCCAGGGTTAAGTGTTTCTTTTCGATCATTGGTTGGTAACTTTGAATGATTTGTTCAAAGTAAGTTGCTAAATGGATGGTTTGCGTTTCGTGTGCCGTTTCTTCATCTTTTGATAGCTGAATGATTTCTCGGATCAGCTTATCTAAACGAATCGCATCTTTTTGCATGATCAATAGGAACTCATTCAATATTTTTGGGTCATCTTTGGCTCCATCCAGCAGTGTTTCAGTAAATCCGATCAATGAAGTAACCGGTGTTTTAAGTTCATGAGAAACATTTCCTACGAAGTCTTTTTGCAGTTTTTCTAATCGTCTTACTTTTGTGAGATCATAAGCCACGCCTAGAATCTGTCCAGTCTCTTCAGAACTATTGAAGTAACGTAAGCTGATGTCTAATGTTTGTTGTCCCTCTGAAATAGTAATTTCTTGATGGATCAATGGTTCATTTGGTGTAACTTGATGAATCAATTGGATTAATTTTGGCTCTTGAATGATCTCAGTATACCGTTGATTAGGCTGATAATCATGTACCCCTAAATGTGCCTGCATTTTTGGATTCAATAGCCGCAGATGTGACTCTGAATCGATCAAAAAGACACCAATCATTAATTCATTCAATAGAGTGTACAATTGTTCTTCAGTGGTCGTATAGGCACGATAGACTTTACTCATTTGTTCACTCAAAGCATTGATCGTTTGGTAAAGTTCTTCCCATTGATCAGAAGTTTGCATGATGGTCTCGGTTTTATCAGGGTTTTTGACCATTTTCTTTAAGACGGGCAGCACGGTTTTCAAGGGACGGTTACGTTGATAAACCAAATAATAGCTCATACTGGACAAAACAACGAAGAAAACCAAAAAGAAGAAAAAGACCCAACGACGAAAATTTTCTGTTCTTGGCAAAAAGCCATTTGTTGGTTCTGCGATTCGAATAATGGCTTCCAACTGCCCATTCTTCTTGATCGGTAGTGCTACATATAATAGTTCTTCCTTTAACGTACTGCTCATTCTTAAAGAAGTACCTAGTGAGCCGCCATCAAGGACTGCTTTGATTTCTGGACGAGTATTTCGCTGCCCTCGTAGTGAGTGATCGGTCGTATCGAATAGGATTGTACCATTTGGAGCTAATAAGGTTAGTCGTTCATTTGATTGATGAACAAAGTCTGTTAAAACTGATTGATTATGCTTCGAAGATAAATCATCAATAGTCAATTGCTGGATCAGCAATTGCCCTTTTTTTGAAAGATAGCTTTCTTGTTGCTCGATGATTTGTTGTTTGAAATATTGAGAAATCATTTGCCAGCCACCGAAAAAGAGTCCCACTAAGAGAATGAAAAAGAAGACACGCTCAGAAATTTTTTTCCAATTCATCGTTTTGGTTCCTGAAATTTATAGCCAAAACCGCGAACTGTCACTAAATATTTTGGATGTTTAGGGTCTCTTTCGATTTTTTCTCTTAAGTGACTGACATGGACATCAACGATTCGACTTTGACCTGCAAAATCAAAATTCCAGATGCGATTTAGCAGCGTATCACGATCAATTACACGATCTTTTCGTTTCATAAAATAAACGAGCAGTTCAAATTCTTTTGGCGTTAATTCGATCGGTCGTTCCTCTACGGTTACTTGGAAATTCGTTAAATCTGCTTTGATCTGTCCAATCGTTAGGTAAGCAGGTTCTGCTTCTTCTTGTTGGACATGGCGTGGTTCGATGCGGCGAAAAATAGCTTTCATTCGAGCAAGTACTTCTCTAGGGCTGAAAGGCTTTGTTAAATAATCATCAGCCCCAATTTCCAAACCGATGATCCGATCGACCTGGTCATCTTTGGCTGTTAGCATTAAAATTGGAGTATCAATTTTTTCTTGTCTCAACTTTTGGGTGATTGCCATACCATCTATAGAAGGCAACATCACATCTAAAATCATAAAATCAAAAGGTTCTTCCAGTGCTAATTCCAGTCCTTTTTGTCCGTCTAAAGCACTTGTTACTTGATACCCTTCTTTTTCCAGATTGAATGTCAACAATGTGACGATTGAAGGTTCATCATCTACCACTAATACTTTTTTCATAACTTCTCCCTTTTCTTGCGTTCATTCTTTTTGTTTATTTAAAAACAGCTATCAACTAATGCCTGGTTTTTTTAATTAAGTGTCATGAATAGACATTTCTTATTTTAGCATAGAATCCAGTAGAAGGACTATTTTACCAACTAAATAAATGGTATAATAGGAAGGCACTTTGTTGGATAAAGGAGTGAGTGGCAATTGATCGGAATTAGCGCTTGTTTAGGCGGTGTCTTATGTCGGTATGATGGACAAGAAAAAGCTGTGCCGGAATTAAAGAAACTGGTCGCTGAAGGTAAAGCGATCATGGTTTGTCCTGAAGTAATGGGCGGGCTTTCAACTCCTAGAGCCCCAGCAGAAATCGTTGGTGGCGATGGATTTGACGTTTGGAATGGTCAGGCAAAAGTGATCACTACAAATGGTGAAGACGTCACAAAAGCCTACCAAGAAGGGGCAATCCATGCTTATCAAAAATTAAAAGAGCAAGAAATAGATTTAGTGATATTAAAAGCGAAAAGTCCTTCTTGTGGTTCCTCTCTTATTTATGATGGGAGTTTTTCAGGAACCTTGAAGTCTGGAACTGGTGTAGCAACTGCTTATTTTATCCAACAAAAGATGACCGTACTCTCTGATGAAGAATGGTTGAAATTGCGAGGTGAACAGAATGGAAATCGAGAAAACGAACCGAATGAACGCACTTTTTGAATTTTATTCTACGCTTTTAACCGAAAAACAGATGAATTATATGGAGTTGTATTATGCAGACGATTTTTCATTAGGAGAAATAGCAGAAGAGTATGAAGTAAGTCGCCAAGCAGTATACGATAATATCAAACGAACCAGTAAGATTTTAGAAGATTATGAAAAGAAACTCCATCTTTTCTCTAATTATATTGTTCGGGAACAGTTATTAGAAAAAATGAAAACTTATGTAAAGGAAACTTATCCTAAAGATGAAGTTCTCCTTGATTATGTGAAACAGATCCAAGAAATTGAAGAATAAAGGAATGAAGAAATCATGGCATTTGAAAATTTAACTGAGCGCCTTCAACAGGCAATGAGCAAGTTAAGAAAAAAAGGGAAAGTTTCAGAAGCTGACGTCAAAGAAATGATGCGGGAGATCCGCCTTGCATTACTAGAAGCCGATGTAAACTTACAAGTAGTAAAAGACTTTACGAAGCGTGTTCGAGAACGGGCGATTGGTGTAGAAGTATTAGAAAGTTTAACACCTGCACAACAAATCGTTAAGATCGTTGATGAAGAATTGACGATCACTTTAGGAGCAGAAACTGTTGAATTGAATAAATCACCAAAAATTCCAACAGTCATCATGATGGCAGGTTTGCAAGGGGCAGGTAAGACGACGTTTACTGGTAAACTAGCCAACTATTTAAAGAAAAATGAAAATGCACGTCCTTTACTAATCGCAGGTGACGTGTATCGTCCAGCTGCGATCGATCAATTGAAAGTTCTAGGGCAACAATTAGATGTCCCTGTTTTTGATATGGGAACAGATGTTAGTCCAGTTGAGATCGTTCGTCAAGGGATGGAATTAGCAAAAGAAAAGAAAAATGATTATGTTCTGATCGATACGGCGGGGCGTCTGCATATCGATGAAACCCTGATGGATGAATTGAAACAAATCAAAGAATTAACACAACCAAATGAAATCTTGTTGGTTGTCGATGCGATGACCGGTCAAGATGCTGTCAATGTGGCAGATAGTTTTAACCAACAACTAGGGATCACTGGGGTAGTTATTACTAAATTAGATGGTGATACACGTGGTGGTGCAGCACTTTCGATCCGTTCTGTGACTGGCGCACCAATCAAATTCATCGGGTCAGGGGAAAAATTAACAGATCTTGAAGTTTTCCACCCAGACCGTATGGCAAGCCGTATTCTTGGTATGGGCGATATGTTGACGTTGATCGAAAAAGCGCAACAAGACTATGATGAGAAAAAAGCAGAAGAATTAGCGAAAAAAATGCGGGAAAATTCATTTGATTTCAATGATTTCATTGAACAATTGGATCAAGTGATGGGCATGGGACCGTTAGAGGATCTGATCAAAATGATTCCTGGGATGAACCAAGTACCAGGGATTGAAAATGTCAAAGTAGATCCGAAAGATGTTGAACGTAAAAAAGCAATGGTTTACTCCATGACGCCTGCCGAAAGAGAAAATCCTGATTTATTGAATCCAAGTCGTCGTAGAAGGATTGCCGCAGGTTCTGGTAACAGCGTGGTTGAAGTTAACCGCATGATTAAGCAATTTAAAGAATCACGTAAAATGATGCAACAAATGTCTAAGGGAGATATGAATATTCCTGGAATGGACCAAATGTTTGGCACAGGTGTCAAAGGAAAACTTGGAAAAATGGCGATGAATCGCATGATCAAGAAAAACAAAAAGAAAAAGAAAAAACGGAAATAAAGCTTCTATCGTACGTCTATCGTACTTCTATTATAATAGTAGAATTTTGTTTACCGTTTCATCCATCGAAAGAATCGTTGAGTTAGCTTCTGCTGGCTTTGCGATTCTTTTTTTGCATAATAGATAAACCCAATTCAAAAACTACCTGCCATAGCGTTCCTCTTTTTAGATAGAGAAACAAAGGAATGGTACAATAAAGCTAAGAGGTGAAGAGAATGAAACGAAGATGTCCTTGGGGTGAGCAAACAGCAAGTATGAAACATTATCATGACACAGTTTGGGGTGTTCCAGAATATGATGATCAATTACTTTTTCGTAAATTGATGTTAGATATCAATCAAGCGGGATTAAGCTGGCAAACGATTTTGAATAAAAGTGCCTCCTTTGATGAAGCTTATGACTTTTTTTCGATCGGTAAAGTAGCCGAATATACAGAAGCAAAAATCAATGAGTTGATGGAAAATAAAGGGATCATTCGTAACCGTCGTAAAATTGAAGCAGCGGTAGCCAATGCTCAGGGTGTCCAAAAAATCCAACATGAATTTGGTAGTTTTGCGGATTATTTGTGGTCATTTTCGGATCATCAAGTGATCAATCACTCGTATAAAGAACAAAATGAGGTACCAACAACGAGCCCGTTATCTGATCAAATCGCCAAAGATCTAAAACAACGCGGTTTTAAATTCATCGGAAGCACAACCATATATGCTTTTTTAGAAGCTGTGGGAATTGTCAATGACCATTTAGATCATTGCTTTCGCAAACAAGAAGTCAGCCAGATGGGAAAAGGAGAGTGAACATGATGGGGAAAATCGTCTTTTATGGAGCCATTAGTTTAGATGGCTACTTAGCAACAAAAGAGGATAGTTTACAGTGGTTATTTGACACACCAACTGGAGAAAAAACAACTTACGAGGCTTTTTATCAAACAATTGATCAAACGATTATGGGAAGAAAAACTTATCAGGAAGCAAAAAAATTGTTAGCAACTGACCATCTGTATCCTGAAAAAAAGAATTTTGTATTTTCTTCTAATAAAGAGCTGGTATTAAATGATGCAACAGTTGTTCATGAAGATCCCGTTTCATTCGTGAAAAACATAAAAGAACATTCTAACCAAACAGTCTGGGTCGTTGGTGGTGGGAATTTATTGAAACCTTTGATCGAAAATCATTTAATTGATGAATGGTGGATCCAAATCGCACCTGTGCTTTTAGGAGAAGGTATTCGATTGTTTCAAGAAGGCGCATACGAAGAACGATTGAAACTAGTTGATACTAATTATTTTGGAGAGTTCATTGAATTGCATTATGTAAGTAATCGTGGAATATGATGGGAAAGATTATGTTGTGATGGCAAGTATTATTGTTTAAAAATAGTTTGATTAAATCAAGAGAGAAGGCGATTAAGACTTAAGTTAGTATGATGTATATTATAACTAACTTAAGTCTTAATCGTCTCTCATGTTAATAAATTGAGCGATTTCTTTATCACTACAACGATAAAGATTAAAAATATTGCGCAAACATTCGTAATTAGGTCTTCCTTTTCCTCTTTCCCAACAAGAAACGGTTTCTCGACTTACATTGAGATAATTTGCAACAAATGTTTGAGTATAATTTGCCTTTAATCTTTTTCGTTTTAACCACCTTGCATAGAAAATACAAATCACCCCTTAATATAAAGCGCTTCACTTTGAATTATATAGGTAACATATTGTATTTAAAAGGTGTTGTGTGGGGAAATTTTCCCCTTTACTAAAATAATACAAGGGTATACGATTTACATATATAAAAGTAAACGATTACTTTACTTTCTATAAAATGATAAATTAAGGAGATTTGATTGGATTAATGTTTTTTCAATTTCTATCCATCTCTTTCTGATAGTACTATTATTATTAATCGGTATATTAGTAACTATTTCTATTATTAATTTTAGATGGGAGAAGGAAAGTCTATGAGAAAAATATTCGTTGATCTTTTAAAATGTAGCGGTATATCATTTTTTATTACATTTTTGATGTTAATCATGTCAATTATCCCTATTTGCTTGATCAGTTTTTTTTATGGAACAAATTTTCACGCACCTTATAATTTATTTACTGTCATAGGGAATACGAATGATTTAGGAAACGCAATTGAATTTAATTTTAATCAGAATTTTGGGATACAAATTCTATTATTTTATTTTTGTTTCACTTTTGTAATATTAGGAATTACATATACAAAACGCTATAAGAAAATGATATATTTGATAATTTCATTGTTTGCCATTTTGCTACAAGTTCTCTTAATGAATAGTATTGTATTAAATAAAGAACCGTTTAAGGAAACATCTATAAATGAAATCAAGGAATTAATTAAAAGTAATGAAGATACAGTTATTTATGTGGGAAGAGACAATTGTCCAGAATGTATCATTTTTAAGCCAAAATTAAGTTCATTTTTAAGTAAAGAAGGTCTGAGAATCAATTACCTGAATACTACTGGAAATGAAGAAGAAGTATCTAATTTTAAAAAGTTTTATAATGAACTTGGTGTGGTTAGCGTGCCAGCAGTCATCTTTATGGAAGGTGGTAAAATTGTCAAAGTACTTCATGGAAATAAGGCCTATAATGAGATAGAAAATAGAATGAAACAATTTACTCAGCTCAAAACTGAACAAATAAGTAAATAATTAGATCGCGGGGGCTATGCTAGTATGACAGATTCTAGTAGTGATAGTACTTTGACCATAAATAGGAAAACAAGCCGAAGAATTCCAAAAATAGGAGAAGCTATTTTCGGATTCTTCGGCTTGTTTTTCAGAGCTAGACAGGTTACAACCTTTTTTCGATTGTTTCCTTCATATATGATCTATTTGATTCGACCCAACGCTTATCAAAGCTAATTTTTACTTAGTTAATTTATTTAAAAAATCAAGATAAGCATCTAGAATCGTTTGGAAGAAGCTGAGTGTTCCTTCCACAATATGACCTTCTTCATCAACTAAATTTGCAATATTGCCAATATAAGCTTCAGGTTGTTGTAAGGTAGGAACATTTAAGAATACAAGTGATTGACGTAGGTGATGGTTCGCGCCAAATCCACCGATACCGCCAGGGGAAGCAGTGACAACTAACCCAGGTTTGCCGTCCCATGCGCTTTGACCGTAAGGGCGAGAGCCTACATCTAGTGCATTTTTAAGTACAGCAGGAACCGAACGATTGTATTCTGGAGAAACAAAAACAACACCTGCTAATTCCTTGACCTCATCACGGAAACGACTCCATTCAGCAGGAGCATTCTCTGGAGTTTCAAGATCTTCGTTATAAAAAGGCAGATCATCGATCTTTACAAAAACACCTTCATATCCTTCAGGTAGCAAGTTAGCGAAAGCCTCTGCTACTTTTCTATTGTACGAATCCTTACGCAAACTACCTACAAAAAATCCAATTTTTTTAGTCATAAAACAATTCCTCCTTCAAACTTTCTATATTTATCTTACAAAAAATAAGTAAACTCAGCAAATAAAAACACTTGAGGAACATAGCGACTAACTTAACTACTTTTTTCGACTACTTATAGTAGTTATTACGTATATATATTTGCTTCACTTGACATGGATCTTTTATAATTAGTGAATAGAAGTCTTGTCTGAAGGAGTTTGTGTGATTTTTTTAGAAAAGAGTGTAGTACATGAACTTTTGATAAAGAATGTTTCTCATTGAAACATCGGTACACATCATCGCATGACTTGGGGTAACGCAGCATCAAATAAAAAGATGAAATTGGTAGGTGGAACAAATGCATATTAACGAGTTTTTACCATTTTTGATCCCATTAGTGATCATACAACTTGGGTTATTTTTTTATGCCCTTTATCATATTTTGACTCATACGCATTATCGATTTGGCAGTCGAACACTCTGGATCATCGTAATTCTCATAGGATTTCAATTTGTTGGTCCAATCTTGTATTTCGTGTTCGGTAAGGAGGAGGAATAATGGCGATCCTTGAACTAATCGATGTATCAAAATCTTTTGGTGAAAAAAAAGTGTTGAACCATCTTTCCCTTACCGTCAAGGAAAAGACGATCTTTGGGTTTATTGGAAAAAATGGTGCAGGGAAAACGACGACGATGAAATTGATTTTGGGGTTGCTAAAAAAAGATGCTGGAACAATCAAGGTTAATGATGAAACGGTTCACTATGGTCAAACAAAAACGAATCGTTGGATCGGCTATTTGCCAGATATTCCGATGTTTTATGACTACCTTACCGCCGAAGAGTATTTGCAATTATGCGGGGAAATCACCGAGATGCCTAAACATAAAATCCAACAAAAAACGCAAGAGTTATTAGCGTTAGTCGGATTGGCTCACGAGAAAAAAAGGATTAGGACTTTTTCAAGAGGGATGAAGCAACGTTTGGGGATTGCCCAGGGGTTACTGAATGAACCAAAACTGTTTATTTGTGATGAGCCGACTTCGGCGTTGGATCCATTGGGGCGTAAAGAAATTTTGGATATCTTATTACGTGTCAAAGAGCAAACAACGATCCTTTTTTCCACACATATTCTATCAGACGTGGAACAAATTTGTGATGAAGTGGCTTTCTTAAATAAAGGAGAAATCGTTTTATCGGGCACGGTAGCAGAATTGAAAACCCATCCTAAAAATGAAGGATTTGAAATCCAATTTCCAACTGTGAAACATTCTCAAGAATTTTTATCGCTTTTGCCGGGAGCAATCATGAAAAATGAAACCCTTATTTATCCTGGCAGAACTAACGAAGACTTGCTTCGTGCACTATCTTTAATTGTTGATCACAAATTACCGATTCAATCGATTCATCGTTTAGAACCTTCCTTAGAACAAATTTTTATGGAAGTGGTGGACAAATGAAGCAATTACTCGCGTTTTCAAAAAAAGAATGGAAGGAAAATTGGCGTACAGGTAGATTATTACTGTTGCTTTCATTAACGATCATTTTTGGGATCATGAATCCACTGATAGCCAAATTAACACCCTACATCGTTCAATCGATGTCAGAAAATTTAGCAGCATCTGGTATGAAAATCGGGGAAGTCAATGTAGATGCGCTGACTTCTTGGGGACAATTTTATAAAAACATGCCTATGTTTCTTTTATTGTTTTTGTTATTGTTTAGCTCGACCTTGACGAATGAATATCAAAAAGGAACATTGATTAATCTTTTAACCAAAGGGATGGTTCGCTGGAAAATTTATTTTACTAAATGGATCATGGGACAGTTTTTTTGGGCAGTTGGTTTTTGGGGTTGCTCCTTCATTACTTACTTTTATACTGCTATTTATTGGGATAATGAGCTGGTTGTTCAATTAGGGACAAGAAGTTTTTATTATTATTTATGGGGTGTGTGGTTATATACTTTATTTCTATGGTTGTCCTCCTTTATTTCTTCTGGCTATTTTGTGCTAGCTTGTGGAGGGATTTGTGTGGCTGGCTGTTATCTGTTATCTATGTTTACAAAAGTTGCTGAGTATTCTCCTTTTTATTTAACGACAGCTTCGAACGCATTAGGGGAAAGGATTGATTCGAGTAACTATACTTTTTCTTTAATGGTAACAGGTTTGATGATTGCTGCCTTTTTAGTGACAGGAATTCTTTTTTTCAATAAAAAAGAGAGTTGAAAAAATTTTTTATTAGCTGTAAAGAAAAAAAGCTTTACAGGGTAAAAAAAAACTGTTACACTACAACTTGTGAATAAAACAATGGAGGTGGAAATATATAATGGCAGTTAAAATCCGTTTAAAACGTATGGGTTCTAAAAAGAGTCCTTTTTACCGTATCGTCGTAGCTGATTCACGTTCTCCTCGTGATGGACGTTTCATCGAAACTGTAGGTACTTACAATCCTTTGAAAGACCCTGCAGAAGTAGTTTTAAAAGAAGATTTAGTTCTTAACTGGTTATCTAAAGGTGCGCAACCTTCTGATACTGTACGTAACATCCTTTCAAGAGAAGGCGTTATGCAAAAACACCACGAAGCTAAATTCTCAAAGAAATAAGGTGATCGGATATGAAAGATTTAAGCGAATTAGTCTTAACAATCGTTCGTCCGTTAGTCACTTATCCTGAACAAGTCCAGTTAGAAGTCACTGAGTCAAAAGACTTCTATGAATATAACCTAACTGTGGCTCCTGAAGATATTGGTCGTATCATCGGTAAACAAGGGCGTGTTGCGAAAGCAATTCGTACGATCGTTTACGGGGTACGAACAAATGCACCGAAAAAAGTGCGTTTAAATATCATCGATCATAAGGAATAAAAAAAGCTGTTTCGTCTTGACGAGACAGCTTTTTTCTTTTTGAGGGGACTACTTGGCAAATGATTATAGAAAGCGTATCCTTAAAGTATAGAAAGGAGTAGATACCTATGAAAAAAGTTGCATTATTGATACCAGCTCTTTTACTTTTAAGTGCCTGTCAAGGGACAAATAATTCAACTGAAACAACTGATACGGCGACACCAGAGACTCATTCAACGAGTCATAGTACTTCCAAAGAAACAGATACTCAATCAACAACCAAAAAGAGTGAAAGCTCTGAGATGTCTGGAAATACAACGGAAACGGCGACTACAAAAACAGAAACATCTACACAGAATAAACAAGCACAAACCGCATTTGAAGAACTGAAAGAAAAATACCCAACAACACCGATGCCACAAGAGATTCCGATTACAACAGGGAAATTAAACATCGCTGCTGCCGAAACCAAACAGGGCTTTTCGATCTTATACTATGACCTGCCGAAAGCCTATGTCTTAAATGCCAAAGAGTTAAACCAAGAAACCCCGATGGCTTCTTATCTTTACCAGTATGGCTTTGCTTCTAGTCAAGAAGCAATTGATGCCTTGAGACCAGTTACAGTTGATACAAATGGCCGACAAGTCGATTTGGGCTACAATATCACTGGCTATCAACAAGGAGCGGCGGGATCTAGTATTCTAGAATGGCAAGAAGGAAATTGGAGTATTCGTGTCCGGGCAAGTAATATTGAAGGACAAGATCCTGTACCGTTAGCCAAAGAAATCGTTGCTTACTTAGAAAAAGCAAGTTTGCCTGCGCCTGAGAAGTACGGGAAAATTACGGTTGAAATGAATGATTCTTCCCAACAAGCTACACAAGTAAGCTGGCAAGAGCCTAAAAATGTTTATACTGTTACCCACAAAGATACTCTTTCCGCATTGAAAATGGCTGTTTCTATGAACCAATAAATGATTGGAAAATGATATAGAAAAGCGAAAAGAAAGTAGAATTGCATATGCACACATGCTAAAATAAGGCAGATACGTCAAAAACACGTTCAGCCATTTAAAAACCATTGTTTGGTTGAAACATGTGTGAAAAGGAAAAGGGGATACAAGTTGACTGAATATTTAAATGTTGGAAAAATCGTAAATACTCAAGGGATCAAAGGAGAAGTGCGCGTCATTTCTACCACAGATTTTCCAGAAGAACGATATAAAAAAGGTGCTGTACTTACCTTGTTTCAAGAGAAGAAAGCGCCAATTGAATTAACCGTCAAAAGTCATCGTAAACATAAAAATTTTGACTTGTTAAGTTTTGAAGGACATCCTTCAATCAATGATGTTGAAAAATATCGAGACGGTATTTTAAAAGTTTCAAAAGAAGAAACGATCGAGTTGCCAGAAAATGAATTTTATTATCATGAGATCATTGGAGCAAAGGTCGTTGAGGAAAATGGAAATGAATTAGGTAAAATCAAAGAAATTCTTTCACCAGGTGCTAACGATGTTTGGGTAGTCCAACGACCAAAGAAAAAGGATGTTTTGCTTCCTTATATTGACTCAGTGGTTAAAACAGTTGATTTAGAAAATGGGGTCATTTACGTCGAGATTCCAGAAGGATTGATCGATGATGAAAATTGATGTCTTAACACTCTTCCCACGAATGTTTGAAGGACCAATGGGTGAATCGATCATCGGTAAAGCGGTCAATAAAGGATTGTTAGAGATCAATGTTTCTAATTTTAGAGACTATTCCGATAATAAACACCAAACGGTCGATGATTATCCATATGGTGGCGGGGCAGGGATGTTGTTAAAAGTCCAACCTATCTATGACAATATCAAAGCAATTGAACAAGCAAATCCTGAAACAAAAAAACGTGTGATTTTATTGGATCCAGCTGGTAAACGATTTGATCAAGCGATGGCGGAAGAATTTTCGAATGAAGAACATTTAGTATTTATTTGTGGACATTACGAAGGCTATGATGAACGAATCCGTTCGCTAGTTACGGATGAAGTCTCTTTAGGTGATTATGTCTTGACTGGTGGCGAACTTGGCGCAATGGTGATGATTGATGCAACAGTCCGCTTACTACCGGATGTTTTAGGAAATCAAACATCCGCTCAAACAGATTCTTATTCAACGGGATTATTGGAACATCCTCAATATACACGGCCAGCAGAATTTAACGGGATGAAAGTCCCAGAAGTTTTAACAAATGGAAACCATAAATTGATTGAAGAATGGCAACTGAAAGAATCCTTAAGAAGAACCTATCAACGCCGACCTGACTTATTGGAACAATTAACAATGACCTCACAAATGCTGAAATTGTTAGAAGAAGTCAAAAAAGAAGAATCAGACGAAATAGAATAAGAAATATCAATATGACTCTTTACACTAAATTGATAGTATGATAGTATCTTATGGTGAGTGCAAAAGCACTTAACTATTACGATGTTCCGCTGTGAGGGAAAACTCATAAGAATGTTTGGAATAAGGAGAAAAGATCAATGAATCCATTAATCGAAGAATTAACAAAAGAACAACTACGTTCTGACATCCCAGCTTTCCGCCCTGGTGACACTGTACGTGTTCATGCGAAAGTTGTCGAAGGTACACGTGAACGTATCCAGTTATTTGAAGGTGTTGTAATCAAACGCCGCGGAGCTGGAATCAGCGAAACTTATACAGTACGTAAAGTTTCTAACGGAGTAGGCGTTGAACGTACATTCCCATTGCATACACCACGTGTTGCAAAGATCGAAGTCGTTCGCTACGGTAAAGTACGTCGTGCAAAATTGTACTACTTACGTGCATTACACGGAAAAGCTGCTCGTATCAAAGAAATCCGTCGTTAATCTATCGTTATCTGATAGTGGAAGAACCCTTGATTTTCAAGGGTTCTTTTTTTGATTATTTTTATAAGCAGTAAGTCTAGATTGTTTGACATTATAGATTTGCAAGAGTGGCAAACAAGGAGCAAAAAGTCGAGTCACTTTGGTATATCTTAAATATACGTCAATCAGATGACACGATGACAGTCCTATTCATACCAAAGGGGCGACAGATCTGGTAGGTGAACGTAATCAGCTTATCAAGTTTATATGTACTACACGCAAACGCTATGCGTATTAAAGAGATCAGAAAAAAATCCTGCTAGAGAGTGTCTAAAAATATAAATTGCGACAGTCCTTGAATAATAAGAACTTTTTTTGAATGTTTTTACTAACAATCATTTTGTCATTGGCAAGTTAACTGAAAATGAGACTGAAAAATCTGTTCTGATTCATCAGTCTCATAATTTCAACTTATTCAAAATGCAACGATGATCCCAAATGTCGGTTGTTAAGAGAATTGAGGACGTTTTTTTACATATTTACTAAACGAGAAAGGCCACTTTTTTAGGAGTGGAGGTGTCAATTATTGATTAGTGATTTCAGCTTCCTTTTGAGCCATTTTTGCCGTTACGTGTTCATCAATTCGTAGGAATGGTAGATAGATAAATACGCTAACCGCAATGATTAGAACTTGCAATACTGCTGCTCGCCAATCCCCACCTGTCGCAAGGAATCCTGAAATAACTGGTGGTGTGGTCCACGGTATCTGAACTACCACATGATTGATTAAGCCGGCTGCAGTCGCAAAGTAGGCAGTTACTAATGAGAAGATTGGTGCTAACACAAACGGAATAATTAGACTCAAGTTAAATACGATCGGTAATCCAAAGATGATCGGCTCACTGATATTAAACATCGCTGGTGTTACCGATAGTTTAGCAAAGTCTTTATAATCTTTTCGACGACTGAAGATGAAAATCGCAATCAATAAGGCGATCGTATTTCCTGAACCACCCATAACAGCAAAAGTATCCTTGAAAGCCATGTTGATAATATGTGGGATGTGTTCATGGTTTGCATAAGCTGCCATATTTTCTTGCATGTTTTGTAATAAGAACGGATCAAGTAAAGAACCTGAAATTACAGCTTGATGAATTCCAAAACCAAAGAATAAATTGGCGATTGATGTGATTAAGATAAAGCCAGGTAAACCAGTTGTGATGTGACTTAAAGGTCCCGTGATCGCTTTAGTGATCACACCATTTACGTCCATGTTGAATAACTGATTGACAGCGAAAGATAGAATCGCAAAACCAGTAACAGTAATCATGATCGGGATCAATACATTGAATGACTTCAACACTGCGGGCGGGATATTTCCAGATAGTTTGATTTGCAATTTTTCATTTGTAGATAATTTAATGAATAGCTCAGTAGCTACTAATCCAACAAAGATTCCGACAAACATTCCTGATGCACCTGTATGGGAACCTGGAATAACTCCGGTTACTTCAATCGCTTTTTTTGCATTTTCCGGAGTGAACATCATTTTCATTGGTGTTAAAACGATGAAAGTTGAGATCGAAACTAAAACCGCTGCGATATGATTTGTATAATTTCTGCTAACACACATATGATAAGAAACTGCAGCTACAACTAATAGCGTCGTAATACTCAATGTTCCATTGGCGATCGACATGCCAATTTCTTGAACTTTCATTAATGTTTCGGGTTTAACAATTTTACCCATAAAACCAGTTGGTTCTAAGATAACGTAATTAATCAAAGTCACGAATCCAGCTAACATCATAAATGGCATGAATGTTGCAAATGCATCGCGTAATGTACGCATATGAATTTGATTTCCTAGCTTCGATGCGATCATACCAAATCGTTCAAACACCTGTTCCTTCTTATTTGTTTTCTTCATGGTATATTCTCCTTGTTTTTTATTTGTAAGCACTTACCGTAGTTCAATAATAGAACGGAATTTGATAAAAGTAAATAACTTTTTTTAAAATTATATACTTTAATGAAAAAGGGCAAAAAAAAGAGCTGATTTCCTCAGCTCTTTCAATCATTTTTCAACAAAAACGGCTTCAAAAACAAAATCTTGATACAAATGCCTTGTAATGGAGTATTCAAAAGGAGTCCCGTTTGCCAAAGAAACACTTTTTTCAACTTCGATCATAAAGTCTCCGGCATCAATTCCTAATATAGTTGCATCAAACTCGGTTGCCAGTACGCCCTTCATCCAAACGTGAGAAGCATTGATCTCTAACTGCAGTTCATTGCGAATATAGGAATAAACCGATTTTTTCAAGTGTTTAGGTTCCAAACCAGGAATAATTGATAGCGGCATAAAAGTTTGTTCCAATGAATAGGGTTGTTGATCGACAAAACGACTGCGAACAATATTATAAATGTATTCCTTGTCGTTAATCTGTAATCGCTCTGCTATTTTTTTTGACGGTAATTCAATTGAAAACATATGAATTTCAGAGTCTACATGTTCTTCGCCAACTACGCTCATAAAACCTTCGCTTGGACCGAAAACTTTCGAATTATGGATCGGTTTGCGCAAAACTTCGGTTCCAAATCCACTTCGACTATGTAAAACTCCTTCAGAAACTAACAAGTCTAATCCTTTTTTTACTGTCAATTTACTCGTATGATATTGTTTTGCCAATTCGGAACCAGTTGGTAATTTTTCACCGATTGCGTAAGTACCGTTTTCAATTTTCTTTTTTACATCAGAATAAACTTCCATATATTTCGCATTCTTCTTCATTTTTTCCCTCCTATAGTTACCACGTAAAGATATAAATAATTATATACCTTTCTTTAATTTTAGCAATCTTTAAAGGGTAAAACAATTAACATTTATAAAAAGTATATATTTTTTAATAAAAAAATATTCCAATTTATTGGAAGCGGTGTTATGATGGAGTAGTACTCAAGAGAATGTCATTTTAGGAGGATACAATGAACAAACAACAATTAACATTTCCAGAAAACTTTTGGTGGGGTTCTGCTTGGTCAGCTGAGCAAGCAGAAGGTCGTGGTGAAACTGGAAAAGCCGAAACGGTTTGGGAACGTTGGTACAAAGAACAACCATACCGTTTTTATCAAAGGATTAGTTCAGAAATTACGACAGATCACATTCATCGTTATAAAGAAGACGTTCAACTGATGAAGCAAACCGGACATAATTCCTTTCGGGTCTCGATCTCTTGGGCGCGGATGTTCCCAAATGATGGAGTAGGGGAGGTAAATCCAAAAGCGGTTGAATTTTATCGGGATTTATTTACTGAAATGAATAACAATGGTATTAAAGTATTCGCCAATCTTTATCATTTTGATATGCCAGCAGCCCAACAGGATAAAGGCGGTTGGGAATCACGGGAAGTTGTCGATGCATATGTGCAATTTGCAGTTACTTGTTTCAAGGAGTTTGGCGATCTCGTCTACCACTGGTTCACTTTCAATGAACCGTTGGGGCCGATCTTAGGGTCATATTTGGAAGACTTCCATTATCCAAATTTGATTGATTTCAAACGAGGAGCGCAAGCGACTCACTTTACTATTTTGGCTCACGCGAAAGCAATTGCAGCACATAAAGAGTTGAATTTGAACAGTAAAATAGGTGTTATCTTGAATTTAAGCCCGACGTTTCCAAGGAGTCAAACCCCCGCTGATGTGAAGGCAGCTGAAATTGCGGATCTTTTTTATGTTCGCAGCTTTTTAGATCCAATGGTCAAGGGTGTTTATCCAGAAAAATTAATTAACCTTTTACGTGAATATGATCAATTGCCAACGGATTATACCGAGGAAGACCTGCGCTGTATCAAAGAGAACACGGCACAAATCTTAGGATTGAACTATTATGAACCACGTCGTGTGAAGTCTCGTTTAACTGCAATCAATCAAGAGGGTCCGTTCTTACCGGATTGGTTTTTTGAGAATCATGTGATGCCGGGACGACGGATGAATGAATATCGTGGTTGGGAAATTTATGAAAAAGGTATCCATGATTTATGCATGGATATCAAAGAAAACTATGGGAATATTGAATCCTTTATCTCTGAAAATGGGATGGGCGTAGCAGATGAGGAACGCTTTATGGATGAAAGTGGGCAAGTGATTGATGATTACCGGATCGAATATATCCAAGATCACCTCGCTTATCTTTGGAAAGCAATCAATGACGGCTGTAATATCAAAGGGTATCATCTTTGGACCTTTATTGACTGCTGGTCCTGGATCAATGCATATAAGAACCGTTATGGACTAATTTCTCTTGATCTGCCAACCCAAAAACGGACGATCAAGAAAAGTGGTGAGTTCTACAAACAGTTAAGCAATCAAAATGGGTTTGAGTATGATATTGATCGATTGGTATAGCAAAAAATGAGTGGAAAAACTTGTATTTTTGTTTGAAAATCTTTTATCTAGAAATCATAGAGTTATTCATTCAATGGGATTGTTCAAATAAGCATCGGGACTGGGACAAAAGTTCTCTCAGTATCTTCTAGTATCTCTAAAAACGAATAAACGGTGTTCAAGAAGCAACTCCTCAACAATAAGCGATGATTTTCTAAAATATGAGGAGCTATTTTAAAAAATCATCGCTTATTCGCTCGGAGCTAAACGCTTCTTTCACAGCCTCTTGCTAAACGGTGTTCAAACATCAGCTCCTTGAAATAAGCCTGAATTTTTCAAAACATGAGAAGCTGTTTCAAAAATTCTTTCTTATTGTCATCAGAGCTACCGGATGTTTTCACGACCTCTGATTCACGGTGTTCAAAGAGCTGACCTTCGGCGATAAGTCAAAAAATCTCAAAACAAGAGGAGCTGTTTCGAGATTTTCATCCTTAATGCTCCTGCGATTACTCGTCGCAGTTTTTACTTGGTGAGCGCTCAGGTCAAGACACTCTTTTCACGACCTCAAGAGAAACACAAAAAACGCTTGGTGTTCGTTTATTTGTTCCCATAGATCTACTGGCTATAAATAGCTCATCGCTTTGTTCAAAAAAACAGAAGCCATTTTCAGTATTGTGCACGAATTGTTTAACTATCACACATTGATTAGTAACTGGGATAGTAGTTGAGAGCGTAGCGTATTCTTTTGTAAAATGAAAGGTCTGAAACAATCATTAACCTAAAAAGAAAGTAAGCCTGATTTTGATTCATTACGTCAAAGTCAGGCTTATTTTTTCTGTTCTAGGCACGATCTTTCACGAATTCTCTTCAATTAAGTACCATGAGTGCGAAGGTGCTTAATTAATGGATCCTGTTTTCCACGTAAATGAAAACGACGGAATGTCAATTAGATACCTGATTGTTTTTCTATGTTTTTACTAATTGTTCAAGCAACGATTGAATGAACATTAGTAAGAAATTTCATTTAGCTATACGAACAACTGCAAATTATTTTGAAAATAGAAGATTCAATGAGTAAACCAACGCACCAGTATGTCCTAGTACAGCCGGAAATCAAAAAGCCTAAAATAATTAGGAGCAGTGAGATTGAAGAGGGATCGGAATATTCAGATGGGAAATACCGAAAGAGTTTTTATAGGGTGAGTCATTTTCATTTTTAACAAAACAATTTACTCCGGTTTCAGTGAGGTAGTTTGGTAATGGAATAAGAGAAATATTTTTTATCGTTATTTTAAAATAACGTTTTTAATAGGAAGGTGTATCTCGTTTATTATATGTATCTTTATTCTTAATGTTGATAATGTAATTTTTTTGTTGTAATATTTTTTTATGATAACAGACTTTTTGTTTTTATTGTAACAAATTTATCTTATTAAATATTTTCTATTTTTTTATTTTATAAATGAATATACTGAATATATTATGAGATGTGTACTTATGTTATATATGAAGGGGTAGGGAAGGAAAAGGGGACATAAGATGACATAAAATGGCTTTACACTCAGTTCAAAAGGAGGGAAGTGTCCAGTGAGGTTGTAGATTAAGGAGTATCATCTTATTTTGATCAGATCATAAAAGAGCAAGTATACATATCATGTGAAAAATCTGTATGGCATCATGAATTATTCTCTAATTCATTTATAGGAGGAATCGTTATGGCTATTGATCATAAACAAGTGACTCAATTGGAAAAATTAGCATTAAACATTCAACTAGATATTTTGATAAGTGTTAAACAAAGAGGAGAAGAATCAATGGATTGTTCTTTTTCTATGATCAAATTGTTAGCTGTTTTATACGGTAAACAGATGAAGATTGACCCGAAAAAACCAGATTGGGGAAATCGTGATCAATTAGTTTTAGCTAAAAGTCATGCGGTATTGGAATTATATAGTACTTTATCTAATCTAGGGTATTTTGATAAGAAGTGGCTATGGACGATGAGTCATCAAGGGGACAGACTCCCTAAAAAGTTAGATCGTTCAAAGACTCCTGGAATCGATGTGACAATCGGGGACTTAAATAACGGTGTTGCAATAGCTGCAGGTCTTGCGATGGGATTAAAAATAGCAAATAAGGAAAATGATGTTTATTTAGTGATGGATGAAGACGAATTAAAAGATGAACGTTGCTGGCAAGTATTTCAGTGTATTGCTCATTTTAAATTAGATCATTGCTTGGTAATTATTGATAGTGGTTATAGAAAACGAGAACAGTTAAGCAAAAGGTATGAGAAATCTTATCTATTGAAAAGAAAAGCAGAGAAGGCTGGGTTTTATACGTTGCTCGTTGATGGGACAAATATCAAAGCAATCAATGAGGCGATTGAAGAGTATAAAATGAGGACGACACAAGCCTTCTGTATTGTTTTAGAAAGTTATCCAGAGCGAGTGCTATCAGACTTAACAATGGACGATCATGAGGATTCAAGTAAAAAAATTCCTAAAACATTCCATCAAGAGATTGAAAAAACGATTTTGAAATTACAAGAAAAGCTTGAAAGGATGAGCTAAATGGTTCAGTTAAGTAACTCGTTATCTGTAAGGAAAGAACTTCGTACTTGCATAGTTGATACATTAAATGAATTAATGAAAAAAAACCACAATATCGTTGCGTTAGAAAATAAGTTTGAATCATTTAGTAATTGGGTTGATTTAAAAAATGAACACCCAAAGAGATATCTCAGCATGCCTGTGGATGAAGAGAACATGGTAGGTATTGCAGCGGGGTTAAGTTTAGCTGGCTACCAACCTTTTATCCATCTTTTTGATTCTCATGCGATTCGAAAAATTTTTGATCAATTATTTATTTCCGAAGGATACGGTGGAAATACCATCAATATTTTTGGGGAATATTTCGCTTCTAATCGAAATGGAAAGGAACGCGTCAATGAACTAGGGGAAGATTTAGCGTTGATGACAATGATCCCAAATTCAATTATTTGTGAAGCAACAGATGAGGTGCAAATGGCATGGATCATCAAAGAATTTAGCCAATTGAGCGGTATTCACTATGTACGCGGAGAAAATAAAAGGATACCTAATATCTATAAAAAAGAAACGACTTTTCAATTAGGCAAAGGAAACATTGTTTGGCATGGTACAGATATTTTAATTATTGTCGCTGGCAGATTAGTTTACGAAGCTCTCAATGTTGCTAAGCGGTTAAAGTCCTGTCAAATTAGTTGCGAAGTCATTGATATGTTTACGATCAAACCAATCGATAAACAGTTGATCCTTAACGAGTTGAAAGGGAAAACACAAGTGGTTACTATCGAAAATTATGCAGTTATTGGTGGCTTGAGCAGTGCGGTGAACAGAGCTCTTACAGAAAATAAAGCAGCTGTTCCGTTGAGAAAGATAGAGATTGTGAAGCTTAGACAACAAACGGATGTGCCAATCCAGACAGAAGGTTTTGACTTAGTGGTTCAGTTGATTGTTGAAACAATATTAGCGAATGAGCTAGATCGATAACGGAAAAATTGAGTTGGATCATGATAAAGGATAAAATTTCTTGAAAAAAATTGGTGTATCAAAGAAAGCACATGAAATATTGATTCTAATCGAAATACATAAAGAGCCTTGATTGATCAAGGGAATGAAGAAAACGAAAAAGGCAGCGTTTGGATTGACCCGATGAAAGGGCCATTTGGGCGCTGTCTTCCTTTAATTTTTCGTTTCTTTAACTACTTAAAAGAGTTTTAATCGATTAATAATTGAACATGTTTGCCAAAAGCTTCTTTTTGACTATCGGGTATAGCAGAATCGGTAATCAAATAGTCGACTTCTTGGAGTGGATAAAAGCCATAGAAGTCTTTTTTATCAAGTTTATGATGATCTGCTACGATATATCGTGTTTCAGCGCTGTTCAATGCGTAACGTTGAGTCAATCCTTCATCTTCATTTGAAGTGAAAACGGATGTTTTATCTAATCCATTTACCCCGATGAAACTTTTTTTTACATGGATATTTGCAATAAAATCATTGGCGATCGTCCCAACGAAAGCGCCGGTCTTATTTCGATAGGAGCCGCCGATCAGGATGATCTCAAATCGAGGATCACTTTTGAATTTGTTAAACACATGGATCGAATTGGTAATGATTTTAGCGTGGTTAATCGTCAAGAAATCATAAGCTAATTCAATCGTTGTTCCAGGTCCTAAAAAGACAGTATCGCCTTCGTGGATATGATTCGCAATGATTGTGGCAATTTCTATTTTTTCTGACAAATGAAGATCCTTTTTTTCCCGATGACTTAGTTCGATCACGGAAGTTTTAGGATTTAATAGTTTGGCACCACCATGAATGCGAATGATTAACCCCTTATCCTCCAATTCCTGCAAATCTCTACGAACAGTCATATCAGCTACTTTCAATTCTTGAACAATATCGGCCACTTTCACGATGCCGTTCTTCTCTAGTTGTGCTAATAAGTATTTTTGTCGTTCTTCTTTTAACATGATATAAACTCCCTGATATTTCGTGGTTCTTATTTTTTTGTTTGAAATAAACATAAAACATTCAGAGGAGGTTGTCAAATATTAAAGGTTTGTATAAGAAAATAGATTGACATGTTAAAAACATTCGGTTACTATTTGTTTGTAAAGGACAAAAACGAACACAAATAAACATAAACTGGAACAAATATAATGTTCTTGTAAGAGAATGGAGGAAGAAAAATGGATAAAGAAACAGTAGCAATGATTGGATTTGAAGTGGTAGCTTTTGCTGGTGAAGCAAGATCGAAATTGATCGAAGCGTTAGCTAAAGCAGAGAAGGGGGAATTTGAAGAAGCCAATGGATTAGTTGAAGAAGCCAATCAGAGTTTGGTTGAAGCGCACAATTCTCAAACTAAAATGTTAGCTGCTGAAGCGAGTGGTGAAACAATTGAAGTAGGGTTTATTATGGTTCACGCCCAAGATCATCTAATGACCACGTTGCTATTGAAAGATGTCATTCAACATCTCTTTAATATTTATAAAAAATCATAGAGGAGCCTGGGTATGAATGCAATGATCAAACGTATCGAAAAAATGAAACCGTTTTTTGAGAAAATTTCTAATAATTCTTATTTAAGAGCAATTAGGGATGGTTTTATCAGTCTTATCCCTGTCATTCTTTTTTCAAGCTTTTTTTTATTGGTAGCATATGTTCCCAACGCATTCAATTTTCATTGGGGAGAAGAAATAGAGTCCATTCTAATGAAAGCGTATAACGGTTCCATGGGGATATTAGGGATCTTAATGGCTGCTACAGTGACCAAGAGTTTGACAGAAAACTTTAATACTAAATTGCCAAAAACGAATCAAATCAATAGTACTTCAACCATGATCGCTGCTTTTATTGGTTTCTTGATTGTTGGGGTTGATTCGTTAGAAGGTGGATTTGCTTCTGATTACATGGGGACCAAAGGATTGATGACAGCGTTCATTGTTGGTTTTATTGTTCCTAATATCTATCGATTCTGTGTTAGCAAGAATTTGACAGTGAAAATGCCAGAGGAAGTTCCTGGTAATATCTCACAGACATTTAAGGATTTGATCCCGATTACACTGTCGACCGTCTTTTTTTGGGGATTTGATTTGGGTTTTCGTAACCTTGTCGGTAGTGGGTTTTCAGAAAAATTGATTGAGCTGTTCCAACCAATTTTCTCAGCGGCCGATGGCTATTTTGGGTTAGCACTCATTTTTGGGGCAATGGCGTTTTTCTGGTTTGTCGGTATCCACGGTCCCTCTATTGTTGAGCCAGCTGTTGCTGCCATCTACATAACAAATGTAGAGATGAATTTTCAACTGTATCAAAGTGGGGACCATGCACCGAAAATTTTATCTCAAGGCTTACAATACTTTGTTGCCACACTAGGTGGGACGGGTGCGACATTGGTCATTACGTTGATGTTTGCTTTTCTAGCAAAGTCAAAGCAGTTAAAAACAATGGGACGTGCCTCAGCGATTCCCGTTTTGTTTGGTGTGAATGAACCCATGCTGTTTGGTGCACCAATTGTATTGAATCCTATCTTTTTTATTCCTTTTATTCTTGCACCGATCCTCAATGTCTGGATCTTTAAATTTTTTGTTGAGGTGTTAGATATGAATGGATTCATCTACAATCTGCCATGGACAACTCCTGGACCAGTAGGGTTGATCTTAGGGACAGGTTTTGCTGGACTATCGATCGTTTTGATGATTGTTTTATTAACCGTTGATTTTGCGATTTACTATCCATTTTTCAAAGCCTATGACAATGAATTATTAGTGAAAGAAAAAGAAATAGGGCACGGCGATCAGTTGGAAAGTACAACTGTCAAACCAGCAGTCGTTTCACCGGCATTTGCTAAACAAAAGAATGATCAGACTAATGTTCTTGTACTTTGTGCCAATGGAGCAACTAGTTCGATGTTAGCCAATGCAATTAAAAAGGGTGCGAAGGAATTGAGTATCGGTGTGGATGCGACGGCAATGGCTTATGGGCAACATAAAGATCAGATTGGCGAGTTTGACTTGATTATCTTAGCTCCGCAAATGGCTTCGATGCTTGAGGAACTGAGAGAAAGTGCGAAGGACCATAAAACACAAACTGTTTCTACTACGGGAATCGAGTACGTCAAACTTGCAAAAGCACCTACTGATGCGGTCAACTTTGTTTTTGAAAATCTAACATGATGTGGAGGATGCGATGAATAAATTTCCAGAACATTTTATTTTTGGAGCGGCAACGGCTGCTTATCAAGCTGAGGGTGCCCTTTCAATAGGAAACCGTGGGAAAAATTATTGGGATGATTACCTTAAAAAGACAGGGACATTTGACCCTAGTCAAGCAAGTGATTTCTATAATCGTTATGCAGAAGACTTACAAGCATGTCATCAGTTTGGCATCAATGGCATTCGGATTTCGATTGCCTGGTCTAGGATCTTTCCTAGTGGGAGAGAGAAGGTCGATCCGATCGGTGTCCAATTTTATCATCGTTTGATCGATTCTTGTATCAAAAATGGAGTCACGCCGTTTGTGACTTTGCACCATTTTGATACACCAGAGAAGCAATTTAAAGATGGTGATTGGTTGTCTGCAAATATGGTGGATGATTATGTTGACTTTGCGCAATTTTGTTTCGAAGAATACGGGGACAAAGTGAAACATTGGATCACGATCAATGAACCCTGGTCAGTGGTTGCCGGTCAATACATCATCGGTCATTTTCCGCCGAACAATCAATATGAGCTGGGTAAAGCGATCCAATCGATGCACAACATGATGGTTGCCCACGCTCGCGTAGTCAAAAAATACAAGGAAGCTAATTACCAAGGTGAGATCGGGATCGTTCATATTTTAGAATCAAAGTACGGGATAACTGATCTGAGAGAAGATAGCCTGTCAGCGAAGAAAGAACATATCTTGGCGAATCAATTTCTATTGGATGCGACGTTTAAAGGGGAATACTCAGCAGAAACGATGCGTGTGATCAATGAGATCTTATCTGCAAATGGGGCGAAGCTTGAACTCAAAATAGAAGATTTTGATCATCTAAAAGAAGCAGCAAAAATGATTGATTTTTTAGGAGTCAATTATTATGCGAGTCATTTTTTAAAAGACTATACAGGAACATCAAAAATCCAACATAACGGAACTGGTGAAAAAGGAAGTAGTATCTTTGCCTTGCAAGGTGTAGGAGAAAGGGTGACAAATCCTGTAATCCCGACGACTGACTGGGATTGGCCGATCTATCCACAAGGGTTGGAAGATATGCTTCTCTTGATCAAACAGAATTATCCGAACTACGGAAAAATCTATGTAACAGAAAATGGTTTAGGGAGTAAGGATCATTTTGAAGCGGGACAAATCAATGATGAGGAGCGGATCGATTATGTTCGTCTTCATCTAGCCGCTATTTTACGGGCGATCGACCAAGGTGTGAGAATTGAGGGATACTTTATTTGGTCGTTGATGGATATGTTTTCTTGGACGAATGGTTACAATAAACGTTATGGATTATTTTACGTAGATTTTGATACGCAGCAACGATTTCCTAAAAAGAGTGCTTATTGGTACCAAAAAATCAGCAAAGAAAAAGTATTGGATCAACCGATTAAAAATGAAACTAGCGAGAAATGAGAAAACTAAACAGGAGGAAAAATGAGTATGCGAGTAGTCATTGGTGCGGATAGCGACGGAATGGAATTAAAAGAATGGTTAAAAGATAAGCTCGTGCAAGAGGGATTTGAAGTAGAAGATAAAAGTATTCAACCAGCAGAAGATTTTATTGCATCTACATTAGCTATCACAACAGATTTAAAAGAACACCCGGAAAGTCTAGGGATCGCTATTGATGGTTATGGTGCAGGGAGCTTTATGGTCGCAACAAAAATAAAAGGAATCGTGGCAGCTGAAGTGTCGGATGAAAGAAGTGCTTATATGACTAGAGATCATAATGATGCCCGAATGATTACCTTAGGCGCAGCGATTGTTGGTAAAGAGCTTGCGTTAAATATCGTTAAGGGATTTTTGACCGCATCTTATAGTGGTGGTCGTCATCAGATTCGTGTAGATATGTTAAATGAAATGGGTTAAGAAAGGAGCAGATAATGAGAATAGCAATTGGATGTGACCACATCGTAACAGATACAAAAATAGCAGTTGCGGATTTTTTGAAATCAAAAGGGCATGAAGTAGTGGATGTAGGGACCTATGATTTTACCCGCACACATTACCCGATATATGGGAAAAAAATTGGAGAAGCAGTAGTTAAAAAAGAAGTTGATTTAGGCGTATGTTTATGTGGAACAGGTGTCCGGGATTACCAATGCAGTCAATAAAGTACCTGGAGTAAGAGGTGCGTTGGTTCGTGATATGACCAGTGCCATCTATGCAAAAGAGCAACTAAATGCGAACGTCATTGGTTTTGGTGCCAGAATCACAGGAGAATTTTTGATTTGTGATGTCATCGAAGCCTTTATTCAGGCAGAATATCAAGAAACAGATAAAAACAAACAGTTGATCGAAAAAATCAACCAGTGTGAAAGCACAAATGCTTCGCAAGAGAAGCCGGAATTTTTTGCAAAATTTCTTAAAAAATGGGAAATGGGCGAATACGAAGACTAAAAGGAGCGTGACATAAAAGCAATGGATGGAAAAATGAAACATTTAAAAAAACTCTGGAATAAAGAACAAATCTTTGCCGCTTTAGCAATTGATCAACGAGGTGCATTACGTAAAATGCTTACCAAAGCAAAAGGAGAAGAAGCAAGTGCTAAAGAGCTGGAAGAATTTAAGATGATCGTGTCTTCGCAACTAACAAAAGATGCGTCAGCGATTTTGTTAGACCCAGAGTATGGCTTGCCTGCAGCGAAAGCGAAAGCGCAAGAAGCTGGCTTACTTCTTGCCTATGAAAAAACGGGATATGATAGTACCGTGCCTGGAAGACTTCCTGATCTTTTACCTACTTGTTCAGTTAAGAATCTAAAAGAGGCAGGTGCAGATGCTTGTAAATTCTTACTTTATTATGATGTTGATGAAAGTGACGAAATCAATGAGCGAAAACAGGTATTTATTGAACGGATCGGCTCAGAATGTCAGGCAGAAAATTTACCATTCTTTTTAGAATTAGTTTCATATGATCAAAACATTTCTGATAGTCAATCAAAAGAATATGCGATGAAAAAACCTGGCAAAGTCATAAAAATGATGGAGAAGTTTTCTGAAGAGCGATTCAATGTCGATGTCTTGAAAGTGGAAGTTCCTGTCAACATGCACTATGTAGAAGGATATAGTCAAACAGATTTCGTACATACGAAAGAAGAAGCAGCGAAATTTTTCCAAGAACAAGCTGCTGCTACCCATTTGCCATATATCTTTTTAAGTGCCGGTGTCGAAGCAGAATTATTTTATGAAACACTACGTTTTGCCAAGGCAGCAGGATCGACCTTCAATGGGGTTCTTTGTGGTCGGGCAACGTGGAGTGCTGGGGTAGAAACTTTTGTCAAACACGGAAAAGAAGCGGCAATGACGTGGATGAACGAAGAAGGAAGTAAAAAAATCCAACAACTCAACCAAGTGCTGAAAGAAACTGCAACACCAGTAGCGTTATAAAAAAGGCTATGAATACCATTTGTTCGGAGGGTATAAACATAGCGGGCAACTTTACTGAATGAACATTTTTTGAAACGCTTCTTCTATTTTTTATAATGGAGAAAAATAGATAAGAATAAATAATCAAGAGATATAAAGATAGTGTAAAGAAACGATTTAAAGTTTCACACTATCTTTATATCTTTTTTTGTATGATCAAATCATAAAGGAGAGAGGAAAAATGATGATTATATTTGGTTTGATTAGTGCTTTATTAATGATTTATCTTTTCTGGTTTTTATTTAAGGGGGAAGAGTTATGAGTAGTATCATTTATCAAGGATTGTTTTTTTTATTTGTGTTACTAATTCTAGCGTTACCTCTTGGGTGGTATATTAAACAAATCATGCAAAATAACATACCTAAAGGCGTACGATTTTTGCAACCCGTTGAAAAACTATTTTATAAAATAATCGGACCAGTCAGTCAGAAAGAAATGACGGCGAAACGCTACATTTTTAGTGTATTGTCATTAAGCCTTTTTTCGCTCATTTTACTGATTGGTCTGTTAATGACACAAGAATGGTTGCCGGGAGGGAATACAGTTAAAAATCTTTCTTTCCCATTAGCCCTCAATACGGCAGTTAGCTTTGTAACGAATACTAATTGGCAAGCCTATGCTGGGGAAACTACCTTATCGAATTTTTCGCAAATGTTTGGCTTAACAGTTCAAAATTTTGTATCTGCAGGTGTTGGTTTAGCAGTTTTGATTGCCTTATTAAGAGGTTTGACTCAAGTGAAAAATAAACGACTAGGGAATTTTTGGCAAGATTTAACCAGAGGTCTAGTCTATATCTTATTGCCGCTTTCCATCGTTTTAGCCATCTTATTGATCTCTCAAGGAACGATCCAAACGTTGCAATCAGGGCTAGCTTATCAAGGATTAGAAGGAAAAGATTTGTGGTTGTATCTAG
Source organism: Enterococcus sp. C57 (assembly GCF_040887305.1). Lineage (NCBI taxonomy): Bacteria > Bacillati > Bacillota > Bacilli > Lactobacillales > Enterococcaceae > Enterococcus > Enterococcus sp. C57. Next base: position 50,411 of record NZ_JBFOFP010000003.1, on the reverse strand, counting down.
GACCAGTAGCAAGCCAAGTAGCTATCAAGCAGTTAGGAACGAACGGTGGTGGTTTTTTTGGTGCAAATTCAGCTTATCCTTTTGAGAATCCAACGATTTTAGCGAATTTTTTGGAAAATATTGCCATTTTGCTCATTCCTGCTGCATTGATTTTTACACTAGGTTTTTGGGTAAAAGAATGGAAACAAGGACGGACGATCTTGATCGTTGCAACCACTTTTGTTCTATTAGCGTTTATCGGGGTAACAGTTAGTGAATATTATGGACCAAACTTTCCTCAAGTGTTAGGTTCGGCCAACATGGAAGGAAAAGAAGTTCGTTTCGGTGTGGGATGGTCAAGTTTATGGGCTGTCAGCACGACTGCTGCTTCTAATGGTTCGGTCAATGCGATGTTAGATAGTTTTACGCCCTTAGGTGGAGCGATCCCACTCTTTTTGATGCAATTAGGAGAGATTATTTTTGGTGGGATTGGTAGTGGACTATACGGCATGCTTGCTTTTCTTTTGTTAGCCGTTTTTATTGCTGGTTTATTAGTTGGTCGTACGCCCGAATATTTAGGGAAAAAAATTGAAGCGTTTGACATCAAGATGGCTAGTTTAGTTATTTTGACTCCTTTAATGTTGACCCTCTTTGGAGCTATGGCCTTGATCAGCCACAGTGAAGTCTTCACTTGGTTAACTAATGAAGGACCTCATGGATTTAGTGAATTATTATATGGTGCAACTTCCTTAGCGAATAATAATGGGAGTTCATTTGGAGGTCTATTAGCAGATACGCCGTTTATTAACTATTTAGGCAGTTTCTTGATGCTGCTTTCCAGATATCTACCGATCGTTGCGATTTTATTCCTAGCAGAAAACATGGGGAATAAGAAAAAAGCAGCGTTGAGTCCAGGGACATTATCAACCGTCAGTCCAACGTTTGTTACGATGTTGATTATTGTCATTTTAGTGATCGGCGCCTTGAGTTTCTTACCAGCATTAGCCTTAGGACCAATTGCTGAGTATTTTACAGTAAAGTGAGTGAGAAAAATGAAAAAAATCTATTTATGGGCTGTGGGTCAATCGTTCAAGAAGTTGGACCCACGACAGCAATTAAGAAATCCAGTCATGTTTGTTGTCTATTTAGGCGCGATTTTGACAACCATTTTGTGTTTTTACCCGATGGATGTACCGTTATGGTTTAGTCTTGCAATTACGGTTTTCTTATGGTTGACTCTATTATTTGCCAATTTTGCTGAAGCCGTTGCTGAAGGTCGTGGGAAGGCACAAGCGGATAGTTTGAAGCAAGCGAAGAAAGAAGTAATGACCTATAAGATCACCCGTTTAGAAGATGTACAAGATAAAAACTTTATTGAGATCCGTTCTTCTGATTTAAAAAAAGGCGATCTGGTTTATGTTCAAGCAGGTGAACAAATCCCAGCAGACGGGGACGTTATTGAAGGGGCTGCCTCTGTCGATGAAAGTGCCATTACTGGAGAATCAGCACCAGTCATTCGGGAATCCGGAGGGGATCGAAGCGCTGTGACAGGAGGAACGACAGTCGTCTCTGATTATTTAGTGATACGGGTCACTTCTGAAAACGGTCAATCATTTTTAGACAAAATGATTGCGATGGTGGAAGGCACCCAACGAAAAAAAACACCGAATGAAATCGGGCTGCAAATCTTTTTGATCACTTTGACGATCATTTTCTTAACAGTTTCGATTACGCTGATCCCGTTTACTCACTTTAGTAGTCTGCTGGCAGGAAAAGGTGGCTCGCTTTCTTTAATCATTGTGATTGCGTTATTGATTTGTTTAGCACCCACGACAATTGGTGCATTGATCTCTTCGATCGGTATTGCTGGTATGAGTCGATTGACAAAAGAAAATGTCATTGCCATGAGTGGTCGAGCAATCGAAGCGGCAGGAGACGTCGATGTCTTATTATTGGATAAAACAGGAACGATTACGCTGGGCAATCGACGTGCAAGTGAATTTTTACCAGTTCATCAAGTGAGTGAACGAGAACTGGCGGATGCTGCCCAACTTTCCTCTTTGGCAGATGAAACAGCGGAAGGCAGAAGCATTGTGATTTTAGCCAAAGAACGATTCAATCTACGGGAACGTGAATTTCAGCAATCTGAGGTGAAATTTATTGATTTTAGTGCAAAAACAAGAATGAGCGGGATTGATTATCGCGGGGACGAAATTCGTAAAGGTGCGGCTGACACTATGAAAAAATACGTGGAAGCAAATGGACATACCTATCCTGAAGAATGCGATCAATTAGTGGCTCAAATCGCACGTGCAGGGGGAACCCCATTAGTAGTTGTCAAAAATTACCAAGTTTTAGGTGTCGTTTATCTCAAAGACATTGTAAAAAATGGTGTGAAAGAAAAATTTGCAGATATGCGGAAAATGGGGATCAAAACGATCATGATCACAGGGGATAATCCTTTGACAGCTGCAGCGATTGCGGCAGAAGCGGGCGTTGATGATTTTTTGGCAGAAGCAACACCAGAAAACAAAATGGAATTAATCCGTGAGTACCAAGAAAAAGGTCACCTTGTAGCAATGACCGGTGATGGAACGAATGATGCTCCGGCATTAGCACAAGCTGATGTAGCGATGGCAATGAATACAGGAACCCAGGCTGCCAAAGAAGCAGGGAACATGATCGACTTAGATTCAAGTCCTACGAAACTCCTGCAAGTAGTTCAAATCGGCAAACAACTATTGATGACTCGTGGAGCGTTAACGACCTTTAGTATTGCCAATGATGTTGCTAAATATTTTGCGGTGATCCCAGTCTTGTTCTATAGCATCTATCCACAATTAGATCAATTGAACATCATGGGACTTAGTACGCCTTTAACAGCTATTTTATCTGCGGTCATTTATAACGCGGTGGTGATTGTGGCATTGATCCCGTTAGCGTTGAAAGGTGTTGCTTACCAGGAAAAACCAGCTAGTCAAATCCTGCGACATAATCTACTTGTCTATGGATTAGGAGGAGTCATTGCACCATTTATTTTTATCAAACTGATTGATGTCATTTTATCATTCGTGATTTTGTAAAGGAGAAAAGTGATGCGAAAAACAGTTATGGGAAGTATTCGTTTTTTATTGTTAAGTTTACTTGTTTTTGGAGGGGGGTATACATTACTAGTTACCGGGGTCGGTCAACTATTTTTCAATGAACAAGCTAATGGTAGCCAAGTTACCAATGATGGGAAAGTCATAGGTTCGAAGTTGATTGGGCAACCTTTTGAATCAACTCGCTATTTTTCTGGACGGAATGAAAAAGTTAGCCAACTGTCACCGGTATCCAAGGAACAGGCTTCACGTGTGGAACAGAGAACGAAAAAACAACTTCAAGAAAACCCAGCGCAAAAAGAAGTTCCGGTGGATCTAGTGACTGCTTCGGCAAGTGGTGTAGACCCGGATATCAGTGTGGAAGCAGCCAATTTTCAAGTGTCAAAAATCGCTCAAGAGCGAGGTCTTAAAGAAGCGGATATCTATGCTATAATAGAAAAAAACAGCCATAAGGATTGGTTTTCAGACCGCAAATACGTTAATGTATTACAATTGAATCTTTCGTTAGATCAGATGTCTGATTCATAATCGGTTCTAGCCATTTTCTTGATTGGTCTTAACCAATCGGAAAATGGCTCAGACTTACATAAAGGATAAGTTGGAGGGGGAAAGGATGTCGTTATCGAGTGTATCAGAAGATTTTATGCAAAGACAGCAAGAGAAGAAGGGCAAACTAAGAGTATTCTTTGGTTTTGCGGCTGGTGTCGGTAAAACGTATGCGATGCTCTTAGAAGCTAGAGAATTATTTGCCTTAGGTAAAGATGTCGTGATTGGCTATATTGAGCCTCATGATCGACCAGAAACGAATCAACTACTCGAAGGTATGCCTCAGATCCCACCCAAAGAAATCAATTACAAATCAATCACTTTATTTGAACCTGATATTGATCGCTTGATCAAGCGAAAGCCCGAAGTAGTTTTGATCGATGAATTAGCACACACCAATGCGCATGGTTCAAGAAATAAGAAACGTTACCAAGACGTGGCAGAGTTACTGAATGCTGGAATCAACGTTTTTACAACGATTAATGTGCAACATATCGAAAGTTTGAATGATGTTGTTGTTAATGTAACAGGTGTGGAAGTAAAAGAAACCGTGCCAGACACTTTCTTTCAACAAGCATCTTTGAAAGTGATCGATGTTGAGCCGGAAGAATTGATCTTACGGTTAGAAGAAGGAAAGATCTATACCAACGAAAATGCAAAACGAGCCTTAAAAAATTTTTTTACCCCACAAAAGTTGAACCATCTGAGAGGTTTAGCGATCCAAAGAGCTTCCGATCATATCAATCAAGTCAGTAGTCAAACCAATCGAATCCAAAGCAAGTTGTTGACTATTGTTAATGACGATTTTCCTAAAATGGCAGAAAAGTGTATTCGTTGGACTGCAAGATTAGCGCAGGGCTTAGGTGCGCAATGGGTCGTGATTCAGATTCGTTCACATGAAGACACGCCGACAAACTTACCACTTGCTGACAAACTTGGTGGAGAAGTGATCAGTATGGAAGAAGAAGGAAGCTTTGAAACGATCGTTGAATACGCTAAAATGACTGGTATCACAGATATCATCATGGGAAAGAATCTACGACAACCATGGTATGAACGATTATTTTTAGAATCGTTTGAAAACCGATTGCTGAAGCGATTGAATGATACAGAGATCCATTTGATCCCATTTCAAGAAACTAGACCGTCTTTTTTATTTCATACAAGAAAAATCATTGAAGGCGGCGGGAAAGATCTAGGGTATGCATTAGGTGCTGTTTTTTGTGCCACTTTAATTACTGAGTTGATGCAGTATTTGAACGTCGGTGATCAAAATCTGATGTTGATCTATCTCTTTTTCGTCTTATTAGTCGCTCGGATGACTTCCGGTTATTTTTGGAGCGCTTTAGCATCAATCCTTAGTGTACTATCGTTCAATTGGTTTTTTGTTGAGCCGCTTTATTCATTGACAGTCTATAAACAAGGCTATCCGTTCACTCTTTTGATCATGTTTTTAGTTGCTCTGATGATTAGTAACTTAATGGTGCGGTTAAAAAAACAAGCAGTTTATTCTATGGAAAAAGAGCATCAAATGGAAATTCTTTATGAATTGAATAAACAATATGTGTTGGCACAAGATCAACAACAAATTTTTGATATTACTGCGACGTATCTTTCACGTTTGTTAGATCGGGAAGTGGTTCTCTTTGATTCTGAAGGACAAGTGAAAAGTGTGCATCGTGTCGATCGGAAAAAATCAAGACTTAATATCAGTGAAGAAATTGCAGTAGCTGTTTGGACAGCAAAAAATCAACAAGAAGCAGGAAATGGAACCGATACCCTCGGAGGAGCAAAAGGATTCTATTTACCGATCCTTACTAATGGAAAAGTCGTAGCTGTTTTAGGAATGGAACGAAGTCATTCCCACGACCTACAAAACGATCAACTAAACTATTTAAAGTTGCTCATTACACAACTGGCAACGATTCTGGAACAAAATCAATTGAAAAATGAGAAAGAGCAAATCGAACTTGAGAATGAACGAGAAAGAGTCCGCAGCAATTTGCTCCGAGCGGTCTCGCATGATTTGCGGACACCATTAACGGCAATTTCAGGGATTGCGGAGACGTTAAACAATGAAAAAAGTGTGTCGAAAGAAACCCAACAAAAATTATTGCAAGATATTCAAGATGAGTCCCAATGGTTGATTCGAATGGTGGAAAATTTATTATCGATTACACGGATCAATATGAATACAATGAAAGTGAATAAATCAGCGGAACCGATTGAAGAAATTATCGAAGCTGTGTATAGTCATTTGAAAAAAGTGTATCCAGATAGCCAATTAGATGTCGTATTACCAGAAAACATGCTATTCATCCAAGCAGATCCTATTTTAATTGAACAAGCTTTGTTCAATTTGATTGAGAATGCTTTGAGACACGGTGAAAAACAGCAACCTGTACGATTGACTGTGAGCCAAAATGGAGAAGAAACGAGGATTGAGATTAGAAATAAGGGTGTGATTCCTATCGAACAATTTCAAAAAATCCAAAATAATCTGACTCAACCAAATGAGGTGCCTGTTGATTCTAAAAACGGATTGGGAATTGGGTTAAGTATTGTCAACACGATCATTCGTGCTCATAACGGACAAATGGAGATGATTGCCGATAATGGGGAAACGATTGTCCGAATCTATTTAAAGTAAGGAGTTTTTTATGAATAAGATGATCTTATTGATTGAAGATGATCCCAATATTACCGACTTCATGGAAGTGGTTTTTGAGCGAGAACAATATAGATTAACGGTAGCAGCAAATGGGATGGAAGCTTTAACTGCTTTACAGGCAGAAACATTTGATGTCATTTTACTTGATCTAGGTTTACCGGATATTGATGGAATGGATCTCTTGAAAATATTGAGGAAACGGATGGATCTTCCGATCGTGGTGATTTCTGCACGAAAGGACGAAAATGAAAAAGTAGCCGCCCTTGATTTAGGAGCAGATGATTACGTCACCAAACCTTTCGGGACTAACGAACTTCTAGCTCGTATAAGAACAGCTTTACGCCATAAGAAAACCAAAGAAGAACAGACGTTGATCGTAGTAAATAATGCATTGAAAATCGATTTTGATAAGCAGTTGGTTTATAAAAATGACCAAGAAATCCATTTAACAAAAAATGAATATCGATTACTTAAATGTTTATTTGAGCAGATTGGTAAAGTAGTCACTTACCAAACATTAATGACCCAAGTATGGGGACCATACAGCGAAGATTCCCAAATTTTGCGAGTCAATATGTCAAATATCCGCAAAAAAATTGAAACAAATACGTTGAAGCCTGAATATATCATTACTGAAATTGGTGTTGGTTATCGTTTACGTGATTACCGCTCGTAAACATAAAGATGAAACAGTGAAGTCTGTTTAATAAGTATTAGATCCAAGAAAGATAGTTCAAAAAGGTCATGAAAGAAACAAATAGCTCCGAACAAACCAGAGCTTACTGTATCTTTCATGACCTTTTTATGGTGTTCATCGTATTACTTCTAGGGAATTAAACCTAGGTTATTCACTTACTCTTTTATAATTAGACCTAACAATGTAGAGAATTTTAAGGCCTGGTAGGTTGAGACCTGGCAACCTTTTAATTCATTGATCGTAATGCTTAATGTTTCAAAATTAGAGGAGCTTAAATCAACGCCTTTTAAAGAGGTTTGCTGAAAATTCGCTTCGTTCAATTCACAATTGTCAAAAACGATTCCTTTGAAGTGACAATGATAAAGATCGGCGTTTTCCAGTGAACAATGGCAAAATTGATTATTCTCCATTTTAGCATAGCCAAAAGCAGCTAGATTGATTAGACAATCTTTAAAAGTAACGTTTTTAATCGTTGATTCTTGAAAGGTTGTCCCAAGTAGTTTGCAATTGATAAATTCTACTCGGTGGATAGAGGCTTTTGTCATATTGACGTTGGAAAGATCACAATTTTTAAAGCGAACATCTACGAACTCGACCTGACTAAAATCGCTATTTGTAAATTGACAGTGATCAAATTCCATATTGTAAAAACGGGGACGATCGAAAAATGCTTCGATTGCTTCGTCATTGGCTACTTTGCACATTTCAAGCATTGGTTCCTCTTCGGAATAGATTGTAGAAAAGGGCTTAAGTGGTAATGTGGGAGAAATTTTTGGAGGAACGATTTTCATAGATTCATCTACTTTCCTATATAAGATTTTTCCATATCAGTAACGGAATCATCGCTGTCTGCTTATTATAGCACAAATCATTTGATTACATTTGGCAATTTTTTTGCGACAAAATGCGATATATCGCAAAATATTGCAAAGAGTTGCAAACTGTAGTAAAGTGACTTAAGGGAGGCGGTTTCATGCTGAGGGAAATTCGTTTGAAAAAAATAATCAAAATCATGAAAGAAAAACAAAATGCTGCGATTGATGACTTAGCAGAACAGCTGGAAGTATCTAAAGACACGATCAGACGTGATTTAATGAAGTTAGAAGAAAAAAATATAGTTCGCAGAACACACGGCGGAGCGATTTTATTAGAAAGAGAAGCAACTATTTTTGATTATGAGCAACGTTCAACTAAATTAAATGGAGTGAAACTTCAGTTAGGAAAAACCGCTGCAGCTATCATTAAAGACAATTCATCGGTTATTTTCGATTCCTCCACTACTGTAGAAAGTGTGATCAATCAAATAGGGATGAAACCTTTGACAGCTATCACTAATTCTTTGACTCATGCGATGCTGTTGGCAAAAAGGTCAGCAACTACGATTACGCTATTGCCGGGAAAATTGCACAAAACACAACTTTTTTTACATGGCGCAGATACTATTGAGAAATTAAAACAATACAGTGTAGACTATACATTTTTAGGTGTTTTTGCTTTATCGTCTGAAGGAATATTCATTCATACGGAAGAAGAAGGACTTGTCAAACGCCAAATGGTCAAACAGGCAAAAACGGTGGTTGCTTTAGCAGATCATACAAAAATGGATAAAACCGGTTTTTTTAAGGTTTGTGATTTAAAAGAGATTGATTTTCTAGTAACAGATCAACCTCCCAGCAAGCAGTTACAACAAGCTTTGATAAATAATCAGGTGGAATGTCTTATATTAGATCAATAAAGGAGTAAGTATGGAAAAGAAAAATATAATTTTAGATGTGTTGACTGAGCCGAAAACATTTGCAGATGTCTCACCGGTTTTCTTAACAGATGAAACGATTGAGATGAGAAAAAAACGAATGATACAAAGGATGAGAGAAGAAGCGATTGACACACTAATCATTTATGCAGATCGTGAGCATGGTAGCAATTTTGAATATTTTACGGGATTTATTCCACGGTTTGAAGAAGGATTATTTGTTATGGAAAATAGTGGAAAAAGTACCTTGATTTTGGGAAATGAAAATCTGAAACTATGTAAACATGCACGAATCCAATCAGAATTGGTTCATTATCCACCTTTTTCATTGCCGAATCAACCAATGGATCACGAACAACCTTTAGAACAATTATTTACCTCGTTAGGGTTCGTTGAAAAGAAAAAAATCGGGGTAGTTGGTTGGAAAATGTTTACTACACGGAAGAAAGAAGCGACCAAGCTATTCGATGTTCCTCACTTTATTATTGAAGCAATCGAAAAAGCAAAAGGTGAAACGACTGAACTACTAAATGCTAGTTCGCTGTTGATCGGGGAAAAAGGAATACGGAGAACAAATAACGCCAATGAGATCGCTCATTATGAATTTGGTGCCAATCTAGCTTCTAGTTGCATGTTACAAGCACTAAACAAGATTGAAGTAGGTGTAAAAGAGTCTGAAATTGGAGCATTGTTAAATGGAAAAGGACAACCGAACACGGTAGTGACAATTGCTGCGACAGGGCAACGTTTCGAATATGCTAATCTTTACCCAACCGATAAAACAATTAAGCTTGGCGATGCGTTGTCATTAACTACCGGGTTTAAAGGTGGTCTATCTAGCAGAACAGGGTTTGTCATCGAACATGAAAAACAACTTCCGTCAGAGCAAGCGGATTATTTAGAAAAAGTGGCTAAACCTTATTTTCAAGCAATTGTTCATTGGTTAGAAACAATCAAAGTGGGGATGAGAGGCGAAGAAGTTTATCAACTAGTTGAGACTATTTTACCAAAAAAACAGTTCCATTGGCATTTAAATCCTGGTCACTTGACAGCAGATGAAGAGTGGTTAGCTTCACCTATTTATCAAGAGTCGCAAGAAATACTTGAAAGTGGGATGATTTTTCAACTAGATATCATTCCTTCAGTTCCGGGTTATACAGGTGTTAGTGCGGAAGAATGTGTGGTATTAGCTGATGAGGCACTGCAAGGAAAAATCAAAGAAAAGTATCCAGAATTATGGCAACGCATTATGATTCGTCAAACGTATTTGAAAGAAGTGCTAAACATTGATTTAAGTAAAGACATTTTGCCGCTTTCCAATACGGTTGCATACTTACGCCCTTTTTATTTAGCAAAGAATCAAGCATTTCGTGTACAAAGAATAAAATCTACATCTTGATGTATGAGTGAATGGTAAGAGAAAATTCGTAGAAGTAACAGGAGCTGTATGGTTCGTTACTTCTACGAATTTCTTTGAGGTCTGCTAGCTTTTTTGAGAAAAATCCCTTATAGTGAAAGCCGAAAGACTAGATCATTTTTTGTACGTTGTTTCAAAAGCGACGATGATCATGCATAAATCTCCATTCGTTTATTGGTTTTGGCCAAGCAGATAAATGTTAGGATAGTCGTTTATGAACGAGATGGAGCAGAAAAAAGGAGATATCACCTATGAACATCAAACAAGTGAGTGAAACGAAAGGGATCTCGCCCGATACATTGCGTTATTATGAGAAAATTGGTCTCATTCCGCCTGTACATCGCACGAAAGGCGGAATCCGTGATTATACAGAAGAAGACCTCAACTGGGTAGATTTTACAATTTGTATGAGAAATGCTGGTCTATCCATTGAGTCGTTGATCGAATACAATAAATTGTGTAAGCAAGGAGACCAGACAATTGCTGCTAGGAAGCAATTATTGATGACAGAAAGACAGCATTTGATTCAAAAGATCGATGAGATGCAAGAGTGTTTAACACGATTACATAAGAAAATCGAGAATTACGATCGGTATTTATTAGAACAATAAGATATTAGTCCATGTTAGCCAACAGTTGGTTAAGAGAACTTTTATAGCCCAAATACAACAGTTCTGAAATTTTTACCAATGATGAAATAAAAAATTTTGATGAAAAAGAAGGCCTGTCGGAAGTGTCTAACTCTAAGAAATAAGCCGGATAATCCCAAATAGGAGGAACTATTTTGGGACTATCCGGCTTATTTTCGATGATAGAATTCACCATGAATATCAGATAGTGAGTGAAACTACATAGCATTTAACGCATCATCAAGATCAGCGATCAAATCTTCTACATCTTCGATCCCGCATGAAAGCCGAACTAAAGTTTCAGTGACACCCATCGCTAATCGATCCTTTTCAGGCATACTGGCATGAGACATCGCCCAAGGATAAGAAAGGATGGATTCCACACCTCCGAGACTGACAGCTACGATTGGTACACGACAGTGTGTGAATAAGGTTTCAATTTGCTTAACTGAATCTACTTCAAATGACAAAATAGCACCACAGTCTTCGCATTGTTTTTGATGGATCGAATGTCCAGCATGCTGTTCAAGACCAGGATAATAAACGTTTGTTACTTTCGGATGATTGACGAGAAAGTTAGCTAATTCACTAGCGTTTCGAACTGATTTTTCCATTCTTAACCCCAGCGTTTTAACGCCGCGCAATAGTAGCCAAGCATCTTCAGGACCTAAAATCCCGCCCAGTGCTTTTTGATGTTCCTTTAATTGCTGATACAGCTCCTCGTTATTTGTAGCGACCAAACCTGCAACAACGTCACTATGTCCATTGATAAACTTTGTTGCACTATGTATCACGATATCAACACCTAAATCTAAAGGATGTTGTGAAATGGGTGTCATAAATGTATTATCTGCAACTGTTAAGATCTGATACTCGTTAGCCAATTCAGTCACTTTCTTTATATCAGTGATTGTTAATAATGGATTGGAAGGAGTTTCAATGTAAAACATTTTTGTTTCTTTTTTAATCGCTTTTTGCCAAGAATCAATATCCGTTTCATCAACAAAAGTGCAATCGATCCCGAAACGAGCTAAGAAAAGATGGATGCTTTGGAAGGTTCCACCATAAATATTTTTACCTAGTACTAAATGATCTCCTTTGGATAAAAGGAACAGGACAGCGTTAATAGCAGCCATTCCTGATGAAAAGGCTAAACCGAACTGCGCGTTTTCTAATGAAGCAATACATTTTTCCGCCGCTTCGACAGTAGGGTTACCAAAACGAGTGTAACTAAAACCTGTGTGAGTGAAGACATTTTTTTGATGAAACGTGGAAGTTTGATATTTAGGTATCGACGATGCGCCTGTAACTGGGTCGATGACTGGGTAATCGTGTAGAATTTTTGTATTGATATTCATATGGGTTTCCTCCAAACCTACTTCATGTATCTCAAAAATAACACATTCATTTCCGTTATGTCAACGCTTTCTTGATAAAAAATTATCAATGAAATTAATTGCTTGCGTTAGATTTTAAATAACATTAGTTTTTATAATTTTATTTTAAATAAAAGAATTTTTGCGGTTTTTAAAAACTCTGAAAGTGGTTGACTGCCTTAAAAATATATGATAATTTTTTAGTGTAATTGTATTCTATGATAAAAAATTATTAAAGGAGGAAAAGAATGAGTAGCAACAAATTACCATATGAAAAATATCGCGTGGCGGGAGACTTGATCTTTGTTTCTGGACAGTTACCAATCGATCCAACCACTGGTGTAATCGTTTCTGAAGAGATTAAAGCACAAACGAACCAAATCATGATCAATATATCACAAGTGTTGGAGGAGCTAGACTTGACCATGAATCAAGTGGTTAAAACGACTTGTTTTCTAACTGATATGAATCATTTTGAAGCATTTAATCAAGTGTACGCAGAACACTTTGGTGAACGTTTCCCAGCACGATCAGCTTTTCAAGTCGTTGCCTTACCAAAAGATGCTTTAATAGAAATCGAATGGGTTTTATCTAAAGCATAAGAAAAGAGGAAGAAAGAATGAAAATAATAATCATTGGTGGAATTGCTGCAGGAATGAGCGCAGCGGCCAAAGCAAAGAGAGTCAATCCAGATGCAGAAATCATCGTGATTGAACAAGAGGATTATATCTCTTTCGGCGCTTGTGGGCTTCCTTATTATTTAGGTGAAGAATTTAATGATGAACAAGAGATGTTTGCTCGAACGCCTGAACAAATCGAACGTTTAGGAATTAAATTATTGTTGCGCCATCGAGTAGAATCAATCGAATTTGCCACTAAAACGTTAGCTGTAAAAAATTTAAGTACAAATGAAGTGAGTCATGAAACTTATGATCATCTGATGCTGGCTGTCGGTGCAAAGCCGTTTGTTCCTAACATTGCTGGTATTGATTCCAGTGATGTATATACGATTACAAAACTTAATGAAGTCAAACGACTACAGCAAGAATTATCAAATTATCAAAATATTGTCATCCTAGGTGGTGGATTTATTGGCATTGAAGTAGCTGATCAGTTAACGAAAGCAGGAAAAAATATTCATTTGATCGAGATGGCTCCTCACTTGATGAATCGTTCATTTGATCCGGAATTTTCTACTAAAATTAAAGAAGCTATTGAAGAAGAAAATGTAAGGGTTTCCTTAGAGGAGTCTGTTCTAGAGATCGAAAAAAATCATGAACAAGTGGTAGCTGTCAAAACGAATAGAGGAAGTTATCAGGCGGATGCGGTGATCGTTGCTGCTGGATTTGTTCCTAATAACAGCTTTTTGAATGATCAATTGGAATTGTTAGGAAATGGTGCAATTAAAATCGATACATATGGGAGAACGTCTCAAAAAGATGTATTTGCGGCAGGTGACTGTGCTTCGATTCCCCATCGAATCTTAGGGGATATTTACCTTCCTTTAGCGACTACAGCGAATAAAATGGGACGGATCGTTGGGATCAATCTTAGCGGTGTACAGATGCAGGAATATTCAGGGACATTAGGCAGCAGTGCGATCAAAGTAGGAGAGTATGAGGCAGCAGCGACTGGTATCACTGAAAAAATGGCAAGAGAAAAAGGATTAGATATCAAAACGACTTGTATTGAGACGATGAATCACTCAAATTATTATGGAACTCAAGAAAAAATCATGATCAAACTGGTTTATGACCGACAAACAAAAGTGTTGTATGGCGCCCAACTATTCGGGAAAAATGAAACAGTTCTTCGTGCGACTGGCTTAGCTGTTGCGATACACGCTCAAATAACGACTGAAGAATTAGGATTTGTTGATTTTGCTTATGCACCACCTTTTTCTTCTACGTGGGAAGCACTAAATGTTGTAGCAAATACTGCAAAATAAAGGGGATGAATAAATTGATCGATGCACCTTTTTTTACTCAATTTCTGAAAGTAAGTAATTATTATACTGCGGGAGGAATCGCTTTGCTGATTCTATCCCTCGGGGTAATGAAGTACCTGAAAGACAAACGGATTAGTTTCTCTAAACGAATGATTTATGCTCTTATTCTTGGTTTGCTTTTAGGGGTTGTCATTGATTTGATTGGTTCCGATAGCGAAATTTATACCGAATTTGCTCGAACGGAAATCAATGCCTGGTATGCCCTAGTTGGTTCAGGATTCTTGAAGATGATCCAGTTGCTAGCTATTCCTGTCGTGTTCTTATCGATTATCAAAGTAGTGATTGATGTCAAAGGAGAACGGTTAAAATATTTGACGGGAAAAACTTTTGCAACATTACTAGGGACTACAGCTATCTCTGCGGCATTGGGGATTGCGGTTGTCAAACTCTATCGGCTTAACGGTGCAGAGTTTGCTGGAGACTTGGCAGCAGACAAAGCAGAAAGTATTAGTAATATTGCTTCGCAAAGTTTCCCGGAATTTTTCTTGAAACTGATACCTAACAATATTGTTAGTGTGATGGGGGATAATGGGAGTATTGTATCGGTTGTGATCATAGCGGCTATGTTTGCTGGAGCTATTCGCTTCTTACAATTCAAAAAACCGGATCAAGTGGCACCTTTTGTTACGTTGTTGGACTCATTAAAAGTAACCGTCATTTCCGTTTTAACTAACGTGATCAAGTTGATGCCGTATGGGGTTGTTGCCTTAGTAAGTAATACAATTATTTCTAGAGGGATTCAAGCAATTATGGGAATGATGGGATTTATTGCAGCTCTATATACTGGTGTTCTTTTGATGTTGATCGTTTATGTCATTTTATTACTATTCATGGGTGTGAATCCAATTGTTTTTTACAAAAAAGCATTTACGACACTATTGTTTGCTTTTTCTTCCCGTTCAAGCGTAGGGACCTTACCTTATACTTTGAAAAATCTGGAAGAAGATCTAGGTGTGTCTCAAGAAACGGCAAATTTTGTTGCTACTTTAGGAACTTCGATTGGTATGAATGGTTGTGCTGGTGTATTCCCTGCTATGCTTGGTGTTTTAATGGGATCAGCTGTTGGCGCGGAAATGGATCTATCCTTTTATTTCTTGGTGGTCGTTGTCGTTACGGTAGGATCCATCGGAATTGCTGGTGTACCTGGTACGGCGACCGTTGCTGCGACAGTTACTCTTAATGGCTTAGGGTTTGGACACACGATCACAAGTATTGGAGCGATATTTGGTATCGATCCGATTGTTGATATGGGACGTACCATGTTGAACGTCGCAGGCTCAATGGTTTCTGCGATTATGGTAGATAAGTGGGAAGGAACATTTGATAAACAAGCGTTTTTGGCACCATTGAATAAAAAAAATGAAGAAGAGTAATAGACAATGGGAAAAGTTATGTGTTCAATTAGTAATCAAATGATATCTAGGTAATGAGTTGATACCAACTCGCTGATTGGATCGTTTTTACAATAGCCTTCATCTGTTTCAAAAGTGAAACAACCAAGAAATAAGACGGCACGCCTTAGTGAAGAGGAGTGCCGTCTTTAGTTTCAAAGCCCATCATGTCTGAGAAGCTGTTAAAAAAATGCTTGCTTATTGTCATTGGAGGTAACCGATGCTTTCGCAATCTCTTTACTTTTCTCCTTCAGCAATCTTCAGGTAACGATAAACGCTGGGATCTGATATGTTGAGAATCTTAGCCACTTGTGAAACAGCGCCTTTGATTTGGAAGATTCCTTTTTCATTTAATTGGCGAATGATTTTAATTTTCAACTCTTTATTTAAAGGAGTTTGTTTGTCCAAGAGATCGGAGGGGACGATAGAGTAGATAATCCCTTCAATGGTTTCTTCCAAGATCTCAACGGATTCGGGGAGGTGATTCGTATCAAACACTGCAAGTGGTTGTTTTTCTGTTGATAAGCCAGCTAATGCGAGTATCTCCTTTGAGAGTGACTGATATTTGCTGATATCTTGATTAATGCAAAGTAATCCGACTATCTTCTGCTGATCATTGCGTATAAAAAAAGTGGCACCTCTTAATTTTTTCCCATTGATTGTTTGTGCATCATAGTTGACTAAATAATCTTGTTTAAGATATTTCTTTGAGCGCACCATTTCTAAAGCGAAACCAGTAACAGGAGAATGGATATCTCGTCCACTTATATGATTGTTTTCAATGGCAGCGATATGAAAATGACCTTCTTCCAGATGATGAAGAACCACTTCATAGTTTTCCCCTAAAGCTTGTCCGAGGAATTTGACCAGGGATATATATAGCGTTAATTGAGTGTTATTCATTTTCTCACCTTGATAATTTTTTGTTACTTTATAATACCATCTTTGTTTGCTGTTTACATTATAAAATAATCGTTATTTCATTTTATTTTTTATTGACAAATTTTTTGGGGGAAGTTATATTGTTTGTATAAATCGTAATCATTACTATTTAAGTTCGTGAACGGTTTATTTGATAAAAATAGACTTGAAAAAGGGAGAAAGCAATGGAAAAACAAGACTTAGCGAGTGCCTATCGTCGGCTAAAGAGCCCCAATATCAAAACGAAAAAAAGAGCGTTAAAAATCATTCATCAATACAAACGTAATAAAAATAAGTAAAAACTGCCATTTGTCAAAACAAAACGTATTTGATTGGGCAGTGTAAACGTATAGATGATTAAATGGGTTTGTTTTGGTGAAAGAACGTGATAATTCTATCAGTCAATTCTTGTCTTCAAAATTTTAACTGGTATAATGGTTTTTAAACGAAAAAAGGTGTGTACTATATGATCCATTATTCTATAGCAACTATAGAAGATTTACCTCGTATCGTGGCAATTTACAATCAATCGATTCTAACAAAACAATCAACTGCCGATGTAGCGCCCGTAACTATCGAGGATAAATTGGCATGGTTTGAAGCCCATGATCCTAAGAAACGCCCACTATGGATCATGCAAGAAGCAGGGGAAATCATTGGCTGGATCAGTTTGAGTGATTTTTATGGACGACCAGCATATGATCAAACGGTAGAAATCAGTATTTATATTGATGAGACCTATCAACATAGAGGCATTGGGCAGTATGCTATGGACTTTGTAGAAAAACAGCTCCCTCATTTAAACATTGAAACAGTGCTAGCTTTTATTTTTGATAGTAATCAAGCGAGTCAACGTTTATTTGAAAAAAATGGTTATTGTTTATGGGGGCTACTGCCTGAAGTTGCTCAAATCGATGAGAGATTGCTTGGATTAGCTATTTGGGGAAAATCGTATCGCTAATCAAATAAGCTGTAGTTTCATGAATTTTTCTGAAACTACAGCTTATTTTTCATATTACTACACAAATGAAAAAATTTGTGTTACACTCTTTTTGTGAAACAGTTTGTAAAACTGTACTAATAAAAAAGCGTTTTTCGAGAGAATGTTTAATGAAAAGGGAGTAATATTGTAATGGATGATGAAATGAAACAAGGTTCTAGAGCTGTAGTAGAAAGTTTAGCAAATCACCAAGTCGAATATGTTTTTGGGATTCCAGGAGCAAAAATCGATGGGGTGTTTAATGAGTTAGAAGATCAAGGACCAGAATTAATCGTTACGAGACATGAACAAAATGCCGCTTTTATGGCTCAAGCAATTGGACGGATCACAGGCGAGCCAGGTGTCGTCATTGCTACTAGTGGTCCTGGAGCTAGTAATTTAGCAACTGGGCTAGTGACCGCTACGGCTGAAGGTGATCCGGTTCTTGCAATTGCAGGACAAGTCAAACGAAGCGATCTACTTAAATTAACTCATCAAAGCATGGACAATGCTGCTTTATTTCAGCCAATCACTAAATATAGTGCAGAAATTCAAGATCCAGAAACAATTTCAGAAGTGATTGCCAATGCTTATCGAATGGCTAAAAGTTCGAAAAAAGGAGCAAGCTTTATTAGTATCCCACAAGATGTGGTAGATGCGACTGTAAAAAATGAAGTCATCAAACCTCTAAAAGATCCACAATTAGGTTCTGCTTCTGCTGGCGATATCGATTATTTAGCGGAACGTATTCAAGAAGCGAAATTACCTGTTTTATTAATCGGGATGCGAGGTTCAAGTAAAAAAGAAACAGCAGCGATCCGTAGATTAGTAGCAAAAACAGGCTTGCCGGTGGTAGAAACTTTCCAAGCCGCTGGTGTGATCTCTAGAAAATTAGAAAACTATTTCTTTGGCAGAGTCGGTTTGTTTAGAAATCAACCAGGAGATATGTTATTGAAACGAAGTGATCTAGTGATTGCGATTGGTTATGATCCAATCGAATATGAAGCAAGAAACTGGAATGCTGAAAAAGATGCTCGAGTAATCGTTATTGATGAAACACCAGCTGAGATTGATTCTTACATGCAGCCAGAAAGAGAATTAATCGGGGATATCTCTGAAACATTGGATCTGTTGACGGATTCTTTAACACCGCATCAAGTGTCACGTGATGCGAAAGAATACTTAGCCTTTTTGCAAAACAAATTAACTGAGCGTGATATTGTGCCAACAAAAGACCGCGAAGGAATTTTGCATCCTCTAGAAGTCATTAATACACTCCAAAATAAAGTGACAGATGAGATGACTGTTACTGTAGATGTAGGTAGTCACTACATTTGGATGGCACGTCATTTTAGAAGTTATGAAGCAAGACATCTATTATTTAGCAATGGGATGCAGACACTAGGCGTTGCTTTACCATGGGCAATCTCTGCTGCATTAGTACGTCCTAAGACACAAATCATTTCGGTATCTGGTGATGGTGGTTTCTTATTTTCTGCTCAAGATCTAGAAACAGCTGTTCGTAAAAATTTGAAGATCATTCATTTGATTTGGAACGATGGTCGTTACAATATGGTAGAATTTCAAGAAATCATGAAATACCAACGAGCTTCCGGTGTGGATTTTGGCCCGGTTGATTTTGTAAAATATGCAGAAGCTTTTGGTGCTAAGGGGCTTCGTGTGACCTCTGTCGCTGAGTTGGAACAAGCAATAGAAGAAGGATTTAAAACGCAAGGTCCAGTTATCATCGATATTCCAATCGACTACCGTGACAATGAAAAACTTGGTGAAACGATTTTACCAGATCAATTCTATTAAGGAGATGCTAAGATGAGTGAAAGAATACTTTTTCAACATGGAACACTAGGAGCATTGATGGCAGGACTAATGGATGGTACTGAGACGATTGAACAGATACTCAAACACGGGACTTTAGGTTTGGGAACGCTACATGGATTAGATGGGGAAGTCATCTTCCTAGATGGTGAAGCTTATCAAGGACGTTCCGATGGCGTAATTGTTAAGCTGACAGGAAAAGAAACCACTCCTTATGCAGCAATCACCCCATTCATTACAGATGAACGTTTTGAAGTCGAAAATCAAACAAAAGACGAAGAATTAAAACAATCAATTTTAGCCAGTCAAGCAGGAAACAACTTATTCTTAGCGATAAAAATTACTGGGCTGTTTAAAACAGTCCACACACGTATTATGCCAAAACAAGAAAAGCCTTACCGAAGATTAGCAAAAATATCAGAGTCTCAACCTGAATTTCATGAAACAAATAGTCAAGGAACGTTAGTTGGATTTTATACGCCAGAACTGTTTCAAGGAGTAGCAGCTGCTGGATTTCATTTGCACTATATCGATGAAGCTAAACAATTCGGAGGGCATGTCATTGATTTTGAGCTAACAAAAGGCACTGTCGAAATCAGTAAAATCGAAACACTTGTTCAACATTTTCCCAGCGATGATCCAACGTTTATTGGAACGACAATAGATTATGCAAACTTGGAACAAGAGATCCAGCAAGCAGAATAATTTTCTAATGAGTCCGTGCTAAAAATTAATAATGAAAGTATTTTATATTTGAAGGATGTTCTTTTCCCGTCTTTCTGTCTAGTAAGGTCAGTTTTTTCTCAATGACTAGTCAGCAAATCATTTCTAAGCTATAATTTTTTCATAGAAGGAGTGGTTGAGATGTTGTGGACAGAAAAGCAAAAAGAAGATGCCTATCAAATTTTATTATTACAGCAAAAAGGATTATTAGAGGCGGAAGATCATTGGCTAGCAAATTTAGCGAATTCTTCTGCTCTGTTGAACGAGACATTACCAGAAACAGTTTTTGCAGGTTATTACCTATATAATGGCGAAGAATTGATTTTAGGTCCATTTCAAGGTCGTGTTTCTTGTACTAGGATCACAATGGGAAAAGGGGTTTGTGGTGAGTCAGCACAAACAAAAACTACATTGATCGTTGATGATGTCAAGAAACATGAAAACTATATTTCTTGTGATTCTGCAGCTCAATCTGAAATCGTTGTGCCCATGATCAAAGAAGGACATCTGATTGGCGTTCTAGATATTGATTGTGGTGTAACAGGCGGGTATGATCATATTGATCAAGAATATCTTGAGAAATACGTAGAAATGCTTATTGATATCGTGCCTTTAGATGTTATTTCTTAAAAAATTCAATAACTTTAACAAGTGAAATCAAAAGAACGCTCGAAATAGTCGTTCTTTTGATTTTTTTCTAAAATTATAATGGTTTTTGGTTTTCATAATCTAATTTTAATGTTATTATCATTTTATAAAATGTTAGAACGATTAAAGGTGGATGAGATATGAATAACGAAGAAATCATTTTGGGACAAAAATATGCGTGTAAGCCAATCGGTTTAAAGCATGTAGTAGTAGGTGAAGTCATTAATAAATTAGAAAATTGTATCGTGTTATGTGTGGAAAAATACCAAGAAAGTGATCATGAAGAAATATTAGAAAAATGTGGGAAAGTGGTTGCGAAATATACGGATGTATATGATTTAACTACTATAGAAGCCATTTTTGAAACTTCTTCAAAAATTTATGAACCAGCGCTTGTCTCATAAATAAAAAATAGTTTAAAAGAGAAAGAGGAATAGCTTTCTCTTTTTTTTTGTTATTCAAACTTTTATGCTTTACAAGTCTCACTAAAACATTTATATTATTGATAAGTCAATAATTGACAAGTCAACGGAAGGAGGATGGAGATGGATTTAAGAAAACTCAGTCAGTTACTCTATAAAATCAAAATTATCAGTCAAGAAGGATCAGCTTTGTTCGAGAAAGAAACTGGATTCAGTTTGACGAGATATGAAATGCTGATGTTTTTATGGGAAAAAGGCAAATGCTTACAAAATCAAATTCAAACGGATCTAAAAATAGACAATGCAGCTATCTCTAGACATTTGAAGATATTGGAAGAAAAAGGCTATGTTTCACGAAAACGCAATCCAGCGAATAATCGTGAAGTATTTGTTCTACTGACGGATACAGCCAAACGAGAACTGGCTAAGTGTGAAAATAATCATCAACAGTCCGCTGACTCTTTGTGCATTTCGTTGACCGATGAAGAAATCACCGAACTAACAAAATTATTGAATAAACTTTATTAACTACATTAGGAGAAAGAAGAGAGAGAAATGAGCAAAGAATTAGTAAACAATGATTTTTCAAGTGTTGTATTTGGAAGAAAATCCGTTCGTGTATATGATGAAACGGTTAAGATTTCTCATGAAGAAATGTTAGAAATGATACAAGAAACAACAACAGCACCATCTTCAGTTAATATGCAACCATGGCGTTTTGTGGTGGTAGAAAGTGAAGAAGCAAAAGCAAAATTGAAACCATTGATCCGTTTTAACACGAGACAAAATGATACTTCATCTGCAATGGTTATGATCTTTGGGGACATGAACTGCTACGAATATGGGGAAGAAATCTATGATCAAGCAGTAGCAGAAGGTAAGATGCCGGCAGAAGTCCGAGACCAACAACTTGCTGCGATCCTTCCTTATTACCAAAACTTTACACGTGAACAAATGAATGACGTTGTGAAAATTGATGCTAGTTTAGCTGCAATGCAATTCATGCTAGTTGCTCGTAGTCACGGCTATGAAACAAATCCAATCGGGGGATTCGAAGCAGACCAATTGGCTGAAGCTTTTGATCTCGACAAGGAACGTTACGTTCCAGTGATGATCTTATCTGTTGGGAAAGCAGTAGAAGAAGGGTATGAATCTGTTCGATTGGCTCCAGAAAAAATTACAACTTTTAAATAAAGCGAGTGTGGAAAAATGATCGTTATCAATGCAAAATTTTCAATCAAACCAGAAAAAAGAAATGAATTTCTTGCGGAAGTCAGTGAACTTGTTGCAAGTACAAGAAAAGAAGACGGGTGCTTAAGCTATCAATTGTACGAATCAATCGATATTGAAAATGAATTTGTCATGGTTGAAAATTGGCGTGATCAAGCAGCGATTGAAGGACACAATCAAAGTCCGTTACTTCAACAATTATTTAAAAATATGAGTCAGTATAGTAGTAAGAAGACAGAAATAAATGTTTCTCAAACAGTAAACTAATTTTTTGATTAAAGAAGTTATGTGTTAAATCTATTTTATAAAATGTAACTAAATAATTTCCAGTTCGTCATGGTAAAATGATTAATCATTTACCGTGACGGGCTTTTTTTGTTAATCAATCATTTTTACTAAATAAACAGAATCGGATTTTAAATAACGTTTGTGAATTTTTTTAAGAATGTAAAAATCATAATTTTAATTTCTTAACTAGATATTTTTTTATTTTAACACACAGAAAACCTTGGTTTAATAATAAAATAATCTTGCGAATCTTATATGTTACAGGTAACATTAATATGTAGGTTAAACTACTACTGTTTATTTTAAATAACGTTTTTTAAGGAGGCGGATAATCGGATTCAAGTACATAAATAAAAGTAACCAACCTTAGAATAAAGTAAGAAAAAGCTAGGTTAGCCAAATTTCAAATATAACTGGGGGAGCAGATAAATTAAATGACGAAAAGAAAGCAAAATAAAAAAATAAAAAAAATGAAAACAATTATGAACTCAGCATTGTTGATGACTACTGTAGTGGGTTTGTTAGCACCGAATGTATTAGCAGCAACCAATGTCATAAGCGAAATCGAAATGATTGATGAGATGCAACAACCATCACATGATTCAGGAACATTGGACCTATCCATGCCTGAACCGGAAGTAGGACGGGTATATGTCAATGGGATAGATGTAGATACACAAAAAGTACTTTGGTTTTCAGAGGAAGTCAGTTTTGTCGGAAATGATGTATCCTTATTCGCTGAAATTGTAGAAGGGTATGAATTGATCTCTCCAGATAGAGTGACTATTTATATGGAAACGCCAGAGATGTATCACAATTTTTATTATAAAAAAATTGAAGATAGTCCTGAAGAAAGCTTCTCATCAGTCACTGTGCAGTATTTACATAATGAAACTGGTCAACCGATTGCCGAACCTACGGTAATTAATGATTTAGAGATTGGAACAGAATACATAGGAAATGCACTGGTGATTGATGGCTACACGATCGTAGGGCCTGAAACTTATACAATCAATGTTTCCGAGGATCCAAATAGCAATATCATTACTTTCCGTTATGATGAAAATCCAGTGACTAAAGAAAAAGCAGCTGTAACTGTTAAGTATATTAATGAGAAGGGGGAATCGATTGCTGAAGATAAAATAATAAGTGACCTGGAAGTCGGCTCTACACATACAGAAGAAGCGTTACTTATCGAAGGATACGAATTGCTGAGTACCAAAGTCCAAACGATAGAAATACAAAGCGAAGGCAATATCATTACATTTATATATGAAACTAAGGAAACAACGCCGCCAGAAAATGAAAAAGCCGATTTGACTGTGAAATATATTGATGAGCATGGTCAATCGATTGCTAATGATAAAATAATCCAAGACTTAGAGGTTGGCTCTACATATACGGAAGAAGCGTTACTTATCGAAGGATACGAATTGCTGAGTGCCAAAGTCCAAACGATAGAAGTACAAAGTGATGGCAACACCATTACATTTATATATAAAGCCAAAGAAACATCACCGTCAGAAAATGAAAAAGCCGATCTGACTGTCAAATATATCGATGAGCAAGGTCAATCAATTGCGGAGAAAAAAGTAATAACTGATTTAGAGATTGGGAAGATTCACAAAGAAGAAGCGTTGCTAATCAAAGGATATGAACTAGTTAATCCGAAGTTAGCGATACAAGAAGTCATGATTGAAAAGGGAACAAACACGATCACGTTTATCTATAAGAAAATCAAAACAACAGTAGCGTTAGCAGAAAACGTTGCTTTCATTTATGGTACAGAAGGAAAACAAATGACGGCGGTTATTCCAGGAGGAACAACGATGTATGTTGTTTTGAACGGGGAAATCATCGGAAAAGCCAAACAAGAAAAGGTCAATTCTTCTCGTTTAGTAGATGTAAAAGTAGAAGAACCGACGACGATTTATTTATCTAAAGCTGTAGCAAATGGGGAAACAGTTCAATACTATACAGAAAATGAAGCCGGAGAAAAATCAGTCATCTCAGAAATTACACGCCAAGAAAAGACGGATCAAACAAATAAACCAAATAAACCAACTGAGAATGACGACAACAAACAAGATCAAAGTAAAGTGGATACCACAACTGAAACGAATAAAAATAAAGAAAGTACCGAAAAGAAAGAATCAAATCAAACGTCAACTTCAAAAAATGGTAGCACCACAAAAAATAATTCTACAGGTACGACCAAAACCACCGTATCTGGAAAAGCTACTTTACCAAAAACAGGAGAGCAACAAAATCGCTTATTGCGCAGTTTAGGAATGGCACTTTTAGTAACGGTAATGGGGATCAGTTACATATTAAAGAGAAAAAATAGAATAAAACAAGATTAAAAATCATTCAATGAAAAATAACTAAAAAAACACAGACCTCCAGAAGTATCTAGATACTTCCGGGGGCCTGTGTTTTTGTTCTCGCTTCCTATTTACTGGCAGTGATAGCGGACAGGATACTTATTTTTTCGGGATCGGATAAAACTGTTAATTCTTTATTGATCTATGTGAGTAAACTTTGTCATAATGACTGAGAAATAACCAAAATCTAACTAGTTCAAGGTTGCTTATTGTTCAAATTATGCGATTTATATGTATCAGTCAGCAGGGAATGCTTAGATTCAATCGTTAGTATAGGAAAATGTTCAGAATCATTCAATTTTATAATGAGACTAGATAATAAAATTTTATCTTTCATTACTTGGTATTTTTTTTGTAAGGGATAAGCACGAGATTTTTTGTCTCCGTAGTTTCTTCCTCGCTTAAAGGAGTGAGAATAATCGTTTCATTCTTCTTACTGACTTTGTAAGACATGATGTCACTTGTAGACCAAAGTTCCTTCCAAGTCATTATATCTCCTTTAATCGTATAACGAAACTCTTCTTTTATATGCTTACTGAATTGTTTGATAAATTTCTTCATATGTACACTATTGGATTCATCGTCTACAGAGTAATCGATACTTGAAAAATCTAAGTTAAAACTAGCTTTACGGTTAGAAAAGGTAAGGGTCATTTTGGGATCATCAGTAGAGTCCGTCCCTTCAATTACCCACACATTTGCTTTTAGATCCTTAACTAAACGATTTGCTTGCTCGTCTTTTTTCCTTTGACACCCACATGCGCTAAGTAACAACAATGTGAATAAAACCAATAAACGAACGCTCTTTTTTTTCACTTGCTTTCCTCCTTTCTATTTTCTTTAGTGTTCAAGAGAAGAAGACTTGCCCTCTAAGCAAATAAAGAGTTGCGAGTGCTTAAATTAGATAAATAATCTCCCGCTTTTTAGATAATTTATAAAAATTGAAAACGTGGGCTCCTTTCGTTCAGGATCAAATTATTCTTCTCTTATCAGAAATAACGCAACCATTCAATGATGAAACATGTTTCTCGTTGTGAATATCTCTAAGTTAAGTTTAAAGCTTATCTGATTTCATGACAATCAGAAATTGAAGAAAGAGAATTGATCTTGCTCAGTGACCAATCCAAACCAAACTTGAGAAGATAATGTAAAGCGTATTTCAATTTCTGAAAACAAAAAAATGATTCATTCAAAGAAATAATTATAAAAAAAGGAAAAAAATTTGTATATTTTTGGTTAAACTATTGGAAAATAAAAAGGTATTAAATGATGTAGTGAGCGCTGAAATGACGTAAACAAGTTTCAAAATATCTTTTAGTTAGAAAGTCGTGGGTTAGCATTGAGGAGTTGATTTTTAATATCGCTGATTTTCTTTGGTAGTAGGCCAGTTCCTATCTTTTATAATCAATTATTAAATGAGGAGGGGTATGTATGTTTCTAATATTTATGTTTATCTTTTTTATTTCCGCATTCTTACTCTTGATGTATGGCGTAATTAAAAGTCGCAAAGTCACTGTTCCATTTTTTCTGCTACTTTTTTTGGGAACTTATTGTTTCTTCAACGTGGCTAAAGATGTACTAGACGAACTGGATTTGGGAAGCAAAACGTCTTTCAATCAATTAGATGATGATATTTTTGAAATTGACGATTGATGAGATAATCATAAAATGCAGTGGAATTTTTAGCATTACCAACGATATACTATTAGTAGCTATTCCTCTGAATCAAAGCGGTAGTGTGAAAAAGCGCAGATGATTTGGCTGAAGTATTAGACAGATATTATTTTTTAGAAAGAATGAAATAAAATAACAATCAAAAGAAATAATCAAGCAATTATATTTAGCATTTCAGCAGGAACAGGTTGTTATCGTCACCTTTGTGTATCAACTAATGAGACACTTGATGATTTTGCTGAGTTTATTTTAAGTGCGTTTGATTTTGTAAACGATCATGCACATGCCTTCTTTATGGACAATTACGCGTGGAGTTCTAATAATTGCTATTATATGAAAGAAATGGATGAGGATAACGAATATCTCCATACTTGTGATTGTAGACTCTATCAATTTGGACTAAAAAAAGGGGATGCTTTTAAGTTTGTATTTGATTTTGGCGATGACTGGAGATTTCAGTGTAAAGTGTTACGTGTAATTGATGATGACAGCGAGTATGAGACTGTCATAAAAAGTGTAGGTGAATCACCAGAGCAATATTTTAATTACTTTGATTAATCCAGTATTTTATTACAATCTTTATACGACTAGCAGTAACGTAATCTTTTTCTGTGCTATGGAAAAAATAGGACTAGATTTTTCAAGTAATTGAATAAAAAATTGTTGTGTATATGTTTTGATAGCGGTGAATCTTACTAACATCAAAAGTATAGAGTCAACTTTTATCAACAGTTCGAATTCTGGTCAACTTTCTAGAACAATAAAAAAACTTGCTAAATCATTAATCGATTAAGTAAGTTTTTTTATTGAGAGGGTACAAGAGATAGTGCATTTACATTCGCAGCATGTCGTTTATTACTTTATCAAACGACTAGTAAAATTTTTGTAGCAGATATAGTTTTTACTATATCCATTTAAGGAATTGTGTTATTTAAAACGATGAAGGATTGTATGCAATGAAAATATATTGGATGTTGTATTTGCAAATTCTAAACAAATCATTTTGTAGTTCTGTTCATCGGACTGATGATTTGTAATGAGTCAGAACAATGTACAGGAGAAGCATCAAGGTATTATCGACAAATCAATAAATGTTATGAGCGACGTAGAGACAATCAAATGCACTGTAGTAAAAATGAGAAGAGAGTCGGGGAAACAGAACATTTAGCTGTTGAAAGTCATTTGAAGGATAGCGCTACTTGATTTGAGCAGTAGGATAAATGATTGGTTAGGATATTAATTCTGTATCTCTTAATTTGGCACAACCACTATTAAATCTGTGTTATACTAAGTTATATTTCGAGATAAAGAGGAGTTAATTGGGTGGTATGATTAAAAAAATTAAGAGCAACAGACATTTATTTATTGTTTTATTTTGTATTTTTGGTTTTATGCTTCTTTTAAATAGTATGTCTCCTTTGGTACACGACGATTATTACTATTTTGTAAAGACTTCAAGCATAAAAACAATTTTGTTTGATGAGTATCAACAATATATGACTTGGACTGGGAGATCGGTAGTCCATATTATTTTTCGTTTTTTTACTAAACTTCCAAAAATATATTTTAATGTGTATAATTCTTGCATGTTTTCCCTATTGGTTTATCAAATTATTATGTTTTCTTCCATAGTAAAAGAGCGAACTACTAAGAATGTTTATCTAAAAGCGTTTATCATCTTTGCATTAATGTGGACATTTACCCCAGCTTTCAATAATGTTTACTTATGGTTGGCTGGTTCTGTAAATTATCTCACTGCAATGGTGATTATGTTATCTTTTATTCTGGTTTATCATCGATATATAGCAGAATCTGAAGAACAAAATAATAGTCTTTTTAAAACAATAGGCATGCTTCTTTTAGGTATAGTAGCTGGTTGGTGTAACGAAAATACCTCCGGAGGAACGTTGTTCATTGTTATAGCATATACTGTTCTTTCCTATTTTTATAAGAAGAAAAAAATTGAAAAATGGATGATCGCAGGTATTGTTGGAAATATTGTAGGTTTTCTTTTTATGGTTATGGCACCTGGGAACGATATCAGAGCGACTTATTTTCATAGAAGTACGCTTTCAACTGCTTGGAAAATTCTTGATGCAATCCCTGCAATCAGTCATGCGTTACAGGATAATGCCATGTTCCCTCTAACGATAGGATTAGCTTTGCTTGTTTTATCATACTTAAATAGTAGTTTTACACTTAGTAATATTCTAAGTTCGTTATTTTTCGTGGGAGGTATATTGACAATAGGAGTGCTTGCAATTTCTCCAACTGCATTATCTTGGTCTAGATCTTATTTTGGAGGAGTTATTTTTCTTTTCATATCTATAGTAATTAGTCTTTTTGAATTATTAACAAATTTTGATAGAAGCAATAAAGTTGTTTTTTCTATGATTTTCAGTTATTTACTAGTTAGTTTTTTAT
The DNA here is from genome assembly GCF_040887305.1 of Enterococcus sp. C57. NCBI lineage: Bacteria > Bacillati > Bacillota > Bacilli > Lactobacillales > Enterococcaceae > Enterococcus > Enterococcus sp. C57. The sequence continues at coordinate 21,314 of NZ_JBFOFP010000003.1, read as the reverse complement.
TATTGTTTTTCAATGGAACTGCAGACATCTATAAAAATTATGTAAGTTATAGTCGCCAAACTGAATCCATTAAAAAGCAAATGAAGAGTGGCGAAATGGATATAGTTGTTCCACCATTAAATTATAAGACACAAACAATTTATCCAGTTCACAATGATGGTGATATTACTATGGATAAGAATAACGAGAGAAATAGAAGCGTTGCTGCATATTGGGGAGTAAACAGTATTCGACTAGAAGAAAAAACAGAATAGTGGATTCAAATATTTTTCATTTCATATATGAATGTTCGGACACGATTTAGGTCGTGTCTTTTTGTTTCCATATAATTTTAGCATGAATCAAAAAATAGTTGAGTGGGACCCAATGAAAAATCAGCGTGAGAGATGAATCTTTCGGACTTGAAAATGAGCTTGAATAAATTTCATTTAACGAAAACTACCGAAAATAAAAAATGCCTAAATCCTTTTAAAATAAGGATTTAAGCATTTAGTGAAATCTACCGAAATCTCACAATGGAGACGGCGGGAGTCGAACCCGCGTCCAAACACATCGCCACTTAAAAATCTACGTTCATAGTCAACTCATTTGTGGTTTCGCTTTACAGCTTGCCGAGTGACAGGCATTCTGTATCGCTAGTCTGATGATCTCTTTAACAACTTACAGACAGAAAGTTGTCACGTATCCCACTAAATTTGAGACCCTTACTCGAGCACATGGGCGATGCCGAGAGGATCTACGCTAACTGTTTTTAGGCAGCTAAAGCGTAAGAGTTGTTTTCGTTTTTAGCAGTTATATTTAACTGTAACGTTTTAACGTAGACGTAACCTACGAAACGCAATTCAAGCTCAAACTGTGCCTGTCGAATCCGTAACGTCCCCGTTATAAACAAGGGTTACGTGTATTTTTCATACAATTAATATTATAGCACAAAATTGAATTTTTTCAATGAGAAACGATCACGGAAAAAGCAAATCGTCCGAAGTATCAAGAGATGATTCTCAATAGCTAATACTGTAAAAAATCATCTCTCAGTTACTCGGAAATATACATCGTATCTAGTTAAAAAGCTTTCAACATTCACCTGATATTGGCTAGATGAATCACCTTTCTACTAGCTAGCATCCTTATCAGCAGAATTTCATCGTTTTTCGATTAAAAATCAAATCAAGTCAAAATGTTTGAGCGCATGAACGATTCCGCCCTCAGTGTTTTTCTTTGTAATAAAAGTGGATAGTTCTTTGAGATCATTATAAGCATTGCCCATCGCGATCTTGTTGTCGCATGCTTCTAACAGTGCAAAGTCATTTGGTCCATCACCAAATCCAAATGTAGGCACATCAACAAGGTTTAATTCTTGTTTTAAACGTTTCACTCCTGCACCTTTCGAGATTCCTTTTTTGACCGTGTCAATCGAGTAAGGACCATTTCGATAAAAAGTTAGATCAGGAAATTGTTCATGATAATATTCATCCCCAGATTGAGAGAGGATAAGTAACATATTGATTGGATGATCCAAATAAGCTTGCGGATTGATTTCTGGTACATTTGAATGGATAAAGTTATAGGCATCAATCATCGTTTGTGTGTGTGCGGTACACCAAATATGTTGATGGTTATAAAATGAGAGCTGGTGCCCTTGTATTTGGACATGTTCGAGCATCTTTTGACAGTCTTCAGTTGCGATTATTTCAGAATGAACTTCTTGACCATCCACGCTGATGTAAGAACCATTCATCGTAACTGCAGAGGAAATACCAGCATCTGACATGATATGTTTGATTTCAGCTTCAGTTCGTCCAGTTGCTATGACTGGCAGGACGTTATTTGCCTGTAGTGCTTGCATTGCTTCGGCCACTTCTGGTGTGATTTTTGATTGAGCATCTAACAGTGTTCCATCAAGATCAAAAAAAGTAATTGCACGATAATTTGACACAAAAAAAACCCCTTTTTTATTCGATTACCCTTATCTTAACAAAGAATGAACAAAAGACAAACCTTTCGTGAAGAATTCCCGAATATATTGGTTCAAGTTGATTTTTAGAGTATACTAGAAAGAGAAATTTAGGAGGGATCATATGATTTTTTTAGTTGTCGGAGTATTTTTGACTATCCTAGGTTGCTTGTTTCTTTTTATCCCTTCTAAAGGGAATCTGCCTTTTTATGGTTACCACTCACCGCGAGCCACAAAATCCGATGTTCACTGGCGGTTAGCACAAAAAACAAGTGGAAAATATTTTTTTATTTTCGGTTTATTGATGGCCTTGATCGGCTATTTACTAAAATTAACTGGACAGACAAACTATTTTATAATCGAGATGTTGGTTTTAGTTTTTCCAATTATGCCGATTTTTATCTTAACTGAAAAAAAATTACAAGAACTCGATGATAGTATTGGAGGAAATAAAAAATGAATATTTTAATGATAGAAGATAATCAATCCGTATCTGAAATGATGCAGATGTTTTTTTTGAATGAAGGATGGGAAGCAACCTTTAAATATGACGGAAAAGAAGGTCTAGATGCTTTTTTAGAAAGACCGAATTACTGGGACATGATCACTTTAGACCTGAACTTGCCAACGATGGATGGTATGCTTGTTGGAAGAGAAATTCGGAAAGTCTCTAGTACAGTTCCGATCATTATGTTAACAGCTCGTGATTCTGAAAGTGACCAGGTTATTGGATTAGAGATGGGTGCAGATGACTATGTGACCAAACCTTTTAGTCCACTAACTTTGATTGCCCGAATGAAAGCTTTACACCGTCGTAGTGAATTGGTAGAGGTAAAAGAAGAAACAAACAACTCGGACGATCACTTCGATATCGAAACAGATCACTTTAAGATGAATACAAAAACACGTGAAGCTTATTTAAATAAAGCACCAATCGAAGGTTTGACACCGAAAGAGTTTGATCTACTATTTACACTAGCTAAAAAACCACGCCAAGTATTTTCTCGGGAACAATTACTGGAATTAGTGTGGGATTATCAATACTTTGGTGATGAACGAACGGTTGATGCGCATATCAAAAAGCTTCGACAAAAAATCGAAAAGGTTGGACCACAAGTCATTCAAACGGTTTGGGGCGTAGGTTATAAATTTGATGATTCTGGTGTGGCCTAATGCGCTATCTTTACCAGCAGTTATTAGCCTTTTGCGGAATGATCGCGATGATCATTTTGATCGTAGGTGTTTCTTTTACGCAACTGACTAAGCAAACCATTGAAGAAAATAATTATCAACAACTTTTTGGCTATGCAGAATCTGTCGAGAAGACAACACAGACATACACAGACACGTTTCCTCAATTAAGCCAAGATCAAGCGTTTCAAAATGCATTATTATTAACGGAACAAGTCTTATCAGAACAAAATGTCAATTTTATTTTTATCGATAAGAACGAACGGGTCATTTATCCTACTGATAATGTGGTATTGAACTTTACGATTAAAGCGGAACAATGGGATAATCTGCGTCATGGAAGACAAGTAAAATTTACCTCCAACAAAAATATACTAGGACAAAATCAAGCGACGTCTTATGCCTTAGTACCTTTTAATTTAAATCATGAATTTTATGGTGGCTTGGTTGTTAGTCAACCGGCTAAAAATATCGATAATAGTGTTCGATCGGTCACATTGAATCTGTTTAAAGGTTTTATTTTTTCAAGTATTGTTGCTATATTAGCGAGTTATGCGTTTGCTGCTTTTCAGGTTAAAAGGATCAATCGTTTACGTAATGCAACGAAAGAAGTCACGAATGGAAATTTTGATGTCCAATTGCCAGTTCATGATAAAGATGAATTTGATGAATTAGCGGATGACTTCAACAAAATGACGAATTCTTTAAAAGAATCTCAGGCTGAAATCGAAGAGCAAGAAAACCGCCGAAGACAATTTATGGCAGATGCTTCTCATGAAATGCGTACGCCGCTAACCACAATCAACGGATTACTTGAAGGTCTAAAATATAATGCAATTCCTGAAGACCAAAGAGAAAATGCGATCAACTTGATGAAAAATGAAACAGAACGACTGATACGCTTAGTTAACGAAAATCTAGACTATGAAAAAATCAGAACCAATCAAATCAGTATGGTTATTAAAAGATTCAATGGTACAGAAACATTGAAAAATATTGTGGCACAGCTTGAAACAAAAGCAGAAGCTGCAGGGAATGTTTTAGTTTTACAAGCAGAAGATGATGTGGAAGTGTATGCAGACTATGACCGATTTGTGCAAATCATGGTGAATATCATCCAAAATGCGATTCAATTTACAGAAAATGGAACGATCACGATCTCTTTAGAAAAAGGTTATCTAGAAACGATTATCCGAATTAAGGATACAGGTATCGGAATGACTGAACAACAAATGAAGAGTATTTGGGACCGTTATTATAAAGTTGATCCCTCAAGAAAGAATACAAAATACGGGGAATCAGGTCTAGGACTTCCAATCGTTCAACAGCTAGTTCGGCTTCATAAAGGAAAACTGGAAGTAGAAAGCGAACTGGGGACAGGAACAACATTTACAGTTAAATTACCAGATGTAGAAATAAAATAAACAAAGAGACTGATCCAAAAATTGGTTCAGTCTCTTTTAGTATCTCTAAAAACGAATAAACGGCGTTCAAGAAGCAATTCCTCAACAATTAAGAGAGGAGCTAAATAGTGTTCAAAGAACTGATCTTCGGCAATAAGGATGAAACTCTCAAAACATAGGAAGCTGTGAATTTCATCCTTATTACATAGGTCAAGTTGCTCTTTCCACGACCTCTTTTTATCGTTCATCATAGATTTGGTCGACATACTGACTATGAGCAATCGTTTCATCATGAGTCAGTAAAAGAATGGCAATTTTTTTGTTTTTGACTAGATAATCAAATAGATCAAGAATTTCTTGTGCTTCAATTACTTTAAGTTCATCCAGCACTTCTTCAATGATGAGTTTGTCTTTTTTAGCAAGTAACGCATGCAACAATTGAAGTTTGATTTTATCAAAAAGAGAGAGTTGATCAGGTTCTCTGTTAAGAAGTGCTGGATCAATCTTGAGCATTTCTTGAAAAGATAAACGTTCTTTTTTATTTTCAGATAAATTCAGTAGTACTTGATCTTTAGTTTTTAAATAAGGGAAGAGAGGCCAATCTTTTTGGACGATAAGTAATTGTTTGGGACTCGATACAATCGCTTGTTCTTTTAGCGCTGTTAATAGTTCTTCTTGTTTTGCTTTTGGGCAAAGAATAACAGCTAATTCTCCTAAAGACATTCTTGGCTTACATGTATTCATGAAAGATCACCTTACCTTTTTTTAGACGTTGATAGAAAATCGTAAATTGTAAGAGACTAATACATAGACTGATGGAGATAAGAAGGCCAACCGTTTGTAGGAAACTCTTAAACGTATCGAAGAAAAAAGCATCGTTTACAAAATCAATTTTAAAAAAAGTTTGTTGATCCATCGGTATGGCTAATGGTCGAGTAGTCGATATAAGTGAATGCGTGTCAGGTAATTCAAATAATCTTAGACTCCAAAAATTAAGATGTTGTAACAGTGCTTGATAAATGTTTTGAAAAAGCACAATTCCAATAAATAAGAGTATGCAACAGATCAGTAATGGTAAGATCATTTGCCAGATGATCAAAAGAAAAATTCTAGTTTTCGATAAACCAGCTAAACGCCAGTTGATCAATTCACGTTGGTCTTGTTTTAATGTTCGCTGAAAGAAAAAGATAAATGCGCCAACAAACAAGAACAGTAACAACAAGATCAGCTCGACATAAAATTGTTTCACTGATAGAAAAGACGGAAAGTGTACTTTTAAGGACGTCGTGTCCAAGAAACTAAGACGATCTTCAATTTGTGCATAAAGTGTTGATTGTAAATGATATAAGTTACACACAAGCATCAATAAAAAAGCAGTGACACTTGTAAATAAGCAACTAAAGAGTGTCTGTTTTTTATAATAACGCATTCTTGCAACTGAATAGCGGAGTATTCTCATCACTTTCACCTCATTTTAAATTATAGAAAATGAATATGAATAAAGTATGAAATTCATATAGTAAAATCAGGAAATCCCTATTTTTTAATAAACGAAAATGACGATAAATCAACTGTTCCGCTATATTTTGTGAATAAAATCCAATGTTCATGGATGGTTCTAATACGTGAGTTTAAGCTCTATTTTCTAGAAAAACGCCAGAGTAACTCAAATTAAAGTGCATGAAAAAAGCTAAGAATTAACGAAAAACAAGAATTGGTTTTCGTCAATCTTAGCTTTTATAATCATTACTTCTATGGGCACGTAATCCTTTTGAAAGAAAGGCTAGCTACTTATCAGATTCAGAAGAAGGAACTGAATCACTCGTCTGTGTCCCATTTATTTGTTGGTAAGTTTTGGTTTCATATAGATCTTTTGTTGATTGGTTATTGTTTTGACTAAAGACACTTGTTGATTTGTCACCTAGTTCTTTTTCTTTTTCAAGCAACTGTTTCATGCCGTTTTTGTAATCAAATTGACTTGCTTCAATTGGGTCTAACCCAGTATCTGTAGAAAAGCGGAGTAAGTCACCATTGTTGATTTGATCAGAAACAGCTAGCTGTTTATTCGCTTTTTCTTTCAATGCATCAATCTCATTTTGAACTTCTTGAGTCGGTTCTGTAATGGCTTGTCCAGTTTTGTTATCGTAAATCGTTCCACCATAATAAGTGTATTTAGGAGTAATAAAATCACCATCACGGAAAGTAACAAGTTGATCATGTTGCTTAGAAAAGAGATCTTGTCCTAGCTGATTGTAATTTTTGGTATCTACTCCTAACAGATGGAGTAGAGTAGGTAATGCATCCACTTGTCCGCCATAGGTATGATTGATTCCACCATTTGTTTGTCCAGGAAGATGGATCATGTAGGGAACTCGTTGCATTTGTGCATTGTCAAAGTTGGTCCATGTATCACTGGTTTTACCCACTAGTTCCGCTAACGATTTATTTCTAGAGTTAGAAATTCCGTAGTGATCACCATAAAGGACGATGACAGAATTATCATAAAGACCACTAGCTTTCAAATAGTTGAAAAATTCTTCAACTGCTGTATCGAGATAATTCGCTGTTGCAAAGTATCCGTTGATCGTTTCATCATTTGTCGTAGCTAGCGGGAAGCCTGCTTCTTCGTTTGTAAACTTAGAATAAGGATAATGATTAGATACCGCAATAAATTTAGAATAAAAAGGTTGTTGTAAATGTTCTAAATATTGTACTGATTGTTGGAAGAAAGGTTTATCATGCAATCCATATTGGAATGAATTGTCGTCATTGACATCATAATAAGAAGCATCAAAGAAATAGTTGTAACCTAATTTTTTATAGGTCTCATTACGATTCCAGAATGTACCAGCGTTACCATGGAAGGCGGCACTCGTATAACCTTGTGTCTGACTCAAAATATCAGGAGCAGCTTGGAAGGTATTCTTTCCACCTAATTGAGTGAATAACGATCCTTGATTTAAACCAAATAGTGAATTTTCAAATAAGGTTTCAGCATCACTGGTTTTACCTGCTTTAACTTGATGGAAGAAATTGTCAAAGCTAAATGTACTGTTACTATGATATAAACTATTCAGAAATGGCGTTACTTCATGTTCTACACCATTGGCATCTTTTAGTTTATAGTCGATCAAGAATTGTTGGAAACTTTCTAAATGGATATAAATCACATTTTTTCCTTTAGCAATACCAAATGTTTCATCATTTGGTTCAGCATAGTGATCTTTGATATAACTTTCTACTTCTTTCAGATCATTAGGACTTGCTTCTGCTCGTACTTGGTTCGTTTGGTAAGTCTGGATACCATCATAGACGGTAAACGCGTTGATACCTAAATATTTGACTAAATAATCTCTAGAAAAAGTACGAGTCAATAACTCTGGGCGATCGGCTTCTGCTAAAAATAAATTTCCAGAAAAAATCATGACTGACAAAGTCGAGATCGCAAAAGCCATTCGTGCACGAATCGGTTGTGGATCCATTTTGATTTTTTTGGTTATCAATAATGCAGCGACAATGATAAAGTCGATCCAATAAAGGACGTCATATGGTCTAAATAAGCGAATAGCACTTTCTCCAAGTCCGCTAGCTACTTTTCCTGCTCCCAAGATGGTATTGATCGTAATAAAATCCGTAAACTCACGATAATAAGTTACGTTAGAGAACACCAGTAAAGTCAATAGGAAATAAATGACCATCATTGTAATATAAGACGCCTTCGTCCGTCTCACATATAACGCAATCCCCATTAACAACAACGTGGTAGCGATCGGATTGATAAACAGTATAAAGTATTGTATGCCACTTTCGATGCCTAAATTGAAATCAAACAAATAGGCAAAAATTGTTTTTAGCCAAAGTAAAACAGCTAATAAAGAAAAAAATCCGAGCCTTTTATTCAAAAAGGCGGGTGTTTTTATTCGTCTCAATGTAATCTCCCTTTCCCCACTCTTCTCATTTACAGAGTGTTATGAAGTTATGATTGCTCAAACTACATATTCCATCCTATTTTACTAGTACGCAAATCCAGTGTCAATCGAAACCAAACGCTTACACCGGTGATTAAGGATTTCTTATTCTTTTGTGAACGCTAGCACTAAGACAGCCTGCTTAATATTTGGTATACTGATTAATGATAAAGGTAAAGTAGGTGAGTCAATGAAAGTACAAATTAAGAAAAAAGCAGGAAATCGTATCAAGAACGGTTATCCATTGATTCAAAAGGAAGATTTGGTCCAGTCGTACAATGAAACCACGCAGTGGATCGAATTGGTTGATCAACAAGATAATTTCTTAGCTAAGGGCTATTTAGGTAAACAAAACAAAGGAATCGGTTGGGTTTTGAGTCAACAAAATGAAACGTTTGACCAGGCATTTTTTGAGAAAAAGTTTTCTGAAGCTAAAGCAAAAAGACAAGCTTTTTTCATAGATGAACAAACAACAGCATTTCGTTTATTTAACGGAGAAGGGGATGGCATCGGTGGTCTGATCATTGATTATTATGAACACTATGCAGTATTTTCTTGGTATAATGAAACTCTTTATACTTACCGACATTTGCTCTTCTCAGCGTTTCAACAAGTTTATCCTGAGATAAAGGGTGCTTACGAAAAAATCCGTTTTGAAACAAATGAATTTCCTGAAAGTCAGTATGTTTATGGAGAAACAGCTCCTGAACCTTTAATCATCAAAGAAAATGGCGTCTCTTACGCCACTTATTTGAATGAAGGGCTGATGACAGGCATCTTTTTAGATCAAAAAGAAGTCCGAGGAGCTTTGATCGATGGACTTGGTCTAGGAAAGTCTGTTTTGAATATGTTTAGCTATACTGGGGCTTTTTCAGTTGCGGCAGCAATGGGTGGTGCTTTGGAGACCACGAGTGTTGACTTAGCAAAGCGAAGTTTGAAAAAAACACAGGAACAATTTGAAATCAACGGTTTGGATCTTCAGACACAAAAAATCATTGTGATGGATGTTTTTGCCTATTTTAAATATGCTAAAAGAAAGCAGCTGACTTATGATCTCATTGTGCTTGACCCTCCAAGTTTTGCGAGAAACAAAAAGAAAGTGTTCCGAGTAGCCAAAGATTATGGCGAATTGGTTAAAGATAGCTTGGCTATTTTATCGGACGAGGGAACGCTTATCGCTTCAACGAACGCAGCTAACGTGAGTACCGATCAGTTCAAAAAAATGATCGAAAATGAACTAATGCTAGCCAATGTTGAATATGAAGAAATCACTCGTTTTCGATTACCACAAGATTTCCAAACCATTGAAGCCTTTCCAGAAGGGGATTATTTAAAAGTATTTATCTATCAAATTAGGAAATAAGGGGGGAGGACAGATGGTGCAAGTGAAAGGACTAAACTTAGGAAAAGGACATCCTAAAATTTGTGCGCCAATGATCGGAGACACTCGTGAAGAACTTTTGCGAGAAGCGATTTTAGCCAAAGAAGCTGGTGCTGATTTAGTGGAGTGGCGAATTGATTATTATGAAGATGTCTTTCAATATGAAAAAGTCACAGAAACGTTGGTACTGATCCATGAGATGCTCGACGGGTTACCGGTGCTTTTCACTTTTAGAACAATAGCAGAAGGTGGCAAACGAGATATAACGATCCGAGCATATCACGAGTTGTACCTACAGATGATCCGCTCTGGTTTAGTCGATATGGTTGATTTAGGATTAGACAAAATTGAAAGCCTTGAAAAAGAGTTGTTAGCAGAAATCAAACAGCGCAACATCCCGCTGATTATCAGCAGTCATAATTTTAAAGAGACCCCAGCTGATCCAGTCTTATTGTATCAATTGAATATGATGGAACATCTTGGTGCAGATATCGGTAAAATAGCGGTAATGCCCCATAACGAACGAGATGTGTTACGTTTGATGGAGCTAACGAGACGGGCAGGAGCGTTTGTGTCCATGCCTCTGATTACAATGTCAATGGGACAGCTCGGAATGATTTCGCGCTTATCGGGAAATTTGACTGGTTCGGTCATGACCTTTGGTGCGTTAACCTCTGAAAAAGCATCAGCACCTGGACAAATCACTGTAAAGGAACTAAAATCAATAATCAAATTATTAAATTGAAACAATCTAATTTGAAGGTGAAAATGTTGGGAAAGAAAAAACAAGTGAAAACAAATGCGATCCGCTTAGTGGAGCAAAAGAAAATCAAGTATACTGAACATGAGTATGCTTGGGATGAAGCACATTTAAGTGCATCTTCTGTCGCTGAGCAACTTTCTGAAAGTGAACACCGCATTTATAAAACACTCGTAGCGGTTGGAAACAAAACAGGAACGATCGTAGCGGTCATTCCTGGTAATCGAGAGTTAGATCTAAAAAAATTAGCAAGAGTATCTGGAAACAAAAAAGTAGAAATGTTACATCTGAAAGACTTAGAAGCTACCACTGGTTATATTCGTGGTGGTTGCTCGCCAATTGGGATGAAGAAATTATTTCCTACTTATTTAGAACAAACAGCACAATCACAAGAAACGATCATTGTATCAGCAGGAAAAAGAGGACACCAAATGGAGCTAGCACCTCAAGCCATTTGTGATTTAACTAAAGGGACTTTTGCTGATCTTGTACTGTGATGCAGTCGGCAATTCATCAGTTTATCAACTAAAAAAAGAAAAAACAGTAACGAAAAGAGTCAGACATCTTCTACTCCCTTCGTTACTGTTTTCGTTTAATCAGCTAAGAAAAGCGGCATTCATTCCTGCTACATGTCCAGTTGCAAAAGCCGCAGTAATATTGAACCCACCAGTATATCCATTAACATCTAGCAATTCACCAGCAAAAAATAATCCATTGACCAATTTGCTTTCTAATGTTTTCGGATTGATCTCTTTTAGTGAAACGCCACCACCAGTCACAAAAGACTTTTCGATGGCAAAAGTTTTGGTTATTTTGAAAGAAAAATTTTTGCAAAGCTCCGCAAATTGTTGGATCTCTTTTTCTGTCGTTTGACTACCAGTTTGTTCCGTTAATCCACTTTTTTCAAGGAAAAAGAGAAGCAAGCGTTCAGGTAAAAAGCCATGCCAAGCATTACTCAATGTTTTCTTCGATTGTAGGCTTTTAGCAGTCAATTCGTTGATCAATTCTTGAAGCGAACGATTCGGAAAACAGTCTAAGACGACCGTGACAGGTTCTCCAGTCGTTTGCAACTCTTGATTGATGAAACTTGAACATCTCAATGCCGCAGGTCCAGAAATCCCAAAATGAGTGAAAAGCAAGTCCATAACATGTTCGGTGATGACTTTACCTTTCTTGTTTAGTACGCTTAAAGAAATATCTTGTAAAGATAATCCTTGCAAGGTTTTATCCTTGATAAAAGTTTCTTCAGAAACCAGTGGAGATTCTGTTGCATACAAGGGAGTGACAGTGTGACCGACTTTTTTAACGATTTTATAGCCATCACCTGTAGAACCAGTCGACGGATAGGTTCGCCCCCCAGTAGTTAATACGACACAAGAGGATTGAAATTCTTCAAATTCCGTTCGTACACCATAGATTTTTCCGTCGCTATGCACTAATTTTTCGACTCGGGTGCCAAAGAGCATCGTAACATTTAATTCATTTAAACGATGGATCAAGGCTTCGATAATCGTTTTTGACTTATTCGTCACAGGGAACATCCGACCATGATCTTCTTCTTTTAGATGAACACCTTGAGATTCGAAAAATTCCATGATATCAAAATTATTCCATTGGGAAAATGTACTGTATAAAAATTTGCCATTTCCAGGAATATGAGCAATCAAATCATCAACTGGACGGTTATTCGTGACATTACATCTTCCGCCACCTGTCATTAATAATTTTTTTCCAGCTTTTTTATTTTTTTCAATTAAGAGAACCCTTGCGCCATATTCAGCCGCACTAATTGCAGCCATCATACCACTAGTTCCAGCACCGACTACAATCACATCATAGGTTGTTTCCATTTCCTCACCTCAGAGAAAGTGTAGCATATTTATGAAAAGAAAGCAGGAAATGTTTTGAGCATCTAATAAAAATAGGCTAAAATAAAAGAAGATTATAAAAGGAGTGTGAAACAATGACAAACGCAACAGAATACGTCCAACGAATTCAAAATAATATTCATCAAAAAGACACAGGACAAGTCGAATTTTTACAAGCCATTGATGAATTTATGCCTTCAGCTACTCAATTTTTAGAAAAACATCCTGAATACATCAAACGCAATATTTTAGGATTGTTGTCAGAGCCAGAAAGAATCATTCAATTTCGCGTGCCGTGGCAAGATGACGAAGGAAACTGGCAAGTCAATCGTGGATACCGCATTCAGTACAATTCAGCAATCGGCCCTTATAAAGGCGGGTTGAGATTCCATCCGAGTGTGAATTTAAGTATTCTTAAATTTCTAGCTTTTGAACAAATTTTCAAAAATAGTCTAACTGGTCTACCAATCGGTGGAGGAAAAGGCGGAAGTGACTTTGATCCAAAAGGAAAATCAGACGATGAAATCATGCGTTTTTGTCAAAGTTTCATGCTGGAGCTATCCAAGCATATCGGTCCATCCATCGATGTACCTGCTGGAGATATCGGAGTCGGTGCCAGAGAAATCGGTTATTTGTTTGGAGAATATAAACGATTAAAACAATATGATGCCGGTGTCCTTACTGGAAAACCATTAGATTTTTGGGGAAGTAAGATTCGTACGGAAGCAACTGGATACGGATTGGTTTATTATGTCAAACATCTTTTACAAGCAGAAAAAGACTCTTTTGAAGGAAAAACAGTTCTGGTATCTGGTAGCGGAAACGTTGCCATCTATGCCATTGAAAAAGTTCAAGAATTAGGTGGGAAAGTCATCACATGTTCTGATTCCAGTGGGTTTATCTATGATCCAGAAGGAATCGACCTGGCACTATTAAAAGAAGTCAAAGAAGAAAAAAGGGAACGGTTGACCGCTTATGCAGAAAAACGTGATTCTGCTGTCTATCATGCTGGTCAATCTGTCTGGACTTTGAAAGAAACTGCAGATATCGCTCTTCCTTGCGCTACTCAAAACGAGATAGACGAAACGCTTGCTAACAACTTGGTTGAATGTGGTGTGAAAATCATCGCAGAAGGCGCAAACATGCCATGTACTCTTGAAGCTGTCAATGTTTTTGAAAAAGCCAATGTGTGGTATTGTCCTGGGAAAGCAGCTAATGCCGGCGGTGTCGCTGTCTCAGCATTAGAAATGAGTCAAAATGCTCAACGATTGTCTTGGGAAAGTGAACAAGTGGATCGCCAATTAGATGAAATCATGAAAAATATTTATCAAACGTGTCGCCAAACGGCAGCAGCTTATGGCAATGAAAAAAATCTATTGCTAGGAGCAAATGTTGCAGGTTTTGAAAAAGTAGCGAAAGTGATGTATGCGCAAGGATTAGTTTAGTGTTTGAAATTTTCTTGTAAATATTAGCTTCAATTCATTTATTTGCTTGAAAAATTGTAAAAAAAAACGTAAAGTATAAGCTGTATATTGATCTTTTAAAGGAGGAATAAAAAATGGCACATATTCATTTTGATTATTCAAAAGTAGCACCATTTGTTAATGAACATGAGTTAGGTTACATGCAAAGCCAAGTATCAATGGCAGATAAAGTATTACGTGAAGGTACAGGCGCAGGAAGTGATTTCCGTGGTTGGATCGATCTACCTACTAATTACGACAAAGAAGAATTTGCTCGTATCAAAGAAGCAGCGAAAAAAATCCAATCTGATTCTGAAGTTTTAGTAGTTATCGGAATCGGTGGTTCTTACCTAGGCGCTCGTGCAGCAATCGATTTCTTAAACCACACTTTCTTCAATTTATTAGATAGTGAACAACGTAAAGCACCACAAATTTTCTTTGCAGGAAACTCAATCAGCTCAACTTATATCGCTGATTTGATTGAAGTAATCGGAGATCGTGACTTCTCAGTAAACGTGATTTCAAAATCAGGTACAACGACTGAACCAGCTATCGCATTCCGTGTCTTCAAAGAATTACTTGTTAAAAAATATGGTCAAGAAGAAGCGAATAAACGTATCTATGCAACAACTGATAAAGCAAAAGGTGCAGTTAAAGTAGAAGCCGACGCAGAAGGTTGGGAAACATTCGTGATTCCTGATGACATCGGTGGACGTTTCTCTGTCTTAACGGCAGTAGGATTACTACCAATTGCTGTTAGTGGAGCAGATATCGATGCGTTGATGCAAGGAGCTGCAGATGCAAGCAAAGCTTATTCAAGTGATAAACTAGAAGAAAACGAAGCTTATCAATATGCAGCAATGCGTAACATCCTTTACCGTAAAGGGAAAGTAACTGAATTATTGATCAACTATGAACCAGGAATGCAATATTTCTCTGAATGGTGGAAACAATTATACGGTGAATCAGAAGGTAAAGACCAAAAAGGAATCTACCCTTCAAGTGCGAACTTCTCAACTGACTTACATTCACTAGGTCAATATATTCAAGAAGGACGCCGTAACATCTTTGAAACGATCGTTAAAGTTGAAAAACCACGTAAATCAATTACAATTCCAGAACAAGCTGAAGACCTAGATGGTTTAGGTTACTTGGAAGGAAAAGAAGTAGATTTCGTCAATACAAAAGCTTTTGAAGGAACTTTATTGGCTCATACAGATGGCGACGTACCAAACTTATTAGTTAAAATTCCAGAAATGGATGCTTACACATTAGGTTATACAATGTACTTCTTTGAAATTGCTGTAGGTATTTCAGGTTACTTAAATGGAATTAACCCATTTGACCAACCTGGTGTTGAAGCATATAAGAAAAACATGTTCGCACTTCTAGGTAAACCAGGCTTTGAAGACCTTGCCAAAGAATTGAACGAACGTTTGTAATATAAGGTTTTTAGTCAGATTTAAAAAAATAGTGATAGAAACATGTTCGCTTGAAAATAAAACTAGTGATAGTTTTAGTGATAGTGAAAGTAAAAAAGCGCTCAATTTGAGTGCTTTTTTATTTGCTCTTCTATATAGTTTTCTAATTGGTTCATTGATCTTTTTTTCACTTCGGGAGAAATATGGGCATAGACTTGTGTAGTAGAAACATCTTTATGTCCTAAAAAATCTTTGATATCTTCTAAAGGTATTCCTGCTTGTCTCGTTCTAGCTGCAAAAGTATGTCTACCATCATGCACAGTTATGTGGGGGAGATTGGCACGTTTTTCAATTCTATGAGAAGCACCGTTAACGGTTCGATCTCTTATTGGAATACCTTTATTTTTACCGTAAGTATTTATAAAAATAAATGCTTCGTGGTCATCTGTTTCAGGTAAAAAACCAAATTCTTTTATTACTTGATTTCTTAAAGTCAATAAGGCTTTCTTTAATCGTTTTGTCATAGGCAATGATCGTGTACCAGATGGGGTTTTTGTGTCATCTGTAATAATTAAACCTTTGTTAGGTCCTTTTTCAGCAGCCCCAAGTCGTTCACGATTGATATTAAGTGTATTCTGAGAAAAATCAATATCAGCCCATTGTAGCCCTAAAGCTTCTGATTTTCGCAATCCTTGATCAAATATAATAAGAAAAAAGGGATACCATATAAATGATTTCTCTTTTTTGGCAAATTCGAGAAATAGTTCAGATTGATCAAAAGTATAATATTTAACTTTCTTTTTATCAGATAGATTTCTTGGAAACTCAACAAAACTAGTAGGGTTATTCTTTATATATCCTAACTGAATAGCTTTTTTGAAAGCATTGCTAAGAGTGGCATTGATACTTTTGGCTGTTGTTACTGAGAGACCTTCCTTAGTTCTACCTAAACCCTTTTTAGTAAGTAACTGATTGATGAATCTTTGATGATCAGCTCTAGTATATTTATCTAGTTTATATTTTCCAATATAAGGATTGATGTACATTTTTATATTTGCCCTATGAACTATTCTTGTTCCTTCTTTAACATTCATTTTATAGTTATTAATCCAATCGTCCATGAATTTTTCTATAGTTAATTTCTTAGGATTATTTTGTATATATTCTTCAGAAGCTATTTGTCCTTCAATGATTTTTGCGAATTTTTCAGCTTCTTCAAAACTTTTAAATCCTTTTTTATGAATTTTTCTTTGTAACTTTGTCCCGGGATCAATCCCATTTGATACATAGACTTCATAACGGTAACCTTTTGATTTTTTTAAATAGTACTTTTTAATGGAGGCCATTAAAATCAATCCTTTCGTAATTCATGCCCAATAGTAAGATATTTCAAGTTGGGTATATTTATTAAAATGTGTATTTAGATAAGATTCGTACTAATAAAAATAAAATATGAACTTATGTTCTTTTGTATCTAAAAAGAAAAGCCCGAAGGCTTTATTATAAAAATTTATTTACAACATCAATAATTTGGTTTGAATAGTTATAGATATCTATTGGTTCTTTTAATTCATAAACTGTATGATTTTCATCATTCAGCTCAATTTTCATTCCGTTTGTATTAAATCGGACACGTAAAATCCATTTTCTTATATTATCATCTAACAAAATATTGAAATAACTTCTATTGTCACGATAGAATAATCGATCCAAAGGAATCGTATCTTTTAAGACTACTTTACAAATAGTATAAGCTTCTAATTCTTCAGGGGTCGTAACAATTTCACTATCTGTTTCATCTGTAGTATTAGATTCTGATTTAGTTTCATTGTCCTCAACAGTGACGGATGTCTTTAAAGCAGCACTCAGTTTATCATTTACTCTTTCAGCAATAAATTGGTTTAGCCCTTTTTTTATAATAGGTTTAAATTTTTCAACGGTTTGTTTAGTTTTCATACCATCATAAATTTCAGTAAGTAAATATTTTACGAAATCTTCAGTTGGATCATTGAGTTCAGAAGAAAGATAATTTTTTAATGAATTTAAATATTTAAGCTCAGCTGCAGAGCTCGTAATTTTATCTACGTCAAAATTATCTTTGTGAAATTTAGCTAATTCTGGGATTTGGCTGTCTTTAATTTTAGTAATATTAACAGTCAAAAATGGTGTAAGATCCATTTTATTTGGTTCATCTAAATCAGTAAAAAATTTATACTCTTCTCCGTTAGTTAATATTCCAAATTTCGATACTGTAGTGCCGAAATATCTGAATAATTGAGAATCATGTTTTGTTAATTGTTCATTAATTGATTTTGCTTCTATAAGTATAGTTGGTTGACCTTCAAGAACAATTGCATAATCAACTTTTTCACCTTTCTTTATTCCAACATCTGCAGTAAATTCTGGTACGAATTCGGTTGGATTAAATAAATCATAGCCTAATGCTGCGAAAAAAGGCATAATTAGAGAAGTTTTAGTAGCTTCCTCGGTTCCGATGCTATCTTTAAGCTCAACAACTCGTTTTCCTAATTGTTTTAATGTATCTTGAAATTTTTCTAACTCCATAGTTTTCCTCCGGTATTTTTTTCACTCCCACTTAGGGCAGGAAGTAGTAGCCACCAATTAAATTAAAAATCTATACACGCTTTCAGGAAGCCCATACAAATTTGTTAATTCCTCGACTTTTCTAGGGTATTTATCGTTGTCTTCTTTATAAAGAGAAACAATGAGATTAGCGGCAAAGCAATTCGCTTCGCTCTCTGATTTACTTCTGGATGTTTTGGTTGATACGTAATAGCTAGATAACCCACGATGAAATATAGCGTGACCAAGTTCGTGAGCGCAAATATAGAACCGTTCTTCAGAATACTTCAGTTCGTGATTTAGAAGAATAATTGAGCGTCCTAATAATTCTTGAAATTGCCCCTTTGGGTTATTCAAAAAGGGAACGTATCTAATTTGAATATCCATTTTTTCACAAATAGTAAAGGGATTAGCAGAATTATATTTTTGTTTTAGTCTACCGACTAGACTAATTACGTCCATCTCCATAGAAAATCACTTCTCTTTACTTTTGTCTTCTTTTCTAAATTCCCAAAATAGACCAGTTAAAACATCTTTTACCCGTTGTTTCTCTTCATCTGTTAATGTTTCACCACCATAAGCCATGTTAACGTTGGAATCGAGCATTTTATCTAACTCAATTAAATCATTTTCATCGGCCCATTTTGGCGTTTTATTTCTTCCTAATAAATAATCAGTAGTAACATCAAAAATATTAGCTAAAGATTGAAGAATAGA
Source organism: Enterococcus sp. C57 (assembly GCF_040887305.1). NCBI lineage: Bacteria > Bacillati > Bacillota > Bacilli > Lactobacillales > Enterococcaceae > Enterococcus > Enterococcus sp. C57. The sequence goes on along the minus strand of NZ_JBFOFP010000003.1, from coordinate 2,605 downwards.
AAAGTCAGGCTCTCTCTTTCCACTTTCATAGGCTGTATAAGCAGGGCGAGTAATTCCTAACTTATCAGCAACTTCTTGTTGTGTCATTTTCTTTGAAAGCCTCAATTCTTTGATTTTTTCTGGAAACATTTAGACACCCACTTTCTATATAAAGGGTAACATGCTGTTACGTATAAATGAATCGAAAAACAAGTAACTTTTTGTTACTTATTTCATTGACAAGTAACCATATGTTACTTATAATGTGTTTGTAACGAAATGACACGTAAATAGGAGGTATATGATGAGGAAATGGCTAATTGAAAAAAGAGAGCAACAAAATCTAACTCAAGAAAAAGTAGCTAAAAGATCAGGAATTCAGCGTTCTTATTATAGTATGATTGAGAGTGGCAAGAGAAGTCCTAGTCCATATGTAGCTATGAAAATTGCTACTGTTTTATCCTTTGATTGGACTATTTTTTTTAACTATCAAAGTAACAAAATGACACATAACGAGGCGATCAAATAAAAAAGAACAATAAAGATTTTCTTGAAGGTAAATTTTGTACGATAGTTTTGTCAATATTACTTTCTATTATTGTTTCAATTGTTTACCAAATATTAGTTAACTAAAAAAGGAGTGCTTTTTATGTCACACCAAGAAAAAATAAACATCGTACTTGATGCAAGACCTAGACTAGTACACATCATCAAATGTGCTACAGATGTTCAACTTGATCTTTTAGTTGAAGAAGTTCAAAAAGAGCTTGAACGTGAATTAGACGAAACAGCTTTTGTTTGATTCTTTAAATTAATAGTATAAAAAAATTGCTCGTATTGATATATGGGCGAATAAGAAATTGAGGTGTTTAAACTGTTAAAACAATCAGCTGTCATTCGAGAATCATTAATCAAGGTGATAAATAAGAGTGGCAAAACGAAGAAAGAAATAGCAAAGCAAGTTAATGTATCTCAACAGTCATTGAGTGATTGGACAACGCCACATAATACTAAGCCTGTGACGTTAGAAAATGCTCAAGCTTTAACTGATCATTTTCGAGATTCAGATTTTACTCTCCATGTAATCCATAAATTTTTTGGATTATTTAAATCAATTGATGGAGATGTTTATAGAAGAGACCCCTCGTCACTAGATAAGCTTCAAATGATAGAATCCGATGAGCGAAAACAAAAGAAACAAGAAGTTGAGAAAATTCTTCTCAAAAATGAGGATTATTTAACCGCTGAGGATCGTCAGCAAATCATTTCATATGCATATGAGTTTTTAGACGAGATCATGATTGAAATGACTCTGATCAGTGTACTATGCGAAATTCTTGGAATTGATATTCGTCAACTAAGCGAGCAGCGTTTAACTTATTGGATCAGTCAAGGATACATGAAAGGAGAATTAAAATGAAGATTTCACAAATGGAAAGAGTGGTCCCTTTAGTTCAAAAAAAGCAACCAAAAGAAAGAGTTTGGAAGAAAGCTAAAGATATTGCTGAATATTTCGGTGTCTCATTAGCTACTATTTCTAAATGGACGAATTCAAAAAATGATCCGTTACCTTCTCGAAGGGTTCGAGGTGTTTTGCAGTATGACTTCGAGTTAGTGAAGGAATGGGAAGAACGCAATACTAATTAGAAAGGAATGTGAAGCAATGAGAACGGTTTTTAAAATGACTGTCAAAAGCGCTTTGCTTATGTGTCTTGTAGCAATCATACTGACAAGTATCAACCCGGCATATGCGCTGATTTATTGGGGAACTTTAGTAGTTGTTACTGCTGTAAGAGAAAGTTTCAAAATGCCAACACAAAAAAGACCGACCAGCGATGGCCGTCGCTAATCGGTAACATAAAAAAACATAACTAAGGAGATTTTACCATATGAATCCAAAAATTAAAAATTTAATTGAAGAACTAATACATGAGTGTAACGAAAGTGATGTAGCCATCACTCTTGGGGCGATTGATCCAAGTGTAGATGAAGCAACTGTTGTATTTGGTGGAACATTTGCTTTGCAAACAATTGTACTAACACTAATGAACGATAAGTTTAAAGAATGTATACGAACTAATGATTGCGATTGTCCTGCATGTAAGGCTACAAAGGAGATGATGTTTAATGAATGACTTTGCCTCATCGTTAGATCAATACCTAAATACTCCAGATTGGGGAAGACCACAAACTGAGGAGGATTAAGATGAGTAAATCAACTTTAGACATGAGCCATCAAGAATGGCTCGAAGACCGCAAAAGAGGTATTGGTGGTTCTGATGTCGCAACAGTACTTGGATTGAATAAATACAAATCCCCTTATCAATTATGGCTTGAGAAAACGGGTCAAATTGAATTAAAAGATTCAGAGAGCGAACCAGCTTATTGGGGCAATGTTTTAGAAGAAGTTGTTGCCAAAGAATTTCAAGAACGAACAGGCAAAAAGGTCCGTAGAAGAAACCAAGTGTTTGAACATCCGTTACATCCATTCTTAAGAGCAAATATCGATCGTGATGTAGTAGGAGAAAATGCCATTCTTGAATGTAAAACAGCGAATCAATTTTTTAGCAAAGAATGGGAAGGAGAAGAAGTGCCACTTAGTTATTTGTGTCAAGTGCAACATTAC